>PLFY01000090.1 GCA_003138365.1 Acidobacteriaceae bacterium
CTGATCTTTGCCCTGGAGCGCCGTCAGCCTGCAATCGCTTAGGCTTCCAGCGCCTTCAGGTTCATGCAGCCGAATCGCCTGAGCGTCGCCGCGCTCTCCCGTGCGGCCCTACCGCGGATCGTGTGTTCCCTGTAGCGTCGCTTACCCGACCCGCCAATTCAGCAACATAGCCGTTTCCCGGCCCGAATCGCCGTATAATCGTTGGGGACAATGGTTCGTGACGGTTACATCTACGGTTTGAGCTTGCTGGCAGTCGCAGGGTTGCTGGTGTGGGCTACGGGCAGTTGGGCGTGGAGTATCGCCCCTGTGCTGCTGGCGGCGTTTTTTCTATGGTTCTTCCGCGATCCTCAGCGCACGGTTCCCGCTGGCCCTGGGTTGATTGTGTCCCCTGGGGACGGACTGGTCACCGAGACGGTCACCATCGCCACTCCCCAAGGGTCCCGGCAGCGCATCAGCATCTTTCTCAGCGTCTTTGACGTACACGTGAACCGCTCGCCCATCGGCGGCGTGATCAAAGCTGTTCAATACCGGAAGGGCCAGTATTTGAACGCCATGAACCCCGACTCGGCGGAGCACAACGAGCGGAACNNACTTTGGAGGTCACCTTCAAGCAGATCGCCGGCCTGCTGGCCCGCCGCATCGTCTTCAACCTCCGCGAGGGCGACTCTGTCGAGCGCGGCCAGCGTGTCGGTCTCATCAAATTCGGCTCCAGGGTCGATGTTCTGCTGCCCGCCGAGGCCGCCCTTCGCGTCAAGGTTGGCCAGCGGGTCAAGGGCGGTTCCAGCGTGCTTGCCGCCATGCCCAACGGAGAAGGCCAATGAACGGCCACGATATAGCAATGGCCAAGGCCAACACCAAGGCGCGTCTCCGCCGCGGCATGTACCTGCTCCCTTCGCTGTTTACCGTGGGCAACATTGCCGCCGGCTTCTTTTCCATCACTGAGACCATCAAGGCCATCAGCGGCGACGCGGCAATGCATCTTGACTGGGCGGCCATCGCCATTATCTTCGCCATCCCGTTTGACGCCCTTGATGGACGCATCGCCCGCATGACCAATACCACCAGCGAATTCGGCAAGGAGCTGGATTCGCTGGCCGACGCCATCACCTTTGGCGTGGCGCCCAGCCTGCTGGCCCTCATCTGGGGATTTCACTTCCTGCCCGATTCCATTAACCCCCAGTTGCGCCTCGACCTGCAACATGCCGGCGCCTTCATCTGCTTCCTGTTTCTCATCGGCGGCGTTTCGCGCCTGGCGCGGTTCAACATCAGCCACGACGCCCAGCCGCGAAATCCCGGCAGGCCGGGGCGAAAGTATTTTGTCGGCATGCCCATTCCCGCCGCCGCCGGTTTCCTGGCCTCCACGGTTCATATGCAATGGGGACTTCCCGTCGAGGCCTGGTGGGTCGCCATTCTCTGGCTGGTCTTTGTGGGCCTGAGTGGGTTCCTCATGGTCAGTACGTGGCGTTTCTGGTCTGGCAAAGAAATCAACTTCGCCCGCAGCCATCCTTTCCAGATTCTGTTTGTCCTGTCCATCGTTGTTTACGTCGTGGTTAGGTTCTCCCATTTTGTATTTTTCGCCATTGGAATCACCTACGTGTTCTCCGGCATCTGGGCGCGAGCGGCTTATTCGTGGTCCCGCCGCCGGCGCAGACGACCCGTCGGCGTTGCCGCTCTCGACCCGGATCCGACCGCGCCAGAACCGGACTCCTCAAGCCGCTAAGAGTTCCCAACAAAAGGTGAATTGGATTGCGGGCTTAGGACTTCAGCGTGATCTTATCGGACTCGCTCATTTTCCATGCTCTATAATTTCTTGAAGGACTGATGGTATGCAGCACACGCCGAACAAGAGCGAAATTGCGAGAACCCTGGCCACGGCGCACCGCAACTTTGAGCCGTCGATCAGCCGGATCATCCACCTTGTGGCTGACAAGGAACACAATGATGCTGAGCCGGTAAAGCTGCTTGAGGTCAATCCCGACACGTTCGAGTCCGGTATTTGGCCCATCCTGTTTGGCGCCGATCCGCCCCAGATTCCTTTTTCGTCGGTGGTCATCGAAGTGACTGAAAGCGAATATGATGCGATTCGCGCGGGCAGTTTGCGCTTGCCCGAAGGGTGGAAACTTGGTGACACTCTTTACCCTGCGGTGGCTTGATCGATGGCGACCTGGAGCGAAGCCTTCGCAGTGCAGGCCGGTTCGGACCCGGACGCATTCCTGGTGCTCGAGGACAGTGGCCTACCCATCAGTCATCGGTTGCACTATCTTCAAATGTGGCTGGAGAAGCTTTGCAAGGCGTATCTTTGGATGCCGGAAGCTGGCGCCGGGGAACTGCGATTCAAGCACAACGTGATCGCCAGAGTGCTGCCTGGTCTCATTTCAAAGCACAGGCATCGCCTCGGAGTGGGAGAACACAGGGATTTGACGGCGATTCGCGACCTCTGCCGGGAGATCGATATGCTTCATCCGCAGGTTGATGACGATGGCAAAAGACTGGACAACGTTGAATACCCGTGGGTGGGAAGTTCGGGGACAGCGGAGATTCCCGCGCAGTGGAAGTTTTCCGTCGCCGAAAAGCTGTATGCCAATCCCGGACGACAACTCCTCAAGGCGGCATCCATTCTGACGCGCAATCCTGCTGAGTTCATCCGCAAAGGAGTCTGACCTCTCGTTCCCGCGCCCTTGGCTCTGCATCGCACCATCGCTGAAAATGCTCTGAATCATTTCCAAGCAAAAAAGGACGCTTGTGTACAAGATTGCCATTGCCGGAGCCTCTACCTTGATCGGCCGGGAATTGAAGGAAGCCTTGTCGGAGTCGCCCCTGGCGACCGCCAACCTCATCCTGCTCGATGAGGCAACGGCCCACGGCCAGTTGGATCAGGTGGGCGACGAGGTTACCGTCATCCACGCCATCGAGGCGGATGCCTTTGACCACGTCGACTTTACCTTCTTTGCCGGCTCCGAAGACCTCACTCGCAGACACTGGCGTCAGGCTCTCCGCTCCGGTTCAACCGTGCTTGACCTCTCCGGCGCGCTCGACCAGGAAACCGGTGTGCTGGTGCGCGCTCCCTGGCTCGGTTCCGAGGCCGTCACCCCCGACCTGTTTACCCCTGCCGTTGTCCCTGCCCACCCCGCCGCCCTGGCGCTGGCGCTCCTTCTTGACCGGCTGCAAACGGCCGCGCCGGTGCGCTTTGCCGCCGCCACGGTTCTTGAACCTGCCAGTCAGTTTGGCCGTGCCGCCATGGATGAGCTGCACCAGCAGACCGTAACCCTGCTCAGCTTCCAGAACCTGCCGCGTGCTATTTACGACGCGCAGATTGCCTACAACCTGCTCACCGGACTGGGCGAAGGCGCCACCGTGAATCTAAACGCCGTGGATGCGCGGATTCGCCGCCACTATGACGCGCTGGCTGCCGGCCGCTGGCCGGCCCTGGCCTTGCAGGTCATTCATGCGCCGGTCTTTCACGGCCACACCATGTCCATCGCCATCGAGCTCGAGCGCCCTGTCGAGATCTCCGCCCTCGAAGAAGCTCTCAGCGGCGACCACGTGGACCTCGTCCTTGAAGACACCGATTCACCTTCCAACCTTGCCGCCACCGGCCAGAACGACGTACTCGTCCGCCTGCGTCCCGAGCCCGGCCCCCGCAACTCCACCCAGGTCTCCCGCCTCTGGCTCTGGGCCGCCTCTGACAACCTCCGCCTCAACGCCCAGAACGCCGTCGAGTGCGCGCTCGACCTCCGGCGGCTGAGGCCCAAGGGGACAGTGCAGTAAGACTTACAATTGAAAGTAAGACCAATACAGTATAAATCTTACTTATTAAATGCTACCTACATTTGACTGCCAATCTTACCCATGCTAGAATGTAAGCCATGGAGCAAATCTTCACCCCCGTGAGCACCCAAATCTTCGCCACCGTGAGCACCAAGGGCCAAATGGTCATCCCCGCTCAGATTCGAGAGTCGCTTGGGATCGAGCCTGGAACCCGCGTTCGAATCCGCCAGGAGGGAACGCGTGTGATTCTGGAGCCGGATACCCTCGCTGCCAAGCTGAGGCGGATCAATGAAATGCGAGGATGCACGGCAGGCCTGCCTTCAGGGACTGATATGTTGCTTGAGGATCGGCGACTTGAGCTTAAACGGGAGCTGGAAGAAGAGGGTTGGTAAAACCGCCAGATGACCGCTTACATCCTGGACTCCTCAGCTTTGCTGCAATATATCGATGATGAAGCAGGCGCCGTTCGCGTAGAAGAAATCCTCGGCATCTGTGTCGCAGGCCAAGCCGCGGTGCGCATCTCAGCCGTGCAATGGGGCGAGGTTGCCGGAAACCTGCGCAAGCGCTCAGGCGCATCGCACGAAGCGCGCATCCTGAGCGGCCTTCTCCCCATTGAGTGCGAGATTGTTTCCGTCAATGGCGAGCGAGCCATTCGCGCTGCCGAGATCAAGGTGGACCGCAAGATTGCCTATGCCGATGCCTTCGCCCTCGAATTGGCCATGGACTCCGCCGATCACGTCCTGGTGACCGCCGACTATGGCTTCAAAACCGTGGCCGATCTGGCGCGGATTGAATTTCTCCCAGCGAAATAGGCTATTCAGGCAATTCGACTCGACAAGGGTTCATGCTGTCCGCCTTACCATCCCCCGCACCGTCCCCAAGCCTGCTCAATAAAGCTATCCGTCATGCCCGCAATGTAGTCGGCCACAGTCCGCGCCAGCCCCTGCGTCGGAATCTCCGCCCGATGATCCTCGGGCAGCATCCCTGGGTCGGCCATGAGAGCCGCAAATAACTCCTCGACTACCCGGGCCGCATGCCTGTGAAGTTCCTCCATCCCCGGAGTGTTGTAGAGATTGGCGTAGAGGAACTCTTTGGCTGCGAGCCGCGCCGCTTCCATCGCCGGGCTGAGCCCAGCCAGCCGTTGCGGCGCCCGCCGAATATCCTCAAGAGTCGTCGCCCCAATCGCAGCCACGCGTCCCCGCACCTCGTCCAGCAAGTCCGTCACCAGCGCGTTCAGGACCCCCTTGAGCGCCTCATAGTTGGCAATTTTTGGCGCCGCCGCCGGATATTCCCTGACCACCGCGTCATAAAACCCGCGAAACAGCGGCACGCCCTCGCGCACCTGTTCCAGCGTGAGGATGCCGGAATCCAGTCCATCGTCCAGATCGGCGGTCAGGTAGGCAATCTCGTCGGCCAGGTCGATCAACTGCGCCTCAAGCGGCGGAAACTGGTCGAGAAAATAGGCAGCCAGCTCCGGGTGTTCGGCCGCAGAGTAATCGCGAGAGTGCTTCACGATCCCCTCGCGCACGGCCAGCGTAAGATTCAGCCCGCGAAAGCCCGCATAGCGCTCCTCAAACCAGGTCACGATGCGCAGCGCGTGCAGGTTGTGGTCGAAGCTCAGCCCAAAGCCCCGCAGGCAGGCATCGAGAGCCTTTTCCCCGGCATGGCCAAAGGGCGGGTGGCCGATGTCGTGTACCAGCCCCAGCGCCTCGGCCAGCTCCGCATTCAGCCCCAGCGCCAGGGCCAGCGTGCGCGCAATCTGGGTCACTTCCAATGTATGGGTCAGGCGGCTGCGGAAATGGTCCGCCGGCGGATCGCCGGGCCGGTGCGTAAACACCTGCGTCTTGCCGGCCAGCCGTCGAAACGCCCGCGCATGAAGAATCCGCGCCCCATCCCTGGCAAACGGCGAGCGATAGGGATGCGGCGCTTCGCCATGTACGCGCCGCGTCAGTTCCCCATCGTCATTTCCGCGGATGGCAATCCCCGCGGGCAGTTTGGCAGGCGATCTGGTTCCAGAATCCATCATCGATCCTCAAGTCGGCACATTCTGTGGAGAGATCACAACGATATCTTCGTACCGACGAAAGTCTTGCGCATTCAAAGTCAGTAGATTCTCGATCCGGTGGACATGCATCGCGGCAACCAGGCGGGCATCATGTACCTGAACGCCCGATACTTTTTTGGCAACGACAATCCTGCGCCATTCCCTGTGCGTTGCTTCGCTGTCGGCGGCAAAACTGAGCTTGGCTTCGATCAGGCCGGCGCGTTCATCCGCTTCGGCTACGGAATATCCGAAGCCATTCCGGTCCGCCGGGCGAGTGCACACATTCCAGAACTCAGCCAGGTTCTGGGAAGTGTAGAAAAGGATTGCGCCTTGTGCCCACAAGAGGTCTGTGCACGCGCGGACCGTTCCGTGCTCAGGGCTGTCGGGCTGCACCAGACGCAACAGGATATTGGTGTCCACAAGATACGCATCGCCCGCCATCAGTCATGCTCGCCATAAATCGTCTCCCGCGAAAATGTCGATGAGCGCAACGCGGGAACATTGGGAGCTCGACTGGCCAGCGCATCCAGAAACTCGCGAAATTCCTCCTGGCTTGCGCGGGAACGGCGTCCCGGACTTGAAGCCACAGCCTCCTGGAGCAGCCGCTGGGCATACCCTTCCAACGCCAAGCCACGAACCTGTGCCTCCGCAGCTAAGTGCGCTTCGAGCTCTGGATCAAGTTCGACGTGGATCGCCATGGGAAATGCCTCTCTACCCCTCAATTATTGCGCGGCATTGATCGCGCTGTCGACCTCTCTTTGGAAAATCAAGCAGAACAAGCTGCCGCTGAAGCCACCTGCAGGCCAATCGCTCTCTTGTGCCCTGAATCACCATCGATCTCTTTTGGCCAGTGCTATAACGGTCCCCATACGGCAGCGATTGGACAACGCCAATTGTGCGGGCGTACCATCCTGCCTGATTTTTTTGAGGGCGCTCACGCGCGGGCAAAACCCCGCGCCGCCCCGAATTCAACACACGTTTGCACCGGGAGGCAGGCATGAAGACGATCCAGAAAGCAGCGTTGACCCTGTTAGCGCTGGGAGTTGCGTTTACGTCTGGCTGTGGCGACCGCCACTCGACCAAAGAGGTGTACTACCTGATTTCCACAAATACCGCGTTGCCCTACTGGCAGACCGCGGCCGCTGGCTTCAAAAAGGCGGCAGCCGAATACAAGGTGACCGCCAGAGTCGTGGGGCCTGACGGCTACGACCCGCAGGCCGAGCTTGCCGAGTTGCAGAAGGCGGTCGCCGCCAAGCCCTCGGGCATCCTCATCTCCGTAGCCGACGCGGCCGTGATCCAGCCCGGAATCGATGCGGCCATCAATGCGGGAATTCCCGTAATCACCATGGACTCCGATGCCGCCGGAAGCCGCCGGCTCTACTTCATCGGAACCAATAATCTCGAGGCGGGACGCCTCGGCGGCCGCCGCGTCATCGAGAAACTCGGCGGCAAGGGCAACGTGGTGTTCTTTACCATTGCCGGCCAGCCCAACACCGAAGAGCGGCTCAAGGGTTTCAAAGACGTCTTCGCCAGCCGCCCCGACATCAAAATCGTCGACGTGGTGGACATCAAGGGAGATGCGTACGCCGCGTTCGACAGGACCCGGGAGCTCATGGCCCTCACCGGACCCAAGAAGATCGACGCCTTTGTATGCCTCGATTCAGCCTCCGGCAAGATGGTCTCGGACGCCTTCAAGCGGACCAACGCCACCGACCGGGAGTTGCTGGCCTGGGACGTGAATCAGGATACGCTGAACGGCATCAAAGACGGCACCATCGACGCGACGGTCGCCCAGAAGCCCTTTGCCATGGCCTTCGTCGGGCTCAAGGGCCTCGACGAGGTCTTCCACTCCCCGCCCAAGCAACTCAACAAGGACTTCAGCACGGACTCCTTCTCGCCTTACCCGGTCTTTGTGGACACCGGCACCTCGCTCGTCGACAAGAGCAACGTCGATCTCTACATCGCCTCCGCCGCGGAAGGAACCAAGTAGCGCGAGCAACACAAGGTCTGAAGGATAAAGACGGGGTGCCCCAGGTCTGGATTTTCAGACATGGGATGTAGAGCGAATTTAAACGGTTGCCCTACTCTTGGCAGGTGGCCCAGGTCCGGGGGATAAGATGGGGTGCCCCATGTCTCGATTTTGGGCAACGACATACTAAACTCAGCGGGAACGGATACCAAATCGGTAACGGTTCTCTGAGGCAGTGTTTTTGCTTGAAATTCGCCTCTTCAATACGGCAAGAGCCGCAAAAACGCCTTCATTATCCTGCGCTTTTTGTGGTAGACTTGCCCCAAAGGGGTGATCAATGGCGAGCGCGACAAGGCCTCGAATTCGGGGGACTCACTCCCTTAAGACGGCGGTAAAAATCCCGGCTGCAAAAATCTCTCAATCGGGCGATAGCCGAGAGAAGCTGCTCAAAGACGTAATGCGTGAAATCGGTGTTGGGCTAGAGGGAATGTCCCCTATAGAACGCACCCGCGCAATTGCAGGCATTCACTCTATTGCTGAGAACGTCCAGAAGCGCCAAGTTTAATCAGCCGATCAATAAACTCCTTGCCTTTTACGGATTCCGGGGCAATCCCTGCTCGGCGTAGCATCTCTTTGAATTCATCCAGCGTTCCGCTATGGATAATCTTCGCTGCGTCTTTCTGTAGTTGAACCTGCTCCTTGTCGATATGTACCTTACTCCGTAAGCGTACTTTACTCATATCTTGCCCCTTTCTTCTCTATAGTGTTTTCATTACACGAAACTATAATACTAGTTCTTTGGCCGTATGANNTTCATCCGGTCACGGACCTAGTTAAAAAATCATCCCAAATATGTTTTCCTACTATTGTTGCCCCTTGTTTGTGGGGTTGGCCGCGCTTTTAGGCAGGTGGCCCAGGCCCGCGCGGGATAAGAAGACTCGGTGCCCCACGTCTGGATTTTCAGACCTGGGATGTAGGGCAAATTTAAACGGTTGCCCTACTCCTGCTTCACCGGCCCCGTAGCGTTCTCCTGCTTGGCCAGCTTCACCTTGGCGCTCTCCAGCTTGTGCTGCACCTTGGCCACGTCCCCCGGCTCCACATCCGCGGCGGCCGACTGCGAGTACTCTCCCAGCGACAGTTCCCACTGCGCCGCGGCCAGCCGGATACGCCCAGTCTTTTCGTACAGGTCGCCCAGGTGGTCGTGAACCGTCGGATCGGTCTGGTCCCGCTCCACGGCGTGGCGCAGGTTCTCCTCCGCCAGTTCGTATTGCCCCAGCTTGAAGTAAACCCAGCCCAGCGAATCTAGGTAGGCGCCGTTCGTCGGCTCCAGCTCCACGGCTTTGCGAATCAGGCTCAACGCCTCGGTCAACCGGCTGCCCTTGTCGGCAAGCATGTAGCCCAGGTAGTTCATGGTCATCGAGCTGGCCGGGTCAAGATCCAGCGCCTGGCGGAAGAACTGCTCGGCCGGCTCATAGTGCTTTTGCCGCTCGGCCAACTCGCCCCGCAGAAACAACAGGTAGGTGCGGTCTTCCTTTTTGGTAGTCAGAGCGCCGGCCCTGGTGAACGCGTCGTCGGCATCTTTCCAGCGCCGCAACCGAATGTCCATCTGCCCCATCGCCAGCCACACCAGGCGGTCGTTGTCCGTGTTGTCAAGCTGTGCCTTGGCCAGTGCCAGGCCCTCATCGGCCTTGCCCTGATCCGCCAGTTCCCCGGCCAGCATCAGCTTGAACTCCCTGTTCTTGGGTTCGGCATCCACTGCCTTGCGGGAAACTTCGATCGCCTTGTCAAACTGCTTGGCGTCGCGGTACGCGTCCACCTCGCCCTGGTATCCGCGCTCGGCCGTCTCCCCGCCCATATCGATCATCTTCTGGTAGGCGGCAATCGCCTGATCCGTCTTGTTCTGCTCGTGATAGATCGCCCCCAGTCTATCCAGGAAGATACCCCGGTTGGTCTTCTCCTCGGCGGTGTAGGCGCCGTTGGCGTGCGAGGTCAGATCCACCATCTTCTCGTACAACTGCGCCGCTTCGTCGTAGCGTCCCAACTGGTCCAGCAGCAACCCTTCGTTATAGCCGGCCTCAAGCGACGTCGCGTCCAGCTTGCGCGCCTTGCGGATGGTCGCCAGCGCTTCCTCGTACTTGCCCTGGCGCCGCTCGATCTCCCCAATGTGAACCAGCGCCTCCGCATCCTCGGGATCGGCCTCCGACAGTTGCTTGTACTGTTTCAGAGCCTCGTCCAATTGGTTGTCGTTGAGCAGGGCCTGGCCAAGTGCGTCCAGCGTATGCTCGTCTCCGGGATCCATGTCGACTGCGCGCTGGTAGGCGGCAATCGCTTCCTTGGGCCGCTTCAACTGGTCATACGCCGCGCCCAGCGCAACCTCCATCTTCGGGCTGCGAGCTGCCACCGGAACCGCTTCGATCACCTTGGCGGCATGTTCTATATCCCCGCTTTCGGCATACACACGAGCCAGATTGAGCACCACTTCCTCTGACTCAGGTTCGATCGATTGCGCCGTCTTGAACTCCTCTTCCGCTTTCTTTGGGTCATGCTTGACGGTGTAAAGCTGCCCCAGGACCATCCGGTCCTCCACGCTCTTGGGCTGCAATGCCACAATCTTCTCGAACTCCGCAATCGCCTGATCCAGCACATTGCCCGACGGCGACGACGACCCAACAGCATTCGATCCATCGCTCAACGCGCGCAGATAAATCTTCCCCAGCAGCTTGTGCGCATCGATATCGTTAGGCGTTGCTTTCAGCAATCCCCGGGCAGTCACTTCAGCATCGTGCGTGTGGCCGGTGCGGAAGTATAGATCGGCCAGCCCGTCGTTCAGTTGCGACGAGCCGGGGTCCGCATTCAACGCCAGCTTGTACTCCTCGATAGCCTGCGTCACCAACTCCGGCCGGCCAAGTGTGACCGCATCTTCCTCGTAGGAGTTGGCCAGAGCCAGGTGATAGTAAGCCTGGGCGCGATTCGCCGCCGTTGCAGCCGGCAAGCCAGACTCGGCCGGAGCAGCTTTGGCAGGCGCGGCGATGACGGGCGCGGCCTGCCCCGGTTTGCCCGGAGCCTCAGTGTCAGGAGGCAGCTTGGCTGGCGCGGTTTGGGCGGGTGCGGCGCTGGCCGGTGCATTTTGTGCACAGGCAGGCAACGCCGGCAGAAGAACGAGAGAAGCGGCGGCAAACAATGACCACGAGGGCAGCAAGCAAATTTTTGGTTTCATCATCCAAGGGATTCCGCGCCTCTTGAGCCGCCCGGACGGCAAAATACCGTTCCGGAAAGCTGAAAGGCAGCCCAGGCAGCCGTTGGGAGCAACTCTGCCTACTGTAAAGACGATTCTAACCGTCATTGGTCGCAAAAGCGCGCCGGATTACTGGATTTTCGTGCCTCGCTTCCGGAATGGCTGTGAAAATAAGGAGCGGCTGCTAAAGTGCGAGTCAGGCCGCTCACGCTTTTGGCACACCCGGCAGCCAACCGTGTTCGCGCAACAATTTCAACTGCCGATGCAGAACCTCAGTCTGCCGTTCCAGCCGCTCAAGTTGGCGCTCGCCGGGATGATCCCCGCTCGTCATGCGGCTCGGAATCGCTGGCTGCATTGCGCGGACACCCGGCTCCGGCCACGGGACCGGCAAAGGCCCAAGCGAGGGCTCACTCACCGCGGTCTGTTCTTCCAACCATTGCAGCCGCCGGTCCAGCAGTTCCAGCCGGCTCTGTACCGTTCCCGATTGCTTCCACGCCCACTCCCCATCCAGCGTTGCCAGGGCGGTCACGCTCTGCGCAAACCGCCGCAGATAGGTCACAAAAGCCGCCACAAACTGCGCAAACGGCCTGCGTCGAGGCCAGCTTTCGGCCAACAGCCGCTCCAGCGATTCTTCCGTATCGTTATGCGCCAGCCCCGCCGCCCGCCGTGCGTTGGCCAGCAGGCGCCCCGAACCAGACCGGCCCGTCGCCCGGCCTGTCGAACTGCTCCGCCACCCTTCGCCCAACTGGGCCAGATAGCGTCGGTCGGCGCCAAGGCTGGCGCGCAGAAACTCCGGCGCCCGGTCCCGCTCGTAGGCGGGAAACAGAAAGATCATGGCCAACAGCGAGATCGCCGCTCCCGCGATGGTGTTGCCCATGCGCACCAGCGCCAGTTGCCAGTCGCCGCTGTAGGGCAGCCAGGCCAGCACAAACGCCGGCGTAAGAAAGAAAGCAAAAGCCGCGTAACTGACCGGCAAAATGGCCAGAGCCAGCAGCGCCAAAGGGAACAGCACAGCCGCCGTCGCCAGTTGCGAGTGCAGCCACGCGGCCAGCAGCGCAGCCAGAATGCCCCCGCCGACCGTCCCTCCGATGCGCTCCAATCCGCGCCGCATCGTGCCCGAGACATGCGGCTGCAGCACAATCAGCGAGGTCATCAGCAGCCAGTAGCCGTGATCGATGCGCAACAGCAGGATCAGCGCCACATCCACTCCGCAGACCAGCGCAACCCTGGCCGCATGGCGCAGCACCAGCGATTTGCCGGTAAAATTGGCAGCCAGTTGGTCAAAATCCCAACCCTGCCGAAGCTGTCCCAGCCGCTCATACACATAACCAAAGTGGCCGACAGAGACGGCTGGGGAACGGGCGAAAGCCAGACCCGGCGCTTCACCCAGCCGCAGCAGCGCCGCGCTCTCGACAGCCGTCGCCACCAGCGAAGCGGCCTCAGTGACCTGCGCCAACAGAAAACGGCTGGTCGGGTCCTCTTTGTCCATGCAGCCTTCCAGGTAATACGGCAGCCGCTCCATCTCCCGGCTCTTGGCGCGGGCGTGGGCCACGGTCTGCCCTCGGCGGCGCATCAGCAGCGACGCCACCCAGAGCTCGCCGGAACGCAGATCGGCAAGACCGGACAGGCTGCGGTCAAAACACATCGAGCCTCCACTGGCGCCGGCTTGCGCCTCAAAGTGCTCGGCAAGCGCGACGGTGCGGGCAATCAGCAGGTCCGCATTCTCCAGCAGCACCACCAGTTGATTCCCTTGCGCTGTCTCCGCCTGGTGTTCCGCGCGGATCGAGGCCACAGCCTGCCAGCTTTGTTCCACCGCCCGGCGAACCCGGTACTGGTGGTGCTGAGCCAGCCTGTGCCAGAGTGCTGGACGCTGCTGCTCACGGCCGGCAAGTTCCGCCACCGAGCCCAAAAACGAAGCCAGCTCCTCGTAGCACGCGCTCACTGCCGCCCGCGCCGGCCGATACGCATCCAGAGGCCACAAAAACAGCGAAAGCAGAGCCGCCCACGCCCCGCCGGCCAGCAAGAGCAAGCCTCTGTTCAACGCTTCATGCCAGGAGGAAGTAGGCGCGCCGATCCCGCAGATGAAGATCACCTCTACCAGCACGCCTGCGGAACTGAATGGCTGCCCTAGCACCCCCAGGTAGCTCCACACGAAGCACCAAAGCACGGTTACCGGCAGCGCCCACAGCAGGTTTCCGCCAACCAGCGACCCCAGAATCAACCCGGCTGCACCGCCCAGCGAAAGAGTCGCCAGGCTGCTCATCCGCGTCCGGTAGGGCCCGCCGGTGTCGGAAAGAATCGCCTCAAACCCGCCCAGCGCCGCCCATCCCAAATTCGGGATTCCCGCCAAATCGCCCAGCACCAGCGGCGCGCAGAGCGCCGTCCCAGCCCGCAGCCCGCGGAACCAGTCCATCTGGGCAACAAGCGCTGCGGTTTGCGCGCGCCACTGGATCAGTCGCTGGGTCGAGGGCGTCATAATTCAGTCTCTATCTCAATGGCTCGCAGAATCAATGCCGGAAGTGCCGTATCCCCGTAAACACCATCGCCACGCCCAGCTTGTCCGCCGCGGCAATCACCTCATCGTCGCGCACCGACCCTCCCGGCTGAATCACGGCGGTAGCTCCGGCGGCCGCCACCGCTTCCAGCCCATCCGGGAACGGAAAGAACGCATCCGAAGCGGCCACCGAGCCGGCCAGCGGCAGCACCGCCTTCATGGCCCCAAAGCGTGCAGCGTCCACGCGGCTCATCTGCCCCGCGCCCACCCCAACCGTCTGCCCATCGCGCGCATAGACGATTGCATTCGACTTGACGTGCTTGGCCACACGCCACGCAAACAGCAGACTGCGCAACTCCACTGCCGTAGGCGGCCGCCACGTCACCACCTTCAGTTCGCCCTCGGTCACGCGGCCCGTATCCGCATCCTGCAGCAGCAACCCGCCTGAAACATGCTTCACCACTGGCCGCGCCGCAGCGGAGTGAACCTCCACCAGCCGCAGGTTCTTCTTCGCCGCAAACCGCTCACGCGCCTCCGCCGTGAATCCCGGAGCGGCAATCGCCTCAACGAATTGCTTGGCAATCTCCCCCGCCGCGTCCCCATCCACCACTCGATTGATGCCCACAACCCCGCCAAACGCCGAGATCGGATCGCAAGCCAGCGCCTTTTGGTACGCCTCCAGAATCGTTGCCCCGGTCGCCGCGCCGCAGGGGTTGGTGTGCTTGACAATTATCACCGCCGGCTGCTCGAACTCCTGCGCCAGCTCCCAACATGCGTCCAGGTCCACAAGGTTGTTGAAGCTCAGTTCCTTGCCTTGCAGTTGCGTTGCGCCGGCAATGCCCAGCCCCGAGCCGTCCGCATAAAGCGCCGCCCGCTGGTGCGGGTTTTCCCCGTAACGCAGAGACTGCGCCAGCCCAAAATTGATGCGAAGCGTAGTCGGCAAGGCCGCCGTATCCGCAGCGGCAACAGCATCCGGCGCTGGAGCCTCGCCAATCGTATCCAGCGTATTCGCAATCGCCGAATCGTACGCCGCGGTCGTCGCAAAAGCCTGCCGCGCCAGCCGCCAGCGAGTCTCCCGGCTCAAACTGCCGCGCGTAGCCCTCAGCTCCTCAGCCAGCGCCGCGTAATCGCCCACCCGCGTCACAATCGCCACGTCTTCAAAATTCTTGGCCGCGGAACGAACCATCGACGGTCCGCCAATGTCGATGTTCTCAATCAGGTGGCCGAACGCCACTCCAGGTTGCGCCGCCGTCTTTTCAAACGCATAGAGATTCACCACCACCATGTCGATCGGCTCAATTCCATGCGCGGCCACCGCGGCCTCGTGCTCCTGGTTTCCGCGGATGTAAAGCAGTCCTCCGTGTACGCGCGGATGCAGCGTCTTCACGCGCCCGTCCAGCATCTCCGGAAAACCCGTCAGATCGCTGATGTCCCTTACCGCCAATCCCGCTTCGCGCAGCGCCCGCGCCGTTCCGCCCGTCGACACCAGCTCCACCCCAAAGCTAGCCAGCGTCTGGGCAAGCTCCACCAGCCCCGTCTTATCCGTAACGCTCAACAACGCGCGCCGTATCCGCTTTTCTGCACTCACAATTTCTCCCCTTGAATCCTGACGTTCCAACCCAATTGTAGGATCGGTCCTCACTGCTAAGTCGCACCTTGAACACTGACCAAAAACCAACGCATGGTTGATACCCCGTAGCTTGAGCCTGCGAGGGAATGTTTGCTTCCAGGAATGCGTCCCCCAAAAAAGCCATGTATCAGTCGCCCACCGGCGTCGCCCACCCACGGAGGGATGAAACTGCGTCTGGCGATGCCGCCGCCAACCTGCTAACTCGCCATCCCCGCCTCAGCGGGGCTAACTCGCTGCTTTTGCCCGAACACGCTGTCTCCGTTTGGATTGTTCAACTCGCAGCACAGTCGAAATCCTGTTTCTTTGTAGGGCGCGACCGGGGTACCCAGGGACACCCCTGGGTCGCGTGCCGCTAAGGCTCGGTAAATCAGGGGCTTTAGCCCCCGCGACTGCAACCCGCGTTTACCAGGCGATTTCTTTTGAAACTCCATCAACCCATCAATACCTTTGCAAACTCAACCGCGGATTCCCCAGCTCCCATCCTACAGCGTCTTCAAAAATGCTTTAAAGTGAAGTCATGGGAAGTTATCCCCCAGTTCCCGAGCCGGAGATTCTGCCTCCGGGCGTCGGCTCCTTCACGTCTCCGCCTCCCGCTCGCCGGCGGCGGCCGTCCTGGGCGTCCGCCCCAGCCACCTATTCGCTCGTCGGCATCAACTGCGCGGTCTATATCGCCATGGTCTTGAATGGCGTCAGCGCGGTCAGTCCCACCACCGATCAACTCATGCACTGGGGCGCAAACAATGCCGGCTCCGTGCTCGTCAATGGCGAGTGGTGGCGCATCGTTACCGCCATGTTTGTGCATGTTGGCTTCCTCCACCTGGCCACCAACATGTGGTGCTTGTGGAACCTGGGCCTGTTGGCCGAACCGCTGATGGGTTCGGCGGGCGTGCTGGCCGTCTACATTCTCACCGGCGCGGCCGGCAACCTGCTCTCCACGTTTAAAGGCTGGTACTCATTTCATCAAGCTTGGGAAGCCTACCATGCAGCGGGGGGATTGGATCCAGCCATCATGTTCCCTGCCGGTGCGGGCGCATCGGGAGCCGTATTCGGAATCGCCGGAGCCCTGATCGTGCTGCTCAAGTCGGACCGGCTGCCGGTGCCGCCTATCGAGCTGAAAAAGCTGCGCAAGTCGGTCATCTACTTTGCCGGACTCAACCTGGTGCTCGGACTTTCCATCAACGCCGGCTCAAGCTATATGGGCGGGGGTCTGAACATCGACAATTTTGCCCACATAGGCGGATTCGGCTCCGGGTTGCTCTTCGCCGCACCGCTTGTTCCCCGCCTCGGCTCGCCTCGGCCACTCTTCGAGATGCGACTGCGCGTTGCCGTCGGGATGCTGGTGGGCATACTCGTGCTGTTCGGTTTCTACCTGACCAAATTCGCGGGCTGAAGATGAATGCAACTTCTTTGACAAGGCTCAGACAATCCCGGCCTGCCATGCTCGCCTCCTACAATTGAAGAAGTGCCGCGGACCCTGGCCCGCCAGCTCCGATGCAGGCCGGATTCTGAACCCCGTCCCGTAAACCCAACTCCAAACCCGCTTTACCCATCCTCAGATCGAGCGCCAATTGTTACAGTCGTGTTAATATTGAGCCTCACGGAGCGGACGGACCCACAATTCACCCTCCCGGCCGATCGATCTCGATGATCCTTTACCTCATGCGCCACGCCAACGCCGGACTCAGCCGCGAGAACCCCGCTCTCGACGCCAAGCGGGGCCTCGTCAAGGAGGGAAAAGAACAGTGCATGTTGATGGCGCGTGTCTTGAGCGCGCTCAAGGTGCAGGTGGATGTCATCGTCTCCAGCCCCCTCAAACGCGCCCTGCAAACCGCGCAATTTGTCGGCACCGAGCTCGGCTACGAAGCCAAGGTCGAAGTCAGCAAAGCGCTGGCTCCAGGCGCGGATTACGCCAGCTTCCAGCTTCTGCTGGCCAAGTATGCCGACCGCGAAGGCGTCCTGGTCGTCGGACACAACCCCAATCTCTTCCAGTTCCTTGGCCGCATGGTCACCGGCAACGGCGGCGCGGCCATCCGCTTGCGCAAGGGCTCGGTCGCCCGCATCCGCATGGACCGCCATCCAGCCCTCTTGCAGTGGCTCATCGATCCCCGCACCGCCAGCTCCATCTACGCCAGCGTGCAAAAGAGCTCCCGCCCAAAGACCTCGCGGAAGTAGCCCGCCTCCTTGCGCAGCGACCAAAGCTCCAGCTCCGCGCCCGTCCGCCCCGGCTCAAGCTCCAGATAAACCCGCTTCGGATACACCTTGGCCCGCACCCTCAAAACATCTGAAGCCCGGTCCTGGTTCAACGCCACAGCCAGCCGCAGCAGCACCACCGCCCGATGCACGTGCTTGTGCTCGTCCGCCGGAATATTCCTCAAAGCCCGGTCGCCCGGTTGCGGCCGGCTCTTCCCCAGGTAGCGCGCAATCGCTGAAACTGTCGTCCGCTGCACTTGCGTATACCCGTAAATCTCTGAACTCGACACAATGTACTGCGTATGCCGGTTGTGCCCCTGGTGGTTGATGAACTTGCCCGTTTCGTGCAGCATCGCCGCCGCAGCCAGCCAGCTCTCATACTCCGCCGGCATCTGGTGCAGCGCCTTCAGCTCCCTGAACAATTGCACCGCATGCGCCCTTACCGGCTCCGCCCGCTTCAGATCCACCCCATACCGCCGCGCCGTAGCCAGCACGCTCTCCCACCGCTCGTGCTCGAACTCCTTGTGCGCCGTAGCCCGTGCATCCTGCTCCGCCAGCATCTGCGCCAGAATCCCGTCCCGCAATCCCAGCGCCGAGTAGCGAAACCCCGCCAATCCAAAGCTCTCCAGCAACTCGGCGTACACCTGCGTCCCGGCTACAATAATCTCCGCCCGCCGCGGTCCAATCCCCGGCACCGCTTCCCGCTCCGGCAGCGTCATCTTCGCAATCTTCGCGGCCAGCCTGCGCACCTCGCCCGTCGCCACCATCCCCGCCAACTTGCCAACCTGCCGCCCCGCTGACTTGCTGGCTCGCTGACTCGCTGACTTGCTGACCCGCTTCTTTTCCTGCAAGCCGCAAGCCTCCGCCAGCGCCGCCGCCGTCCCTGACGTAGCAATCGCCAGCCCCACGCCCGCCGGCTGAATCTTGCGCTGCGCCCGCCTCAGTTCCCGCCCAATCCACTGCCGCATCCGCGCCAGCCCCTCCGCCGGCGCAGGGTCCGCACCAAGAAACTCCTCCGTCAGCCGGACAGCTCCAAGAGGCACGCTGATCGTCTCCTTGATCCGCTTGTGTTCTGACAGCGTAATCTCGCAACTGCCCCCGCCCAGGTCCACCAGCAGCACCCGTCCGCCAACCCCGGCCCCAGGTCCCGCCGCTCCGCCCCCCATCACCCCCAGGTGGATCAGCCGTCCCTCTTCCAGCCCGGAGATGATCTCCATGTTCCAGCCCGTCTCCGCCTTCACCCACGCCTGAAACGCCGCCCCGTTGCGCGCATCCCGCATCGCCGCCGTAGCCACCACGCGAATCTTGTCCACCCCATGCGTCTGCACCGCCCGCTGAAACCGCTTCAGCGCCCGCAGTGTATTCGCCATCGCCTCCGGCGAAACCAGCCCCGACTCAAAAACGCTCGCCCCCAGCCGCGTAACCTCGCGATCCTCCGCCACCGTCCTGAGCTGGTGCGCCACAACCTTCGCAATCTTCAACCTGCACGAGTTCGACCCGATATCGACAGCGGCAAAAGTAGGCATAGCGGTTCCGCGCACTCCAGTGGGGATTGGAATTCACTCTCTCGCGTCAAGATACACGACCGAGGCGGCGGAGCGATGTGGAGATGAGGCCGGTCAGCGGGCAGCAAGTCGGCAAGTCAGCCTTAGCAGCCTGTGGTGGAAGTCTGGTTTTGAAAGGGCACGACTTTAGTCGTGCCGTAAGTGCCGCAGAATCAACGTCGGGCTTTACAGGCTGCGGAAAAACTCGTTCGGGGGCGCAGGAAGCGTCAGGGCACGACTTTAGTCGTGCCGTAAGTGCCGCAGAATCAATACGGGCTTCAGCCCCTGCGGTATGCTTTTCGGATATTTCGGTTGAATTCGGGCCTTTTTCCGCAGCCTCTTTAGCCGCCGAGGGATGCTTTCCGCCAGGCTGCGACTTCTGCCACAGGCTGTTCGGCGCGGGGTGCGAACGGCGTTGGCCAACCCACCTTTCCGCGATAGGACTGTGGCAGGATGGGCACCCGAATTTTCATCTCGCGTGGGTCGGCAAAGCCGGTGGACGACTGATACTCAGAGCCAGATAACAAAAAAGGAATTAGTTATGCGCGACATGGTATCGTGACTGCATCTTTCGGCAGTTCTCACTTTAAGCATTGGGCAGTTACCGGTCAACCGAAGGGCCAGTTTCCGAGTTGCACAATCTCGCACTGTGGCGGGGCTGGAGTGCAAGACGCTGATTCCACTTTTCGCGTAGGTTCCTTTCGTTGGCCTGTTATAAGCTTGGTGCATTCCCTTGTCTTTCCGACGTTGCCCCAATGGGAGGAATGCCGCATGCTCAACGCCCGCGCCAATTGCCGACTGTCTCTCGCTGGTCTTCTGCTGGTTATGGCCGGGTGCCTGGTTCTGCCCTTTGCACTGACAGGCCAGACGGCCCCGGCTCCAGTGCAGCCCCCAGCGCCTGCACAGCCCCTGGCTCCGGCGCAGAACGGTCCGGCGGCGAGCGCGCCGTTGCCGGCCGCAGTACAGGCGCGGTTGGACAAGCTCGCAGACGCGCTGAAGACAGCGCAGGCGGCAGGCGACGCGCGGGCCGAAGCCCAGATGCTGAACCAGATCGCCGAACTGCACTATCGGACCTCGGATTTCAATGCAGCCGCGGAAGAGTACGCCCAGGCCCTGAATCGAGCCCGCGCCGCGAGCGACGCCGCCGCGGAAGCCCAGGCGCTGAATGGCCTTGCCGACTGTGATCGCGGGCTGGGAGAGAGCCAGAAAGCGCTGGAGCACTCCCGCCAGGCCCTGAATGTGGCCGTGGCCGCCGGGGACGAACGCGGAGAGGCAACGGCGCTGAACGGGCTGGGCTGGGCGGGCTGCAACCTGGGCAAGTGCGAACCGGCGATGCAGCTGCACAAGCAGGCCCTGACGCTGGCGGAGAAGGTTGGGGATGCAGGGCTGGAGGCGCTGATCTGGAACCGGATTGGAATCGTCTACGACATCGCCGGGGAGACCGACAAGGCGCTCGAGGCTTACGGAAAGGCGCTGGAGCTTTGGCGCACAGCCGGCGACGGGCGCGGCGAGGGGACGACCGAAAACAACATTGGCATTGTGTACGCCGAAAAAGGTGACAGGCGGGCGGCCTTGGAGCACTATACGAAAGCGCTGCCACTTCGAATCGCAGCTGGAGACCGCGCCGGGACGGCCGGAACGCTGAACAACCTGGGCGTGCTGTGCAAGAATGCGGGCGCAATGGAGATGGCGCTGGGTTTTTACCGGCAGGCGCTGCCGTTTCTGCATGCGGTGGGCGACCGGGCGGGCGAGGCGATGGCGCTGACCAACCTGGGGAATATCGATTCGGACCTGGACCGGCGGCAGGAGGCGCTGGAGGCCTACGGCCAGGCACTGGAGTTGGCGCGGGCCTCGGGCGGCGGCCCGAGTGAGGCGGGGGTACTGGTGGGGCTGGGGAATCTGAAGAACGTTCTGGGCGAGAAGCAGACGGCGCTGGAGGAGCTGAACCAGTCGCTGAAGCTATGGCAGGCGGCGGGGATCCGCAAGGGCGAGGCGATGGCGCTGAACAGCATTGGGGTGGTCTACGACGACCTGGGCGAGCAGAAGGAGGCGCTGGATTACTACAACCGGGCGCTGAAGATTCAAGTGGAGATTGGCGACGGCACGGGTGAGGCGGGGGCGCTGAGCAATCTTGCAGGCATCTATAACGGCCCGGCAGAGAAGCAGAAGGCGCTGGGGTATTACGAGCAGGCACTGGAGCTGCAGCGGGCGGGTGGGGACGACGCGGGGGTGGCGCGAACACTGAACAACATGGGGCTGGTGTACGAGGACCTGGGGCAGAGGCCGAAGGCGCGGGACCTGTATCTGGAGGCGCTGTCGATCTGGCAACAGTTGGGCGACCGCGGCGGTGAGGCGATGATACTGAACCATGTTGGCGGCTTGCTGAACGAAGTGGGGGAGAAGGAGAAAGCTCTCGAGTACTATCGCGAGGCTTTGACCCTGGCGACGGCGGCAAGCGATCCGCTGCGGGAGGCGCAGATTTTCAGGAACCTGATGCTGAACCGAAAGACGGACGAACCCGGCCTGGCGATCTTCTATGGCAAGCAGGCGGTGAACCTGCTACAGCAGGTGAGAGGCAAGATCAAGGGGCTGGACAGGAAGCTGCGGGCGAGCTTTCTCGCGACCAATGACAACTACTATCACGAGCTGGCGGATCTGCTGATTGCCCAGGGGCGCTTGCCGGAGGCACAGCAGGTGCTGGATCTGCTGAAGGAGCAGGAGTATGCGGATTACGTGCGCGGGGAGACGGCGAATGCACTGAGCCCGCTGACGCTGACGCCTGCGGAGAAACAGGCCGAAGAGGATTACCAGAAGTCCACTGCACAGCTTGTCTCAATGAGCGAACAATGGACGCAATTGAAGAAGAACATTGCGCGCACAGCGGAGCAAGAGAAGCAGTACCAGCAGCTTTCCGATCAGCTTGACGCGGCCAGCAAGGGATTAAACGGCCACTACGCGCGCCTGTATGTGCTCTTTGGCAAGAACCGCGATGCCAACAAGCAAGTGGCCGATGTAAAGGGCGATGTGAGCTTGCTCAAGCAGACCATTGCGAAGACGCCGCACACAGTGGCGCTTTACACGCTGGTGGGGAGTGACCGAATCAGCATCATCGTCGTCACGAGTGCGGCGACGGTGGCGCGAGAGTTTCAAATTTCAGAAAACGACCTCAACAAGAAAGTTGCGGATTTTGAGCAGGTGTTGCGCAACCCCGCGCAGGACCCGAGGCCGCTTGCGCAGCAGTTATACCGAGCTCTCATTGCTCCAGTAAAGTCGGACTTGGACCAGGCAGGGGCGCAAACGCTGGTCTGGTCTCTCGATGGGGTGCTGCGCTATGTGCCGATTGCCGCGCTCTACGACGGGAAACAGTACGTGGTGGAGAATTACGACACGGTCACCATCACGCCCGCGAGCATTGCGCACCTCAATGAGAAGCCGGACGTGAGTAGCATGAGGACAGTGGCGATGGGGATCTCCCGGAAGTATGAGGAGGAGTTGCCGGCGCTGCCCGCGGTGGCGGGCGAGCTGAACGACGTCGTGAACGATCCGAAGGTGCAAGGGGCAAAAGGCGTGCTGCAGGGAACGATCCTGCTGAACGACCAGTTCACTGAGAAGGGAATGGAGAATCTACTCGGCGGACAGCACAACGTGATCCATATTGCCAGCCATTTTGTGTTCAAGCCGGGCGACGATAGCCAGTCCTACTTGCTGCTTTCGGGCAAGGGAGAAGGCGGCGCTGGATTTCACCTCACAGTGGCTGACTTCCGCGACAACCAGCAGTTGGCCCTGGACGATACTGATCTGCTCACGCTCTCGGCCTGCGATACGGGGATGAGCGGAAACGCCGGAAACGGACGCGAGGTGGATGGCCTAGGTACGACCGCGCAACTCAAAGGAGCCAAGGCAGTGATCTCGTCACTGTGGTCGGTGAACGACGCGAGCACAGGCCAACTGATGGGCGACTTCTATAAACGGTGGGCGGAGGGCGCGGGGAAAGTGACCAAGGTGGAAGCGTTGCGTCAGGCGCAGCTCGATCTGCTCCTGGGCAAGGCGAGGGCGCAGGGCGATGGGAGTAACAGGGGGGTTGAACCCGAGGGCCCGGCTCCTGCCGGATACGCGCATCCCTTCTACTGGGCGCCGTTCGTGCTCATGGGGAATTGGAGGTAGAGTGCCAGCTGCCTTATCCGCCTCACGCTATACACGTTGACCGGTTGTCTTGCTCGCCATGTCCGTTGATGAAAAATCTTCGCGTATTAAATCGAAGAGAAATTCAGTGAGCCAGAGGCGGTTGGCTTTCCAAGACGCCGCGCCCATGATCGGCCCCCTGAAACGCCGCAGGGTCCCTCAAGCTCCAGCATTGCCGCCTATCCGAAAACATCGTCGCAGGGTTCCATCCGCTCGAATGAGCGCAGGCCCCGCTCAAAACGCACAAAAAACGCCAAAAAACACGCAAAAACGATCGTTTTTTGAGATGTTTTGATTGTTTTGGCCGGCATCGAAACGGAGTTTCGCTACCTTTCTGCCGAGCCCCAGGCCGACTTTCCTGCAAATTGAAATCCATTTCTTCAGTTTGCAGGCTTATCGCACGACGGATTTTTTCAATCTGTATACCTGCGGGACTACCAGCGCCGTCGGCCTCCAGACCGACATTTTCAAGTCACACTCAAAGGCAAAGTCGATCAGCGATCGCCTGTCGCTGGCCACTGACCACTGTTCACTGATCTCTGATCCCTGATCTCTGATCCCTGATCCCTGACCCCTGATCCCTGACCACTGACCACTNNGACCACTGATCCCTGACCACTGATCCGTGACCACTGTTATTCTTGATGCAATGCCCTATCCCGCGACCACAAGCCGGAACACGACGCACAACCGCCCCCGAGCAGCATCCTTCGTGCTGGCCACCTGGCTGCTGTTTGCCGCAATTTTTGGCGCCGTCCAGATTGGTTCCCTGTTCAACCCGCCGCTGCTCGACGATGTGGACGCCGCCCACGCCCAGGCCGCGCAAGGCATCGCCGAGACCGGCGACTGGGTCACGTCCAAGATCAACGGCATCCGCTACATTGAGAAGCCGCCGCTGCCCTACTGGCTTTCCGCCGGCCTCTACCGCGTTTTCGGTGAGAACGTCTTTGCCACGCACCTGCCCAACGCTCTGGCCATGCTCGGGCTCACCTGGCTGTCGTGGCTGTGGGCGCGCCGCGCCTGGGGCCCTCGCGCCGGACTCTATGCCGGCCTGGGCGTGCTCACTTCCATCGGTCCATTCCTCTTTACCCGCTTCATCATTCCCGAGGCCCAGCTTAGCTTCTTCCTGCTGGCTGCCTTGTACTGCCTCATCACCGGCCTCGAGTCCAACCGGCCGCTTCGCTTTTACACCATGTGGGCAGCCCTCGCTCTGGCCACCCTCACCAAGGGACTCATCGCTCCCGTCTTCTTTGTCGGCGCGGCTGTTCCTTATTTGATCTTGACCGGCCAATGGCGTCGCTGGCGCGCGTTGAAGCCCCTTACCGGCCCGCTCCTGTTTCTGCTCATCGCCGCGCCCTGGCATATCCTCTGCGGCCTCGCCAACCCCGATCAGGGTCACCCCATCGGCAACCACCCCACCATCGGCAACGTCCACGGATTCTTCTACTTCTACTTCGTCAACGAGCACTACCTGCGCTTCTTTGGGGCACGCTATCCGCACGACTACAACAAGCTCCCCTTTGCCGCCTACTGGCTGCTCCATCTCGTCTGGCTCTTCCCCTGGAGCCTCTTTCTGCCCGCCCTCGTCGTGGTCGCCTGGAGGACGCGCCGCAGTTGGCTCCAGTACCTGCGCCCCGATGCCGGCCAGACTGTGGACTTCTACCTCGACAACGCCGCCCGCGAGGATGTGGGCAGCTACGTCCTCAAGCTCAAGTTCCGCGTCCGGACCATCTGGTTGTTGAGCTTGTTCTCCGCCTTTTCGCTGATATTCTTTTCCATCTCCACCAACCAGGAGTACTACACCTTCCCGGTCTGGCCGCCCATCTTCATCCTCATCGCCGGCGTGCTCTCTGGCATTGAGGAGAAGCGCGGCCTCGACGGAACTCCGGATAGCGGCCGCAACAGCTTCAAACCGCTGCTCTCCACCGCATGGCTCACCGGCGCTCAGGCCGTCTTCGCCGGCGTCGGCCTCGTGGCCGCCGCGGCCCTCGCCTGGGGACTCTGGGATTCACGCCACCTGCCCTATGTCGCCGACATCGGCACCCTCCTGGCGCACCGTGCCGTGGGCGACTACACCCTCTCGATGTCTCACTTCTTTGACCTCACCGGACCCTCCTTTGCCGCGCTCCGGCTGCCTTCCATCATGGCCGCCGTGACCCTGCTCATCGGCCCGGCCGTCGGCTGGCTGCTGCGGCTCAAAGGCAGGCACATCGCCGCAACCATCAGCGTTGCCCTCACCTCGGCCGTCTTCCTCATCGCCGCACACATCGCCTTCGCCCGCTTCGAGCCCATGCTCAGCTCCGCGCAAATGGCCGACACCATCCTCCAAAAAGGCGCGGCAACTGATTCCTTCATCATCTTCGGCGACCAGGATGACGCCTCCTCGGTCATCTTTTACACCCATAAGTTGCTCGCCAAGCCCACTTTTCTAGTCCTCCCCCGCTGTGGCCAGCATGGCGAAGGTTCCACCCTCCTCTGGGGCTCCTGCTACCCAGACGCGCCAAATATCTACCTCAGCGAAGATCAACTTTCCAAAGTATGGGGCACCGGCGACCGCAAGTGGCTCTTCGCCCAGGACAAGAACCAGCAGAAGGCGGAGAACCTGCTGGCTGGGCGGCTCTATCAGGTGCAGAACGTGGCCGACAAGGCGCTGTGGACGGATCGCCCGCTGAAGTGAGCGGGCTCAGTTCCAAAATGGGAGCTGCTCCCAAGATTGTGGAAATCCACCTTGTGACAAATTCACCCTGCCACTGCGGGGGAACGACGCTAGCAGATTCTTCAATCGCCGAGTCCAATCATTCGCGGGATGGAGTGTTTGTAATAGGTGACGGAGAATGACCGCAGCCGCATAGACGCGTGTTTGAGCTTGACGATTGGCGACAAGGTGATCAAGAGCCGAAATCTCCCCCACCCGAGGAAGAACAGGCGTTACGGAAGCAAGGGAACGATTCCATAGCCGGCCGTGGTGAGCACAAATGTTTCGGACCACGTTGAGGTTTCTGGTCCAACTTGGAAGAATGTTGTCTCTGACAAGTGTGAAGGATCTGGAAATTGTCGATCTGTCGGTTGAACTTAAGCCTTCGAGCAAGACCGACATCATTCCAAAGTCCCACACCTCAATTGCCATCCAAACGGGAAGATCGCCCGCATATCTGGTCTTGAAATGCCTTACAAACTCCTCGTTCGAGTTGCGAAATTTGTCAGCCTGCTTGCGGATCCATGTTGCGTGCTTTGATCCAGTTGGGAAGGGCAACCTGGAGAAGTTCGCATCGAACTGATTCGGATCGAGGTGGGCCAGCGCATCCCTGGCCCCAAGCAACAAGGCGATCTCGACCCGAAGTCCAACCTCAATTAATTCAATTGCATCCAGGTACAAGGCTCGAAGACTCTTATCGAAGAGATACAGATCGATGACCTGCTGAAAGGTCGTTCCGGGCTGAAAATCGTCCAGCACAATTACGTTTGCGGCTCCCGTTGTTGGATCGATCTGGACCTGGCTCTGACGAAAAGGATACGAATATCCAGAGAATCGATAGTAGCCAACCCTCTTCAACCAGTCTGCTGCGAACCCCGTGTCGCTTATGATCATCTGCCGTCGAATTAGTAATTGCACCTGATCGGCAATAGGCAGATATGGCTTGCTGTACGAGACACGAGGTGGCAATCCAACACCCCCCAAAAAAGGGAAGACCGGCCCATGCACCTTCGCGCAGAGGGACCGGCCATATTGGTTCGATTATGATCCGTTGTTGGCCCTGTGTCAATCTGACTTCTGGACCTTCGGCGTTCGCTACGATTCGACAATATCCCTATTTTGCCGCCCGCATCTTCCCCCCCGGCAGCAATTCGAAGACCCGCCCCCGCCAAAGAATCCGGCTGCCCCAATAGCTGGCTGCCCAAAATCCAAACCCCATCAGGTCGCGCAGCGGATAAAGCACCAGCAGCCCAAACCAGCTCGTGTCACCCACCACTCCGCGCCCCACCGCAATTGCCAGCGCCAGCCGCGTAGCCACGCTCCACCCCAACAGCCCCAGGCCCCACCATGGGCGCCCCATCAAAGCCGCAGCCGCGCACCCCAGCAGCCCGAATGGCAAGCTGAAACTGAGCGCCGTCCCAAAGTGCCCCGCGGGCCGCGAAAACCGTGTCGACTTCATCCAGCGTGTCTGATGCTTCAGGGAAGCCACCATGGTGGAATTGATCACCATGTGATCGATCGCATGGTGGCTCAACACCACCGTCTGTCCCAGCTTGAAGGTCTCGTTGCCCAGCACAAAGTCATCGGCGCAGTAGTCGGCCGTCACCTGGAATCCCCCCATCCGCCGGATCGTCTCCCGCCGAAAGGCCATGGTCGGCCCCAGCACAAACTGCATCCCCTCCATCGCCCGCGCCGCGAGCACCCCGGAGGTCATCTCCACGCTCATGCCCACGGCCTCAAGCCGCGCCCACAGCCCGGGCCCAGACTCGTTCCGCGGGGCCGCCACGCCGCGATAGACGCAGCACATCGCGCCCACTCGGCTCAAGGCAAACGGCAGCGCCACCGCGCGCAGATAATCCGGGGTCACCCGCACATCGCTGTCGCTGATCACCAGAATTTGATGCGCCGCCGCAGCCTCCATCTTCTCCATCGAGGCTGCCTTCGCGTTGATATAATCCGGCTCGCCGCCGGTAAAAAGAAACTTCGCCGGAATCCGCGGATACCTGGCCGCCACCCGCCGCGCCGTCTCCAGGCCTGCGTCTTCCGCTGTCCGCGCACAGAAAAGAATCTCGTATTCGGGATAGTCCTGCTCGAAGAATGTGGCCAGGTGCGCCTCAAGCCCAGGCTCGGCCCCGTGCAACGGCTTCAGCAGAGTCAGCGGCGGCGTATACCCCGGCCGCGCCTCGAGCTGAGCCAATGCCAGCCGCCGCTCGTGCAGGTACCCCGGCACCGCTGCCAGCACCATGCCCGCAAACACCGTAGATGTAACCAGGCCGAAGACGGCCAATCCAAGCAAAACGTACAACATGCAGGTTCCAGAATACCTGCACAGCAAGAGAAATGGCGAAGGGCTCCGCGAACAGCGCGCGATCGGTGCGTCTCAGTCGTGAAGGGTATGCCCCAAGCCCGTGCATGAAATTCACAAAATAATCCGGGCTTTAGCACCTGGGGGGAATGCGGACGCACCGGACAATGCAGGAGTTCTTTACGGCTTCTTCACTGTCGGCCGCGTCACCACAGCCGGCCTGCGGATGGGCACAATCGCCGCCCCGCCTCCCGGCGCATTCTGCTGGAATCGCGCCAACATCTCCGTCCGCACGTACTCCACAAAGCTCTGCATCTGCCGGTTCATCTCTTCCATGCGTTCCCGCATCTGCAGGATGATGGCGATGCCGGCAATGTTCACGCCGAGGTCGCGGGCGAGGTTGAGGATGAACTCGAGGCGCTCCAGGTCCTCGTCAGTGTAGAGGCGCGTGTTGCCCTCGGTCCGCGACGGCAGCAGCAGGCCCTCACGCTCATAGAGGCGCAGCGTCTGCGGGTGTATCTCGTACATCTCAGCCACCGCCGAGATCATGTACGCGCCCTTCGATTTGCGTTTTGCGGCCATAGGGTTCTTAGATCGATTGCAGTCGTTGGCGCCATTTTTCCGGAGTCATTTGATATTCCTTCAGCATTTTCTTGAGTTCGGTTCCGGCGTGCGTCACGGAATAACCGCCCTCGTCGATCCAGGCTTTTGAGGTGAAATAGGGCTTACTCTTGACGATCTCAAGAGCTTCGTCGTAGGTCAGCGCATAGACTTCGCTGTCCTTCGGCTCTTTGGCATGCCAGACGTAGGCCACTAACAAGCGGGGAATTCTCGATTCCTTCTTATACAAGGAAAACACTTCATGGATGGAAGTCTTGAGTTTGACGGGAAAAGAAGCACTTTCCTCGTCCGCCTGCGTTTCGCTGTAGATAAAATAGTCGATCCCGTTCTTTTTCGACGGTTCGACGAGTCGTAGACCGGCCTCTCGGACCTGGGATTCAAATATACGGATTCCAGACTGCCTCGTAGTCTCAACTACATCCGCGGGCAGGATCGTCTTCTCTTCGTCCGGGTCGTGGTCCAGAAGGATAACAGTATGCCCATTTTGATACCGGGCAGCAAAGCGACCGCGCGTAGCCCTTGAAAAATCAAACCTTGCTCGAATTTCAGTTTCATTCATGTCGATTGGCGATTTCATACTCTCTCCTTTCCCAAGATTGTGCCTGTCCTGCGCTAATGATTCGGACTCTGTCACCGCAAACCGTAAAGTTCGCGAAAAGCAGGCAGTCCCGATCCGAACGTCCAACACCAATGAATCGCAACTCCTCTTCGCTGTGTTCACCATCCGGTAGTTCCAGTATGTTTTTGTCCCCGAAGATCGTGGATGCCTCTTGGAACGAAACCTTGTGCTTTTTCAGATTGCTTTGCGCTTTCGGCGGATACCACTCGAAAACAATCCCACGGATGTCGATCCTATCGTCGTGCTCGCGGCTCATCCTGCTCATCCTATACTGCTAGCCTGGGAACTTCAACGATAGTAGCAAATCACAGCTTGTCAAACAGCGCCACCCGCGGGTCCTGGTTGTTCAGCTTGGCCAGCTCGCGCATGATCTCCTTGCTGCGCTCGTCCTGCAACGTGGGCACCACCACCTCCACCGTCACAATCTGGTCGCCGCGTTGCTCCGGCCGCCCGGCGTTCTCCACGCCACGCTCCCTCATGCGCAGCTTCTGCCCGCTCTGCGTCCCCGGTGGAATCTTCAACTGCGCACGCCCGTCGATCGTCGGCACATCCACCTTGGCGCCCAGCGACGCCTCGGCCACCGTCACCGGAACCGTCAACTGAATGTCGTCGCCCACGCGGGTAAACACCGGGTGCGTCCCCGTCCGGACGATTACGAAAAGATCTCCAGGCGCGCCGCCGTTCAACCCCGCGTTCCCCTTGCCCTGCAAGCGAATCCGCTGCCCATCCCGCGTCCCCGGCTTCATCCGGAACTCCACCGTCTCTGTCCGGCTCACTACCCCTTCGCCGTGGCAGGTGGCGCAGTCGTTCGAAATCCGTCCCGTCCCGTTGCATCGCGGGCACGGAATGTTGAACTTCATCCGCCCGCCCATCTGCGTCACTTGCCCCGTCCCGCTGCACTCCGGGCACTGCATCGGGCCGCCTGTGTACGCCTGTCCGTGGCACGCCGGGCAGGTCTCCTGACGATTCACCTGGAGCCGCGCCTGTCCGCCCTTGATTCCCATCCAGAAGTCCACCGTCGCCTGGTATTCAAGATCCGTCCCCGGCTGCGGACCCCGTGGCCGATGCGGCTGCTGCGCCCCCGAGAATATCCCGGAAAAAATGTCCTTGAAGCTGCCCCACGACTGCGAACCAGGCCCCGCCTGCTGCCCCGGCGGCTGGCCAGAATGGCCTCCGGGCCCGCCCTGGAACCCCGAAAAGTCGAACCCGTCAAAGTCCACCGGTGGCCGCCCGCCCGCTGCCTGCTGCCGCGCATACGCCTCCGCTGTCGCAGGATCGATCTGATCCGAGTAAAAGCCGACCTGGTCGTAGACTTTTCGCTTCTTCTCGTCGCTGAGCACTTCGTTGGCCTCGGAGATCTCCTTGAACTTCTCCTCCGCCTTCTTGTCTCCCGGATTCACGTCCGGATGATAGCGCCGCGCAGCTTTCCTGAACGCCTTGCGGATTTCCTCCGAAGTCGCCGTCTTCTTCACGCCAAGCGTGCCGTAATAGTCCTTGTTCTGGGTAGTGGGCATAGTGTGTTCGGACTCGTTTCCTTGTTATCAAAAAAACTGCATCGGGGTCTAACTCAAGCAATCCGCCTCGCCAGCAACTTCCCGGCTTCGGTTCGAGGCGCCGGAAAGATCTCCACCTCAATCCGCGCCTTGACCTCATGGCTGGCCAAAGCCAGGTCGTAAGACATCTGCATCTTCATCCAGAAATCCGGAGTTGTCCCAAAGTATCTCGCCAAGCGCAAAGCCGTATCCGCCGTGATCCCTCGGCGCTCCCTAAGGATTTCCGATATCCGCGTAACCGGTACTCGCAATGCAATGGCCAAAGCATTCGCCGAAAGTCCCAGCGGTACAAGAAAATCCTCACGCAAGAACTCGCCCGGATGGATCGCCACACCTCTCAGATCGTGCTTACGCGGAATGCTCATCGCCGGTTCTCCTTAGTGATAATCAACAATCCCCACATTCCATGCATCTTTGCCGTCCCAGTGGAAGCACACCCGGTATTGGTCGTTAATCCGGATGCTCCACGAGCCCTTCCGGTCGCCTTTCAGCTTCTCTAGCCGGTTGCTGGGAGGATTCAGCAAATCCTCAATCGCACTCGCATAATCCAATGCTTGCAATCGACGTGCCGCAACCCGGGCAAGGTTGCCCCATCTCCGGCTCTTTCCGGTCAGGTAAACCTTCTCCGTGTCTTCATCGACAAAAGAGCGAATCATGCTTAACGCTTATCGTAACACGGGAAACGATAAGCGCGTCGCACTAATCACCTACAGCCAGTCGAGGATGACCAAACACAAGGCAGTCCTCCTCGCTGGACAGAAATGTACGAATCCGCAGTGCTGCATTGCGAAGAATGAAGTCGGCTCGCGTCGTGGTGCAATTGCCGATTCGCAGCCAAATCACCTTAGGCGGGCTGCCCAGCAAAGTGCTTCTTTGCGCAAAGTCGGAGTCCTTCGATAGGATTGCAAATCCGTTTTCCTGCGCGTACTGCCAAATCTTCACGTCAGAGGCGCCGCGAAGATCGCAATCCCTCACATGCAGCGACCCTGGATAGACATCGGCGAGTCCTTTCACCAGTCGCGGCGACAGATTCTCATCGAAGAGAAGTTTCACGACGTGACAATCTCAAATCTGCGTTCGCCGTCCGCAGCAAAGGCCAAGCAGGCACGAATATCGGCCTCGGTGAGATCCGGAAAATCGGCCAGAATCTCCTCCTGGCTCATCCCGGCGGCCATGTAGCCCAGAACATCGTAGACAGTAATCCGAAGCCCGCGAATGCAGGGCTTCCCGCTGCGCTTGCCGGGGTCAATCGTAATGATCTGCGAGTAATCCACAACTCCTCCGTTTCCGAACTAAGCCCATCTTAGACGCGATTCCATCTTAGGTCACGCGATCCGCAGAGCCTTCTGCACTGCTTCCGGCTCACGGTCGATCACCATCAGATATGCGCGTGTCGGACCTTCAGGAACGCGCCTTCCCTGCTCCCAATGGCGCACTGTGTTCACGCTGAAACCGAAGCGAATGGCGAACTCCTGCTGCGTCAGCCCCAGCCGGCCGCGGATGGCCTTTACGTCGATCTCGGGCGGTATGTGAACCTGGTAGAGGCTGATGTCGGCAGTGCCTTCGGCGAATGCAATGGCCTCTTCAAATCCTCTGAGAATGCTGGCGCCAATTTTGCTCATCTTCCCAACCTCCGTCTTCGGTGTATCTCCACCAATATCTCCGACAATTTGTGGTACGCCTTGATCTCAGATTGCTCCAGGTCTTCGCGGTCATTCTTGGCAAATGCCGTGAACAAATACAACGGCATCTCCATATCGTGAAAGAAGTAAATCACCCGCGCTCCTCCACGTTTGCCGCGCCCTTCCAGCCCCCAACGGATTTTCCTCACGCCGCCCGACCCGGGAATCACATTGCCCGCCGTCGGGTTCCAAGCCAGATAGTCGACCAGTTCCGCCCGCTCCGCGTCGTCCATCAACTTCTTCGTCGCGGCGAGGAACTCGGGCATTTCCACTACCGTGATTGGGCGCAACGTTTCCAAGATTCATTGTAGTGCATTGCACTAGCTGTGACAATTCTCGTGCGGGAGATCGAAAGACAGAGCACAGAGGTTTATGAGGGATCCCAGGTCTCAAAATCGAGACCTGGGGCACCCGGAATTTGAATGCTAGAATCTAGCGCATGAAAATCTTTCCAGCTTGCAGTGAGGGATTCAGGCGCGTCTCGATTTTGGCCGCAATACTCACGTTTCTGTTTGCGATCGGATACTTGACTTTCGGAAATGAGCACGCTCTGGAATCGGGACAGAGGGATTGCGTAGAGACATATGTACCAATCGCAGAGAAATGCCAGGAGCGTCCCAAGCCAGAAGTGAAGACGTGTGTTGATGAGACAGAGAAGCAGGAGAATGAGTGCATTGCAGCTTTCTATCCTGGTGTGAAGGAACGGTTTGAATACTGGGGCATTTATGTGCTCGGAGGTCTGGTATTCGCATATCTGGTTGCGCTGGCGATCAGGACTTCAGGATGGGTGGTGCAGGGATTCACACGTGGGGGGGGGGTAAGGCAGCGTGACGGAAAAGCCTACGCCCGAATTGAACATTGACAACCTAGCAGGCGGGTGCCTATTTCGTGCGATCTTCGACGTTCTCGATGAGCTAGTCTACGCTTTCGTTTTCCGGGACCTGTTCTCAAGTACGATCTCGACCTGGCCTGTTTCGCGCGACTGAACAGCTCGCTTCAAACTTACGTGACCGAGGTTGGCGTTTCCCGACAAGATTGCAGAGATTCTCTTCTCGAACTCGTTGCTTGCGCTGAAACCTAGAACGACGCTCGTGATCGAGGTGGGCGGAATCGAGAACAAGATAATACTATTCCCGTATGGGTCAGGCCGATCACCAATCTTGGCGCCATCATTAAAGTTGCGAATGATCCTCCACTCCTTTTCGTCCTGCCATACGCTCCACTTCGTATACAAGAACTCCGACTCAGTAATTTCAAGGAGGTATTTGACCGGGCGCGACGAGACATAGTTCACTTGACGCAAGTGGTAGAAACTGTCTCTCTCCTCGCGCTTTGCATGAAACCAAGGATGCTCCGGGTCGAACTCGATCAGGAAACCTCTTCCGCTGTCCGCGTAATGAGCCCACATTCGTACGTCGGCAGGTACTTCTGTCAGAGAAAGAATCCCGAAGTTCTGATCTGTCACGTCGAATATTGCGTGAGGATTCCTCTCATGCCGTTGCTCAACTGCTTTCGCAAATCGTGGAATTATTGCCTGCAAACAAATCTCGCTAAGCAGCTCGGGCATTCCTGGAATACGCCAGCCTAGTATCCTCCTTTTTTGCTCAGAAGATTCTGGCAACGAGGTTGGGGGGAGATTGTTTCGTGCTATTTGTTCCAATTTTTCAGGTGCAGCCACTCCTTTGATAGGGGGCCTGAGTTCCAGGGTATCGTTGAGGGACGAAGCCTGCGTGAACCGTATCAATAAATCCTGAAGGACGTTAGCCCTCGAGGGTGGTAGATATTTGAATAGGACTTCAGGTGCGCTCTCCATCCCCTCTTGACCTCCCTTGGCAATCTTTACCGTCAACGCCTAGCCGGCAAACCGAAGATCCTTCGACTCCGCTGCGCTTCGCTCAGGATGACAGTGCGTAGGCAATAACAACTCGGGGCGGACAACGAATCGTTGCCCACCCCGAATTCTTTCTGCCGTAACGGCGGGTACGCCTGGACGGCCAGTCCTATTTCTTGTCTTCCACGTCCACGTACTCCGCGTCGATCACGCCCTCGTCCTTCTTCGCTTCTTCAGCCGGGGGAGTCTCTCCACCAGGCGCCGCCCCAGGTGTAGCCGAAGCCGCATTCGCCTTGTACATCACCTCGGCCAGCTTGTGGCTGGCGTGGGTCAGCTTCTCGTGCGCGGCCTTCAGATCAGCCGAACTCGGCGAACCTTCCAGCACCTTCTTCGACTCGGCCAGAACTTCCTCGACCTCAGTCTTCTCCGCGCCCTGGATCTTGTCGCCGCTGTCCTTCAACATCTTCTCGATGTTGTAGACCATGCCATCCAGCGAGTTGCGCGCCTCAATCTCCTCGCGCTTCTCCTTGTCCTCGGTCGAGTGGGCGTCGGCGTCCTTGGCCATCCGCTCCACCTCTTCCTTGCTCAAACCCGAGCTGGAAGTAATGGTGATGCGCGTGTCCTTGCCGGTCGCGTTGTCCTTCGCCGTCACGTTCAAAATGCCGTTNNCCCGCCAGCTTGAACTTGCCCAGCGTACGGTTCTGCGCCGCCAAGGGCCGTTCGCCTTGCAGCACATGAACCTCAACCTCGGTCTGCGAGTCAGCCGCCGTCGAAAACGTCTCAGTCTTCTTGGTCGGAATCGTCGTATTCCGCTGGATCATGGGCGTCGCCACCCCGCCCAGCGTCTCAATCGCCAGCGTCAGCGGCGTCACGTCCAGCAGCAGCAGGTCTTTCACTTCGCCGGCCAGCACGCCCGCCTGCACGGCCGCGCCAATCGCCACCACCTCATCGGGGTTCACGCTGCGATTCGGTTCCCGGCCGAACAGCTTCTTCACCATCTCCTGAATCTTCGGCATGCGGGTCTGCCCGCCCACCAGCACGACCTCGTGGATCTGGCTAGCGGTCACGCCCGCATCCGCCAGAGCCTTCTTGCACGGCTCCAGGGACCGATCCAGCAGATCCTCGACAAGTTGTTCCAGCTTCGCCCGCGTCAGCTTCCGCACCAGGTGCTTCGGCCCGCTCGCATCGGCCGTTACAAACGGCAAATTGATCTCCGTCTCGATGGTTGTCGAAAGCTCAATCTTGGCCTTCTCCGCGGCATCTCTCAGCCGCTGCAGCGCCATCTCATTGCCCTTTGAAGCCAAATCAAGCCCCTGCTCCTGCTTGAACTCGGCAATCAGCCACTCCACAATCCGCTGATCCAGATTGTCGCCGCCCAAATGCGTATCGCCGTTGGTCGACTTCACCTCGATCACGCCTTCGCCCACTTCAAGAATGGAAATGTCGAAGGTGCCGCCGCCAAAGTCATACACCGCAATGGTCTCGTCCTTCTTCTTGTCCAGCCCATAGGCCAGCGCGGCCGCCGTCGGCTCGTTCACAATGCGCTTCACGTCAAGCCCGGCAATCTTGCCCGCGTCCTTCGTAGCCTGCCGCTGCGCGTCGTTGAAGTAGGCAGGAACCGTGATCACAGCCTCCGTCACCGTCTCGCCCAGGTAGGCCTCGGCGGACTTCTTGAGTTTCTGCAGAATCATCGCCGAAATCTCCGGCGGGGTGTACTCCTTGCCCTGCGCAAGTACGCCCACGTGATCGCCCTGCTGCGTCACCTTGAACGGGACCATCTTCATCTCGTCGTTCACTTCGTTGTAGCGCCGGCCCATAAACCGCTTGATCGAGAAAATCGTGTTCTCCGGGTTGGTAATCGCCTGCCGCTTCGCGACCTGGCCCACCAGCCGTTCGCCACTTTTTGAAAAGGCGACAATCGAGGGCGTAGTCCGCGCACCCTCTTCATTTGGAATCACTTTGGGCTCTCCGCCCTCAAGAACGGCTACGCACGAATTCGTGGTGCCAAGGTCAATGCCGATAATCTTTGCCATGGTTGGTTCCCTGCCTGTTCCGTTAAGATTCTGACTCTATTAAGATGCATCATTGAGTGTGTTAGTGTCAACTTTATTTGATGGTATCTCCATAAACCGTCCCGCACAGGGCGTCCATACGTTCGGCTACGCTCAAGGGGCGGGATCGTCCACCCTCCTACACAGGCTGCGGAAAGGCCCGTTCTGGGTCAATATTGGCAAAAGGCATACCTCCGCGGCTAAAGCCGGCGCTGATTCTGTTGCCTTTGTGCCAGGGATAAATCCCTGGCCTACCGCCCGGACCAGTTTTTCCGCAGCCTGTAAAGCCCGCATTGATTCTGCTGCTTTTGTGCCGGGGATAAATCCCTGTCCAACTGCCCGGACGAGTCTTTCCGCAGCCTCTACGGCCCCTTAGCGAAGTTTTCATGCCCTGCAGTTGCAGGATCGACAGTTACCGATTGCCGTTCCCAACAACTGTTTCTCCTTGTCCAAAATTTCTGTTCCCTGGTCTCTGATTTCTCTCTCTGACCCGTGATTTCCGATCTCCGATCACTGCCTCTGTGGAAAACAGGTGCACAACAGGTGCACAATTTGATTCCTCGTGGAAGCTTCTCGCTGGTCTGACCTCCAATTACTGGTTACCAATGCCCCGGCCGCTGATTACTGAACCCCTGTTCATGCTCCCTATCCCGATTCCATGTTGCCGGACCCCCTAAATGACTCTTTTCCTTCCCTCTCCGAGCCGCTTGGCTCAGACCCGTTTCTCATTTTTCATCTCTCTCCAGGAAGTTCAGCCGATTTATGCACCCAAATACCAAAGATTGATAGAGATACGCTCCGTATGTTTTGTTTACTAATTAGTAATTTAGTAACCACTTTTCGAGTTACTACAAACCCAGGCAAGTCGCGAGAAACGACTCCCGGCTGCCCTTTGATCAATGCATAATCAGCTTGTAGCCAAAGAAAACCGGGCCCAAAGATGAAGAGAACTTTCGTAGGGGCTGCTGCACATTCCAGTTCCCAGGATTGTTCTAAACGCAGATCCTCCGCGACCACCGCAGGTCATTGCCAGTCGTCTTGTATGGGTGGCAATGGAACGGCAAGCAGGTGAACCAGGAGGCGCAAGGAGCCGTATTGGATCGGTTAAAGTCCTCGTCATCTCACGTGGTTGGCTCCGAATTCTCGGTGTCCCCGGCGCCCAAAGTCCCCAGGGAGCGGTCTTCCCTTCCTGAAGCGGTGGGGGCTGGTCCCGGCCCCATGCCGGGTGAGCCGGCATTCTCTTTTGCTGGTTTCCGGCTTGAAGCCGATGGCACACTGCTGCGCGGAGAGGCTGTGGTCCATCTGCCTCCCAAGGAGCTGGCGGCGCTCCGTTTCCTCCTTGCCCACCCCGGTCAAATTGTTACGCCCATGCAACTGCGCGAGGCGATCTGGGGCAATGTCCACGTCACCGCCGACAGCGTGCTCAAGTGCGTCTCTTCGTTGCGCGTGCGGCTTGAGCCGGAAGAATGCATTCAGACGGTCTACAAACGCGGATACCGCCTCTCAGCCGAAGTGCATCCTGCCGTCCTCCCTCACGGCGTCGCGCCCGCCGGAGCCCTCCCCAGGCTGGCGATTCCGCCTTTCGCGACCGAATTCGGCATCCCCGAATATCTTGGCCACTCTGTTGCCGAGGAAACCACCGCCCGCCTGAGCAACGCACACAATCCCGCCGTGACTGTCCTTGCCCGGGATTCCGTTTTCACCTTGGCTCGCCACCACCTCACCGCGCAGCAGATCGGCGAAACCCTCAAGGCAGACCTGGTCCTGACCGGAACCCTCCGCGCCCTGCCCTCCCATTTCCGCCTCCGGGCAGAGATGATCCGGGTCGAGGATGGCGCACAGATCTGGGTAGAAGACCTGCTCGTGGATCGAAGCCGCATCGCCGGACTGGAATCGGAGCTGGTCAATCTCCTCGCCTTCCGCCTGGGAAACACGGCGGCCGCCACCACGGGCCCAAAGAAAGCTGCCCCCGGTGGCAGCGACAAGTCTTTGTCGCAAGACCGGCAATCGGAAGGGCTGTCCATCGCCGCCGTCGCCGCGCCCACTCCTAAGCCTGAAAGCGGTTCCTCTCGGCAGGAGGCCTACGAAATCTACCAGCAAGGGCGTTATGAGTGGCAGACCCTAGAGCGCCACCGCATGCAGGACGGCCTGCAGCACCTCTACCACGCCACCGAACTGGATCCCTCGCTCATCGCCGCCAAAGTCGACTTGGTGCATCTCTGCGTCACGCAGGCCATTCACGGCTTCATGTCGCCCGCCATTGTCGCGGAGATTGTGCGCCGCACGGCTGAGTCCGATTTCAATGCGCCCGACCACGCCGCGCCTATCCTGCCGGCGGTCGCCTGGGTCAATTTCCATGTCGACCGCGATCTGCCAGCGGCCCTTTGGGCTTTGTCCCGCTCTGCGCATTTGCCGCACGATCCTTGGATTACCCATGTGCGCGCGATGTTCTCGCTCAGCCGCTACCGCTTTGCTGAAGCCATCGCAATGCTGCGCGCCGCTCTTCAACAGGACCCCTATGCGCCCTGGCTGCACTCCCGCCTGGCGTGGGCCTTCCACCTCGACGGCCAGGCTGAAGAGAGCGTCCGCCAGACCCGTCACGCCCTGGCTCTCTTCCCCGACAATGAAGGCGCAGCCTTCTATGGAGCCATGATTCTTGCCTGCAATGGAGAGGCCGCGCACGCCGCCGAACTGGCGCAAAACCTCGTCAAGCTCTCGCCCTACTTCGATCTTGCCTCCGCCGTCCACGCCTATGCGCTGGCCTGCGATGGCCGTCCAAGCGACGCCCGCGCCATTCTCGAGCGGCTGCAATGGATGAGCCGGGAACGCTTCGTCCTCAACGCGTTCAATGCCGCCGTCCACGTCGCCCTCGGCGACCACGATGCCGCAATCGCGGAACTGCGCACCGCCAACCAGATCCGCTGCCCATGGTTCTTCCAGATGCTCGCCGATCCGCGCCTCAAGCCGCTCCGCAGCCATCCCGAGTTCGTCGAGATGCAGTCCATCCTCCCCCGCATGGAAGCCGCGGCCGCCGAAAACCCTGAATCGGTAGCCTGACAGACTGTTCCTGCTTCCTTCGCTTTCACCGTGAACAGCCGCGCAAGCTACTCCTTCGGCAGTTCCGCCCGCTTTCCGCCTGCCCCATCCCGCCGGAACTGCCCCACGATCGACCAGATCAGCGCGAAGATCAGCAGCAGAACTCCCATCACCGTCAGCGCGACCCCGCCCACAGCGCCCGGCCCGTTGGTCGTAGTGCAAATGTTCAGCGACGACCCCGAAAGCGGCGTCGCCATGCTCATCCCCACAGTGCCGTTGCAGTATCCAAAGATCAATCCCAGGCCGGTACACAGAAAAAGGACCGAGGCAATGACGAAGCGGTCAGGTTTCATTTGGGTCACCTCGCTGATTTCATTAGAGGTCCACATTCTACCGCGAAGCGCATGAAAACCTCAACGCAGCACCGATCGCGTTTTCGCCCCAATATCCCCCCGGTGACCCGCATCACACTGCCAACCTTGCCAGTTCCTGAATAATTGTGAAGGATGGCCCGGACCCGCATTTGCCTTGGCCGGCTCTTCGTCCGTACGTCCACGCTCCAAAACCATGCGCCGATGCAAATTGCTCATGGGCTTGGTCGAATCGGAGTTATACCCTATGTACAAAATCGTCGCAGCCCGCAACGTCGGACTCAATATAAAGCAGTTTGTCATCGAGGCTCCGCGCATTGCGCGCAAGCAGAAGCCGGGCCAGTTCCTCATTCTCCGTCTGCATCAAAGAGGCGAGCGCATTCCGCTCACCATCAAGAGTTCCGACCCCGAGGCTGGCACGGTCACCATTGTGGTGCAGGCCATCGGCAAGACCACATCCCTTCTCAATTGCCTTGAGGCGGGCGACTCCATTTTGGATATCGTCGGTCCTCTCGGCCAGCCCTCTGAGATTGAAAACTACGGCGCCTGCGTGATTCTTGCCGGCAGTGTGGGCACGGCCATGGCGCTGCCCACAGCCAACGCGCTCAAGCAGGCCGGCAACCACGTCATCTTCATTGAAGGGGCGCGCAACGCGGAGATGGTGGTCTTTGAAGACGAAGTGCGCCAGGCCAGCAACGAGACTTACGTCATGACCGACGACGGCAGCTACGGTGAGCAAGGCCTGGTCACTCTCAAGCTCAAAGCCCTGCTCGCCGCCGGCCGCAAGATCGACTTTGTCCTTGCCGTCGGCCCGGTGCCCATGATGAGGGCCGTCGCCCAGATCACCGGACCACTTGGGATCAAAACCATGGTCAGCCTCAACTCCATCATGGTGGACGGGACGGGCATGTGTGGCGGCTGCCGAGTGCTGCTCGGCAACAAGAGCAAGTTCGCCTGCGTGGATGGTCCCGAGTTCGACGCCTCGCTGGTGAACTTTGAGGTCCTCAGCCAGCGCAATGCCATGTATCGCGACAAGGAATGCGAGTCGCTCAAGCACTTCGAGAAACACAAGCAAGAGGAGCTGGCGCAGCTTCGCGCGGACCTGGTCACATCGGAGATCGAAACGTCCGCACTGGAGAGTGGAGAGCCAGACCTGGCCTCGCAGGAAGCCCACCATGCCTGAAAGCAACTTACTTCCCCTTAAAGACCGCATGAAGATTCCGCGGGTGCGGATGCCGGAGCTCGACTCTCAAGTCCGCAGCCGCAACTTTCAGGAAGTGAATCTTGGCCTCGAAGCGGCGGACGCCCTTACCGAGGCCACGCGCTGCATTGCCTGCGCCAAGCCCGCCTGCGTCATCGACTGCCCGGTGGGCGTAAAGATCAAAGAAGTGGTGGCCCTGATCTATGCCGGAGACTATCTTGCCGCGGCCGCCAAGCTGCGGGAGGACAATGCGCTGCCCGCCGTCACCGGGCGCGTCTGCCCGCAGGAGAGTCAGTGCGAAGGTGGATGCGTTCTCGGCAAGAAGGGGGCGCCGGTGGCCATCGGCAACCTCGAGCGCTTTGTCGCCGACTTTGAACGCGCCAGCGGACTGCTTGGACTCCCCGCCGCCGCGCCGTCCACGGGCAAGAGCGTGGCCATCGTCGGCAGCGGTCCCGCCGGACTCAGTGCCGCCGGAGACCTGGTCCAGAAAGGCCATCGCGTCCGCGTCTTTGAAGCCCTGCACGAGCTCGGCGGCGTGCTCATCTACGGCATTCCCGAGTTCCGCCTGCCCAAGTCGATTGTCAAAAGCGAAGTAGACAACCTGCGCAGGATGGGCGTCGAGTTTGAGACCAACGTGGTCGTCGGAAAAAGCGTAACCATCGACGAGTTGATGCACAACGAACACTTCGACGCCGTCTTCGTCGCCACCGGCGCGGGTTTGCCGCGCTTCCTCGGCGTTCCCGGCGAGCATTTCAATGGCGTCTACTCGGCCAATGAATTCCTCACCCGCGTCAACCTCATGCGTGCCTACCAGGTCTCTGAATACGATGCGCCGGTCTATGACTGCCATGATCGCGACGTGATCGTGGTCGGCGGCGGCAACACCGCCATGGACGCGGTGCGCACCGCTCGCCGCCTCGGCGCACGATCGGCAACGCTGGTCTATCGCCGGTCAGAAGCAGAGATGCCCGCCCGCCTTGAAGAGGTGAAGCACGCACGCCAGGAGGGCATCGAGTTCCGCATGTTGACCAACCCCATCGAGTTCATAGGAGACGAGAAAGGCTGGCTCACCGGCGCGCGCTGCATGAAGATGGAGCTTGGCGAGCCCGACCAGAGCGGCCGCCGCAGCCCTGTCGAAATTAAAGGCTCGGAGTACATCCTGCCAGCCAACGTGGCTATCATCGGCGTCGGCACCACCGCCAATCCGCTCATCCAGAGCAGCACGCCGGACTTGAAGACCACCTCGCGCAACTACATCGTGGCCGATCCCGCCACCACCCGCACCTCCAAGCGCGGCGTCTTTGCCGGAGGCGACATCGTCACCGGCGGCGCAACGGTGATCCTCGCCATGGGCGCGGGACGCAAAGCGGCCGCCGCAATCGATGACTACCTCACCACCAGCGAGTGGTAACGAAAAGCAGGGAACAGGGGATCAGCTTAGATGCCTGCCACCAGTGATGGCAGTTAGTCGTGGTGCTTGCCCAGCGTCGGTCATGTCTTTGATGCACGGACAGGCGTGGGTTCATACACGGGGAACTGTTCCCTGTTCCCTACTCCCTGTTCCCTGCCTTCAAAAAGATGGGCGGCAAAGATCTTGCGCGTCTCAGAATTCGGTCTCAGATGGACCATTGCAAGCACCATCCCAGGCGCTAAAATGGGTGTGGATGCAATCCTGCGCAAGTACACGAGCTTCGATGAGATGAAGGCTGACGAGTATCGCTACTGGCAGAGTCGGCCCGTGCATGAGCGGATGGACGCGGTCGAGGAGATGATCCAGACCGCCTACGCGCTTAAAGGCTGGGAGATCGAGCCGGATGTGCCAAGACTACAAAGACCTTTTGTCCGCCTTCCGTGCCCATGGAATTCCTGACCCTCCGCGATTGGATTGCGAGAATGCACGAAGAGCAACCGCAGGTCCTTCGACTCCGCTGCGCTGCGTTCAGGATGACAGTCCATAGAATTTGGAACCTGATCCTTGACCCCTGCACCCAAAAAAATGGGCGGCAAAGGTCGCCCCCTGCCGCCGCCCGTCCCTGGGTTGTCTTGAAGTTACTGCAATCGTGCGGTTACTGCTAACTTCGGGTTACTGCAAAAGCTTGGTCACTTCCTGCTGCACACTGTTTGCCTGTGCCAGCGCTGCGATGCCGGTCTGGCTCAGAATCTCATACTTTGACATGTTCGATGTCGCCGACGCATAGTCGGTGGCCTGGATCGCGTTCTGTGCGGAAACCACGTTCTCCTGCTGCGTGGTCATCACCTGACTCACCGAGTTCAGCGTATTGATCTGCGCGCCGATGTACCCGTCCTGCGCCGCCACGTCCATGATCGCCGTGTTCAGATCGTTCAGAGCTGTCTCCGCATCGGTCTGGTTGGATAAATCGGTCGCACTCAGCGACTGGCCAGCGCCGTCGGAGTAGCTCATTGTCGCGACACCGTTCCCCGCAACCGAGTTGAACGAGAAGTTCGCGTTAGTGCCGGTCGCGCTCTGCCCGGTGGACGAATCGTAAACGCTGCTTCTGCCTGCCAAAGTCGAGTTGCTGATCCCCAAGTCGTATCCGCTTACCGGGGTATAGGCCAGTGCCGCGGTTGCGGTTGAGTCCTGCAGCGTGTCGAAGCCCTTGGTGATGGCCGTGCCGTTTTCGGTGGCGCCCATCAGCGAAAGGCCTGCCGAGGTCACCGTGGCGATGATGCCGATACCGCTGTTGGTTATCGCGTCTGCCAGGGCGCCCAGAGTTTCGCCGCCCGCCGTGCTGCCCACCGCGATCGTGCCTGTGCTCGAGCTGCCGCCCATGACAAAGGCCTTGGTTCCGGTAGCGCCGGTCAGGCTGATGCTGCCGGTGATGGTATCGCCGCTCGCGGCCGTGGTTTGCCCGCCCGCCAGTTGCACCGTTGCCGTCGACGTTCCGCCAGGCGCTCCCGTGCTCGGCGCCGACGCTGTCGCCGTCAATCTGTCTACAAGAGTGATGCCTGCGGGGTTTCCGTTACCCACGGTAATACTTGTGTTCAAACTCGATGACTGCAGGTTCAGAAAGCCGTTGGCTGCGGATGCGTTCACTCCCAGCGCGGCATCCTCACCGATCGCCGTAGCCAGATCCTGAAGAGTGTCGCCTCCGGTTGTGACGCTCGCCCCGTTGACCAAATACGTCGAGCCGATAGTGAAAGTCTGCTGAATGCCGCTGGTGTTGTTGAGAACAATGCTGCCGCTGAGCACGTCGCCTGGGCCGATCTGCCCGGACGTGCCTACAGTTGCGGTCGCATACGTCGCGGATCCGCCGGTGGTCCCCGGAACCTGGCGACCCTGTTCGGCGCCATACACGTCTACAAGTGAATTGGTAGCGTTGGTCAGGACACTGGTTGGGTCGGTTGACGTAACCGTCAGGCCGGTGGCGCCCGCTTGAGCGCTCAGGTTCAGGCCCAGTGCGGTGCTGGCGGCGTCGATGGCGTTCGCCATGCCTTGCAGCGAGGTGTCGCTGCCCGTGTAAATCTGCGAATCGGTGTCGTCGCTGGCGCTGCCGCCCACGGTGAAGGTGACCGCGCCGCCGCCTAGTCCGTAGGTCGTGACGCCGCCGCTCTTCACATTTTCCAGGACGATGGAGCCGGCGATCTGATCGGCGCCGGAATTCGTAGTCGTGGGGCTGACCCCCAGGCCGCCGATCGAACCATTGGCGAAGTTGACCATTGCCGCTGTATGCGTGAGCCCGGCCACTCCGTTGCTCCCATTGAGACTGGCCTCCGCAAGCGTGTCGGTCAGGCCTGCGGCGTTCGCGGAAAGCCCGGTGGCGCCGGATGAAGACGACTGCAGGAAGATGCCTCCCGTCGCCCCATCCTGTGAGGCCGTAAGGTCCAGGTTGGCTACGCCACTGTTGGAGGTGTCGCTGCCTTCCGTGTTGATCGCGCTCATCAGACCGGAGAGGCTGGTGCTCGTCAGCTCGAAGGTGCCCCCGCCGGCCCCGTAGGTGCTGGAATTGGCGCCCGCGCCCATGACGAAGGTGTCCGTGACGGTGCCGTTGCCGTTGGTGACGACCACGCTTCCGCTGAGCACGCCGCTCCCTGTCAGATCTCCGCCATCGGTCAGTGCAATCACGCCGGACAGTTTCTGGCTCGTGTCGCTGGTTCCAGACGCAGGCGATGTGAAGCTGAACTTTGAGGCATCCGACAAGTCGCTCGAATTGATCGCAATGCTGGTTCCGGTGGTAGCCGTGGTGAAGTTTAGGCCGGTGCCTGCGGAGTTCATCGCGGCGGTGACACCGGTAGTGGCGTCCACCAAGTCCATTTCCGCCATCAGAGCACTGAGTGAATTGCCAGTGACGGCATAATCGTCTGCGCCGGCCGGGATCCCCGATCCCGTCATGCCGAAGGTGTAATTGCCGGCGATGCCATTGGTGATGACAATGCTGCCGGTGAGCGTATCGCCGGTGCCGACCACCGGATTGTGGTCAATAGAGCCGACCCCCATGGAAATCGTGGCGTTGGCGCTAACAACTGCGGGAGAAGGAGTCGAGACTGTGCTGTTTTCAAACATCCCGTCCGCCGTGTCGACCAGCGTGTCGATGCCCTGCGTGAGGGTGCTGGTCGTGCTGCCCGACGTCACTTTGAGCACGCCGCCGGCGATATTGGTGGAAACATCGAGCGCACCTGCGCCGTCGACGTTGTTGATGGTCGTCTGCAGGTCGGCCAGCGTATTCTGCCCCGTGCCTGTGTAATAGGTGCTCCCGGTGTTGTTGCCGGTGCCCATGACGAAGGTGTATGTACCGCCGCCGCCCGCGGTATTGCTCAGAAGAATCGAGCCGGTCAATACATCGGTAGTGGCGTCCGCCGGAGTCGCCTGCAGCGATGCATTCGAGTAACTGACCGTTGCGGCGGTAGCGGGATAGGCGCCAACAGCGCCGCTGTGGCCATTGACTGCGGTTGGTGCAATGTTGTCGATCAGGCCAGTGGCGTTGATGGTCGTCAGGCCGGTGGCGCCGGTGATCGAGATGCCGCCTGTCCCGTCGATTATGGCGGTAAGGCCCGATAGGGTAACTCCACTCTGAAGTTCAATGGCGGACTGCAAAGAGGCAAGCGTCGTGAGAGCAGTGTGCACGGTATTGTTGTTGGCGCCATTGTTGACCACGCCATAGCCGCCTCCCATCACGAACGTATCCGTGCCTGTGCCGTCGGTGATGACCACGGAACCGGTGAGTGCCGCGCCCGCGCTCGGATAGTTGCCGCCGCTGGCCAATCCAATCGTGCCGGTGGTCGCGGTATGCGCCGTCGCGATCGGCGAGTTGTCCGTCAGGCCGGTCGAGTTCACGCTGATGAGGCCGCCGGCCTGGGTCGTCGTCAGGTTCAGGCCGGCATCGGCCGCCGTGCTGTAAGTCGCGCTGATGCCGGTGCTGCCCTCGTCCGCATTGATCGCGCTCATCAGAGCGGCGAGGGTGTTGCCGAAAACGGCGACGTTGCCGCTTCCGATTCCCGTCTGCACAGGCGCACCCATGGTGAAGGTTACGGGGGCGGAGGTTCCACCCACGCCGCCGCTGTAAGGATTGAGGACGATGTCGCCGGTGAGCGTGTCGCTTGCGCCGGTGGTTGCGCCTGTGCCGCCGATGGCGAATGTGGCGCCGGGGCTGGGCACCGCGATTGATGGCGTCGAGGCGGTAACGGTGGCGGCCACGCCATCGGTGGTTTGAACCAGCGTGCTGCCGGTCATCGCGATCGAAGTGCCCGGCTGGGTCGAAGTGAGCACCAACTGCCCGGCCACAAGCGACGCCGAAATATTGGTGGTGCTCGTGCTCTGGTTGATTTCGGTCCACAGACCGGTGGCTGTGATGGCGCCGGTGGTGTACGTGTCCAGGGCGACGCCCGCCGCGGTGCCCATGGTGAATGTGTACGGAGTAGCGCCGTTGCCGTTGGTCAGCACGATGCTCCCGGTCATCTCGTTGGACCCGGCAAAGCCATTGCCGCCATTCATTGTAATTGTGGTCGATCCATTCGTGCCGTTGGTAGCCGTGGCGCCGCTCACATTGCCGGTCTGCGAAAGGCCGGGCGTGGCCGTCAATGCGTCGAGTCCCGCCTCAATGGTCGTGCCGGAATCGATTGAGGTCATGGTGATGCCCGAAGAGCTCACCGTGGCGCTTACCCCGAGCTCGGCTGCGATGGCGGTGGCCAGGCTTCCAAGCGTGTTGCCGTTTACGTCGAACGCAGAACCCGAAAATGATCCCGCTGACGAGCCCATTGCCGCGCCCGAACCCATGACAAACGTGACCGGGTTGGCGCCGGGTGTGCCCGAGTTCGACAGAACAACCGTGCCCCCGACCACCTCATTGCCGGTGCTGGAGACGGCACTGCCGAATCCCAGCGTGCCAGTCGCAAAGTTCCCGGTGGCGCCCGTGCCCCCTGAGACGAAAGTCATACTGATCGGTGCGCTCGAAGCGGTCGCGATCGAGACGCTCAGCGCCCCCGCACCGGAGTTCTTGTCCGCCAGCGAAAGGCTCTGCGTTCCGTTGCCGTTGGTCATGACGGTGGCGCTGACATCCGCATCCTGTGAGTCGATGGCGCCGGCCAATGTGGACAGCGAGTCGATGCCCGACGTTACATCAATGGTGACTGCCGCATCGGCGCCCGTCTGCAGCGTGATGGACTGGCCCTGGGTAAGCAGTTCACTTGCCGAGATTCCGCTCAGGTTCAGAACGCCGCTCGTGCTCGCCGAACTGGGGTCCACGCCCACCGAAACCAGACCCCCGCTGATCTGAATGCCTGTCTCGCTGCCGCCGCCCTCAACCCCGGCCTCAGCCTGGGTTGCGAAACTGGCGCTCAGGCCGAGTCCCGCACTGTTGATAGCGCTGATCAGCCCATCGGCGGTGTTTGCATAACTCGTGCCCGCACCCACAGAAATACTGGTCGTTGCCGCGCTCTCCGTGCCGCCGGCGCCCTTCACCAGATAACTGACATTGATCGTCGTGCTCCCGCTCAGGCCCCCATTCAGGCTGTCTGTCGCCTGTGCATTCGCCGCACCGGTCGACAGGTTGATAAACACGTTGTCCGAGCCGCTGCTGTAGGCCATTACGCCGCCCGTGTCGCCCACCGTGGACTCTGACAGCGTGCGAATATTCAGGTCGTCGATCGACGAGCCCGCCGTCGAAGAGTCGCCGGTATAAATTGCAACTTCGTCGCCGTTGAACACCTGTTGCTGGTTGTAGGTGGTCGTCTGGCCGATGTTATTCACTTCGGCCAATATCGACTGGTACTCCTGGTTCGCAGCGCTCTCCTGAGTGCTGTTGAGGGTGCCGTTCGAGGCTTCGGTAGCCAGCGTAATGGCACGGTTAAGCAGGTTCGTCACTTGCGAGAGGGCCCCGTCCGCCACGTCTAAAAGACCAACACCTTCCGCCGCGTTGGTCTCCGACTGCGTCAGCGCCGACGAATTGGCCTCCAGACCGTTCACCAGCGAGAGACCGGCGGCGTCATCCGCTCCGGAGTTGATCTTCGACCCCGACGACAACTGCTCCAGAACCGTCTGCAAGCTATTGTTCGTGTTGTTCAGGTTGTTCTCTGCGTAGATAGCTGAAAGATTATTCAATACACCGAGCGCCATGGGACCAACTCCTTCTTGGATACATTCCATCGCGCCCTTGCCCGCGGTGATTCTCTCCGCCCGCCAGGCCTTCCGCTACTTCCGGATGAGCGTTCTTGCATCCACCCACTTCATCGGTACTCTCAAAAATAACTTTAGTCATAAACTTCACAAGCCCTTCATCCCCTTCTGTCGCGCTTCAATTCAAACTGTCCCGGTTCCGTTCACCCACTGTTCCAATTCGCTGCATCCACTGTCCCAATGCGCTGCAATCGCTGTCCCAATCCGCTCCGCCTGTTTGTCTCGATTCGATCCACGGCCGCGGCGCCGCGGGTGCCTCAGATCCCGATCTTGAGACCTGGGATTTCAATGCACCCAACCGGGAGCACCCATCCTTCCATCGCTTTTGCCTCAGACGTTCGGATGCGGGCTTCGGTTCCGCATTCCACCCTCTCGGAAAATGCCGTAGAAAATAAAACGGCGGCAAGAGGATAGCCCCTTGCCGCCAATGGTCTTTGCGACCGTAATTGCTCTCTGTTTGAGACCCGTGCTAAAAACCCTTCTACTGCTCCGTCTTACTGTTCTGCTCCAGCTTGTCCAACTTGTCCAGCCTGAGCAGCACCAGCCGCATTCGGACTGGCGCCGCCCTCATCCCTAGTCTGCGGTCCTGGAGCTGCCGCCGCCGGAGCCGCACCCGGAGCCGGAGCTGCACCCGCCGGAGGCGGTGGCTGACGATGACGGTACTGTCCACCCGGTCCCTGCATTCCCTGGCCCTGGCCTTGGCCGCCCTGCTTCCAGCCTTCCCGTCCCTGGCCGCCTGGCCCGCCCTGGCCATGGCCATCTCGTCCCATGCCGCGCCCTTCCTGGCCGCGGTGGTTGCGCATGTCCTGCACTTGCTTCCACTGCTCGGCCGTCAGCTTGCCGCGAAGCGCCAGCAAGTACCGCGCATTCGCCTTTTCCAGCTCTGCCCGGGCCTGCGCCACCTTGTCGATCCCGGCCAGAATCTTGGCCTCGTTCGGCTGGTCGTCCTTCATCAGCGGCTCAAGCGACAACTCCGCCTTTTCCAGGGTTCCCCGCAGATCCACAAGCGTCTCCCGATGCGACAGCAGGATATCGTCCATCGACTTCCGCTGTGCGTCGGTCAGCTTCAACCGCTCCACGATCTTCGGATTGTTCCACCATTTTCCTTGGTCGCCCTGCCCCCCAAACGCCCTCTCAAACGGAGGCCGATGCTCTCCGAATCCCGCTCCCGGTCCCGGTCCCATTCCACGCCCGCCGCCTGGCGCCTGTGCGCCAGCCGCCGCGCCCGCTAACAATACTCCCGCAATCGCCAATCCCAACCGCCAACCCATACCAGCCTTCATTGCGCTCTCCTCCATGCCTTTGCTCAATTTCGTCTTCCTGTTTCTCGATCTCGATCTTGCCCCGTTTTCTTACTTCGCCTGATCGTCCATCAACTGCGCCAGAGGCTCCATGGCGCTCGGTACTTGACGGGATACATCGCTGTCCACCTTGGCCAGCAGATTCTCTTCTTCTTGTATTTGCTCTTCACGAACTAGCCTTTGCTGCTCCTGAACCGCCCGCTGCTGCTCGGCCAACCGCGCCGCCGCCGCAATCTTCGCGTGCTCCAGCTTCTGATGCCGCTCGTAGACTCCACCGGAAACGCCGCCCGCCATCAGCACGCCTGCCAGAGCCCATCCCGCCGCCAGCCGCCAACTCCTGTGCCGGACGACCTGAACTGCCGTCCGCGGCCGGCCGTACGCCGCATCGCTCCACGCATGAACGCTCAGCCTGAAGTTCTTCAGCGCCTCTTCCACCGCCAAATCTCCCGGCTCGCACTCGTGCAACGCCGCGAGCGCTCCCAATCCGTCCGCCTTCTCCGGCTTTCCCGCCAATCTCTCCATCCAACTCATCGTCTTCCCCCCAACTCCGCTCGCACTCGCCCCAGTGCCCGCGAAAGATGCGCCTTCACCGTACCCTCGCTCAACCCGGTAGCCTGCGCAATCTCGCTCAACTCCTGCTCCTCCACATACCGCAGCAGAAACACCGTCCGCTGCCGTTCGCTCAGGCCCTTCACCGACTGCCAGACCCGCTCCACCTGCTCCCGCGCCAGCAAATGCTTCTCCGCCGAACCCTCGCCGCTCGCCAGCCACTCGCTGGCTTCGTCCAAATCCACCGCGTTGGTCTGCGTCTGCCGCCAGAACTGCATCCGCCGGTTCCGCCAGTGATCTTTCTGCAGGTTGATCGCGATCCTCATCAACCACGTCATCGCGCTCGAATCCCCGCGAAAGCTGCCCCAGTTCCGGTGCGCCTTCAGAAAACACTCCTGCGTCAGCGTCTCCGCCAGGTCCACATCCCGCGTCGACGCCAGCAGAAATCGAAAGATCTGTGGCCGATGCCGCTCAACGACGCACGTGAACTCCGCCGCGGCATTCTCCAAGGCTCGCCCGGCAAGCTCCGCTGCCGTCGCCGCGTTCATCGGTTCCAATGCCGTGCCGAATGCCATCACTCAGGTAGACGCCCCCTCCGGATGCAAGTTTACGCCCCAAACGCAATTCTCTGACAATTCCCGCCTGCAAAGAAGCCGCAGCGCGTAGGCCGGGCTTGGCAGGTCGGGGTATTAACCCCGGCGCCAATCCACTCAAGTAGGTCAGTTTTTAAGAATGCGCGTCGAAAAGGCTGCGGCAAAACTCGATCGCGACTCCAGATTGTGTCGGTCGTCCACCGGCTTTGCCGACCCACGGAGGAATGAGACAGCGTCTGGCGATCCCGCCGCCAACCTGCCAACCTGCCAACCCCGCTTCAGCGGGGGCTAACTCGCTGAATCTACATGAACACGCTGTTTCCGCTCGGATTGTTCAACCTACAGCACAATCGAAGTCTTGTTTCTTTCCAGGCCTCCAGGGATTATTCCCCGTACGGCACCCAGATGTTCTTCACCTGCGTGGCGTGTTGCAGGAACCAGCGGCCTTCGGCCTGGGCCGGATTGAACCAATCGTACTCGTGGCCGTCGTTGGTCCACACCTGCTTCATGTTGCCAATCGAGGCGGCCCGCACCATGGCAGCTTCCTCGTCGCTCCGGAAGCACCAGATGGCCTCGATGCCATCGTGCTCCGCCAGGGTCTTGGCAAGTTCCGCCGGCTTGCCCGCGACAAGATTGACGACCCCGCCGGGCAGATCGCTGGTGTCGAGCACCTGGTACACATCGCCCAGAATGAGCGGGTAGCGTTCCGAGGGCACGGCAACCACGGTGTTCCCCACGGCAATGGCAGGCAGCACCAGCGAGAGCAGCCCCAGCAGCGGCGCTTCCGTCGGCGCAAGAATGCCGATGGCCCCCACCGGCTCAGGCATAGCGATGGTGATATTGCGCCCCGGCGGATGATGCACGACTCCGTCGTATTTGTCGGCCCACGCGGCATAGGTGAAGATGCGCTCGATAGAGAGATCGGTTTCGAGAGCGGCCTGTTTCTCTCCGATGGCCGCAGCCAGCCGGTGCGCGATCTCGTCCCTGCGCTGGATCATGTTTTCCGCAATGTAATAGATCACCTGCGCACGGCCATGCGCGGTGGCCCTTGCCCAGCCGGAGGCGGCGCGCGCGGCTTCCACTGCGTTGCGAATGTCCTTGCGGTTGCCGAGCGGCGCTTCGCCCAGCAGTTGGCCCTCCGCCCCATAAACCGGGAAGGAGTAACCGGAGTCGGGCCTAGCCTGTTTTCCGCCGATGTACTGCTTGACGGTGCGGTCAATCGGCGAGCCGGCCTGCTCAACGCCATCCCGATTGTCTGCATTTTCCGCGCGATTCGCCGCGGATCTGGCGGCCGGCAGCGTGTGCAGCCATTTCGGCGTCAGATACTCCAGCATGCCCTCGCGGCCGCCTTCGCGGCCATAGCCGGATTCGCGATAGCCGCCGAATCCACAGGCGGCGTCGAACTGGTTGGTGGAATTCACCCAGACCACCCCCGCCTTCACCTGTGCAGCCGCGTCCAGCGCCACGTTGATGTTCTCGCTCCAGATGCTCGCCGCCAGCCCGTACACCGTGTTGTTGGCCAGCTCCACGGCCTCCGCCGGCGTGCGGAAGGTCATTGCAACCAGCACCGGACCGAAGATTTCTTCCTGCGCCACCATCGCCGCCGGATGCACATCGGTCAGCAGCGTGGGCGGGAAGTAACAGCCCTTTTCCGGCAGCGGGTTGTGCGGCTGCCAGCACGTGGCGCCCTCCGCCACACCCGCATCCACCATCCGCCGGATGGATTCCAGTTGCACCGGCGCAACAATCGCGCCGATGTCGATCGACTTGTCCAGCGGATGTCCAACCCGCAGCGTTTCCATGCGCGCGCGAAGCCGCGCATAGAGCGTCTCAGCCACCCGCTCCTGCACCAGAAGGCGCGACCCGGCGCAGCAGACTTGTCCTTGATTAAACCAGATGGCGTCCACCAGGCCCTCGACCGCGGAGTCGAGATCGGCGTCGTCGAAGACGATGAACGGCGATTTGCCGCCCAGCTCGAGTGACAACTTCTTATGCGATTGCGCGGTGGCCTTGCGGATGATGCGGCCCACCTCCGTCGAGCCGGTGAAGGCGATCTTGTCGATCCCGGGATGCTCGAGCAGTGCCTGGCCGGTTTTGGCGTCGCACGTGAGCACATTCAGTACGCCCGGAGGCAGACCAACCTCCATGGCCAACTCGGCGAACGCCAAAGCGGTCAGTGGCGTATATTTCGCCGGCTTGATGACCACCGTGTTGCCCGCGGCCAGCGCTGGGGCCACCTTCCAGGCAAACATCAGCAGCGGAAAATTCCACGGGATGACCTGGCCCACCACGCCACAAGCCGTGTAGTTGGGAAACTCCGACTCCAGCAACTGCGCCCAGCCGGCATGGTGGTAAAAGTGCCTCGCCACCAGGGGAATATCGATGTCCCGGCTCTCCCGGATGGGTTTGCCGTTGTCCATCGTCTCCAATACCGCCAGCCGGCGGGAGTGCTTCTGCACCTGACGCGCCAGCGCATAGAGATAGCGTGCCCGCTCGTGCCCGCTCAACGCCTGCCAGCCGGGGAGAGCCTTCCGCGCAGCTGCCACGGCAGCTTCCACGTCCTCGGCATTGCCCTTTGCAACCTCGGCAAGGGTGTCGCCGCTGGAGGGATCGCTGGTGATCTGATATTCGCCGCTCGCCGGCTTCACCCATGCCCCGCCGATGAACTCCTCGAACCGGCGATGATGGCGCTCCAGCCACTGCACCGCTTCCTTCGCATCCTCCGGCGCGGTTCCGTATTCCATGGTGTAGAACTTTTCCGCAATGCTCACAGCGTCTCCTTCCAATGGTCGAAAGCCATCAAGCTATCAACAAGCTCTAGGCGATGGGGTGACGGTACGCCGCCGAATAGCGGCCAGTCAGGTGATGCTCGAGTTGGCGCTCGATGTCGCCTAACATGCCGCTGGCGCCGAAGCGGAACAGGGACGGCTCCAGCCACGGGCGGCCCAGCTCTTCCTTCATCAGCGCCAGCCAGTCAAGCGACTGCTTCGCCGTCCGGATGCCGCCGGCCGCCTTGAAGCCCACCGCCATGCCGGTCCGCTCCGCGTAGTCGCGGAGGGCGCGCACCATGGTCAGCGATACCGGCAGCGTGGCGTTCACCGCTTCCTTGCCCGTCGACGTCTTGATGAAGTCCGCGCCGGCCATCATGGCCACCCAACTGGCGCGCGCCACGTTGCGCAGCGTCATCAGGTCTCCGGTGCCCAGGATTGCCTTCATATGCGCCGGCCCGCTGGCCTGCTTGAAAGCCGCAATCTCGTCGTACAGCGCCTGCCACTCTCCGTTGAAAACATGTGCCCGCGTAATCACGATGTCAATCTCTTGCGCGCCCGCTTCCACCGAGCGGTGAATCTCGTCCACCCGTTCCGCCAGCGGCGACAATCCAGCGGGAAACCCAGCCGAGACCGCGGCCACCGGAACGCCCGATCCCTCCAGCGCCTTCACCGCCGTTTCAACAAACGCGTGGTAGACGCAGACCGCGCCAACCGTCAGGTGCAGTTCCTCAATGCCGAGGCCCTCCACCAAATGCCGCTGCAGCGGGTTGCGCGCCTTGGCGCAGAGCCGCCGCACGCGATCGGCCGAGTCGTCGCCGCTGAGCGTGGTCAGGTCCATGCACGCGATGGCCCGCAGCAGCCACGCCGCCTGGTTCTCCTTCTTGACGGTGCGCCGCGCGCAATGAGTCGCCGCCCGGCGCTCCACCGCACTGGTGTTGACTCGCACCTTCTCCACCCAGTCCAGATTGAGCGGAATGCCACGGTTGGCTTCGAGCGCGCGCCCGTTCAGCACAACCGGGACTGGTTGAACGGCGCGGGCCGCGCTGTGCGCGGATGCTGCTGGTTGCAGGGCCATATCACTGTCTCCGCATAGAACTGAGAAGTTGATTCAACAAAAATACTGGCTCCCCGCCTCTGGCAGAGGAGCCGCGATCAAAAGGTCGAAACAAGAAGATTAAATGCCCCGCCGCCGCAAAGCAACCGGCACAGATGGGAGAAAGCGCAAAACACCCAGCCTCTTGCAAAATTGCCTTTAGGCTATCGATTGTGTCAGGGCACGACNNCGACTGAAGTCGTGCCCTGACACCTTTTGCAGTCTCAATGGAATTTTGCAAGAGGCTCACCAACTTGAGTTTGCCCGTTCGGTCGCCTGTCGAACCTCATTCCGGCGCATCGCCAGGTAAGGAGCATCGCCAGGTAATTTGATGCAACGTTTCTCCGCTGCCTCGAACCCCACAATCGGATAGAACTCCCTCCGGGGCCGCATGGCAAGTGCCTGAGGCCCCTTTTCACAACACTCCGCGCTAACGTTAGCCCACTCGGCCGCACGCTCCGGACAATCATTTGGCCACCAAAGCTCACCGGGCAAATCCCACGGTTCAAGGCGTGACCGCCCCCGGCTCTCCCTGAACCCTGACCCCTGATCCCTGATGTAAACTGAATCCGCCATGCTCCTCGCCGCCCTCCGCGATAAAGTCCTCCGCGCCAACCGCGAAATTGCCCGCCGCGGACTCGCTCCCCACACCTTCGGCAACGCCAGCGCAATCGACCGCTCCGGCCCCGAGCCGCTCGTCGTCATCAAGCCGAGCGGCGTGGACTACGCCTCACTCACCCCCGCCGATCTGGTCGTCACCAACCTCGACGGCAAAATAGTCGAAGGCAACCTCCGCCCATCAAGTGACCTGGATACACATACATACCTCTACCGCGAATTCCCCCAGATCGGCGGCGTCGTCCACACCCACTCCGAGTTCGCAACCTCCTGGGCCCAGGCTGGACGCCCTATCCCCTGCCTCGGCACAACCCACGCCGACTACTTCCACGGCCCCGTTCCCGTCACCGAGCCCCTCACCGCCGAGGAGGTCGCCGAGGCCTACGTCCGAAACACCGCCGCTGTCATCGTCCGCCGCTTCCGCGCAGAGAACCTCGACCCCCTCGCCGTTCCCGGCGTTCTCGTCGCCGGCCACGCCCCGTTTGTCTGGGGAAAAACAGTCGCGGAAGCTGTCCAGCACGCCGATGTCCTTGAATACATTGCCCGTTTAGCCTTCCGCACCATCCTGCTCCGCTCCGCATTTGACCTTTCTGGTGCATCCGATTTCGCAATCCCGGCCTGCGTTTCTGAACATCACTACCAGCGCAAGCACGGCCCCAAAGCCACCTACGGCCAACTCTGAACCACCCCCTCAAACCACTCAGAATCCGTACCCCTGCAAGTCGCCATTTTGCTGCTTCGGGCCGCGCAACTTGCCAGAATCGCCCCAGCAATTCGGTCCCCTTTTCCCATGCAGCCCAATAACCCGCCTCTACTCAAGTAGCTACCAATTTCCATAGATCAATCCTTTTTAATGTAGTCACCCTACTGTTTCCTGCATTATCCACAGATTCTCTTCGGCGCCCGGTTGACGTTTCCCGCAACAGGGCGTCACTATCTCGCGTATTCTCAATCGATTGCCAGCAGGTTTGCGGTGAGTCGCGCATTTCTCCCACATGGCAACCGACGTGCAACAGAAGCCATTGATGTAGAGAGCCCTCCCATGGAAACCAGCCTCTTCAACCGTTTGCAGGCGACCCTGCTGGCCCTGGCCACTGCCGGTCTGATCCTGCTGGCGCTGTTGAATCTGCGTCAGGAGCGCCAGTTCCAGCAGCCGGACGACGGCGTCTGGTGGCGCGAAGTCCCAGGGGGGGGAGGCCTCGAAGCCGACAAAGTACTTCCCGATATGCCCGGCCAACGCGCCGGAATTCAGGTGCACGACCTGCTGACCGCGGTGGACGACACCCCCATCGCGCGCGTTTCCGACCTGGAGCGCATTCTTTATCCCATCGGCAGCTATGGTCAGGCGGACTACACCATCACCCGCGCCGGCATTCCTCTGGACCAGCCGGTCAAGGTCATTCCCGAACCCCTGGACCGCAGCCTGTCCCAGGCGCAGCGCATCATCGGGCTGGTCTATCTGGCCATCGGCATTTACGTTCTGTTCCGCCGCTGGACCGCGCCCCGCGCCACTCACTTCTACCTCTTTTGCCTGGTTTCGTTTGCCCTCTTCGCACTGAAGTATACGGGCGAGCTTGACCCGCTGGACTGGACCGTTTTCTGGGCGAACGTTGTGGCCGAATCGCTCCAGCCCGCGCTCTTCCTGCATTTCGCGCTCAGTTTCCCCGAGGAGCGGTTCAAGAGCATCCGCCGCCGCTGGCTCTTGCCTCTGGTCTATGCGCCGGGCGCGGGACTGCTCGGCCTGTGGATCTGGACCATTGCGACAAGGCAGGCAACCGAGCTGCTCAAGCACAAGCTGGACCAGACCGGCACCGCCTACGTGGCCGCCTACTATATGCTGGCCGCACTGCTGTTCCTGCGCAGTTACAGCCGGGCAAACACCCCCCTGCTGCGCCAGCAGTTGAAATGGGTCACGCGCGGCACGTTGCTGGCGGTTCTGCCTTTCACGCTGTTTTACGCAGTCCCGTTCCTTCTCGACCTGCATTCGCCCCGCCTGCTTACCAACCTGGCCGGCTTTTCCATGGTCATTCTCCCCCTGACCTTCAGTTGGGCCATCGTTCGCTACAGGCTCATGGACACCGACCTGATCTTCAAGCGCGGCGTGGCCTACACGCTGGCCGCCGGCTTGCTGGCCGGCGGTTACTTCGGCATCATTGCGCTCATTACCCTGGTGGTCCACACCCGCCTGCCCGACACCGTGCGTGAGTGGGGCCTGGTGCTTACCATTCTGATCACTGCCGCCATCTTCGACCCCCTCAAGCGCCGCATTCAGAGCTGGGTGGACAAGGCCTTCGATCGCCATCGCTACGACTACCGCCAGGCGCTCGTTGAATTTGGCCGCGGCCTCAGTTCGGAGACCAATATCGAGGCCCTGCTCGCCTCCATCGTGGAGCGGCTGCCCAGCACCCTGCTCGTAGCCCGCGTAGCGATTTTTCTCACTGAGGATTTTGGCCGCCTGCGCCTCGCCGCCGCCCACGGACTGCCTGCCCCATTCGACCAAGGCCCCACGCAGGACCGGTTCAACTCAGGCTCGCTCGCTTTGGGCTTCCTGGACTTCGACCAGGCGAAAGACCACTCGCATATCTTCCTTGAAAACGCTCAGCAGGCTCTGCACCTGCCTGAAGACCAGCAGCTCTCAGCCGCGCTCCTCGACCTCAATTACTACTTGCCTTGCCGGGTCGCCGCAGGCCAATTGCAGGCCGGCGAAGTGAATGCATCCGGGCCGGCCGCCACGCGCACCATTGCCGTCATCGGCCTCGGCCGCACCATCGGAGGCGACTTCCTCTCCAGCGAAGACGTCGAGCTGCTTGAGTCCCTGGCCAGCTACATCGGCATCGCCCTCCAGAACGCGAGCCTCTACGCCCGCCTGCAAGAAAAAATCGGCGAATTCGAACGGCTCAAGGAGTTCAACGAAAATATCGTCGAATCCATCAACGTCGGCATCCTGGCCATCGATCTCGACGACCGCATCGAAAGCTGGAATGCGCAGATGGAGGCCATGTACGCCCTCAGCCGCTCTGAAGCCCTCGGGCAGCCTCTTCAGAACGTCTTCCCTATCGAGTTTGTTGAAGCTCTGGAGGGCTTCCGCAACGAGCAGGGCGTGCATCACCTCTACAAATTCCGCCTCACGACGCGCGCCGGCGAGCACCGCACGGCCAACATCGCCATTGCCCCTCTGCTTTCGCGTGACTTTGTCTCCGTGGGCCGCATCATCCTGGTCGATGACATCACCGAGCGCGTCTCGCTTGAAACCCAGCTCGCCCAGGCTGACAAGCTCAGCTCCATCGGGCTGCTGGCAGCCGGCGTTGCCCATGAGATCAACACACCGCTGGCCGTCATCTCCTCCTACGCGCAGATGCTTTCAAAACAACTGAAGGGCGACGCGCGCCTTGGCCCGGTGCTCGACAAGATTACACAGCAGAGCTTCCGCGCCGCCGAGATCGCCAATGGCCTGCTCAACTTTTCCCGCACTTCGACCACGGAGTTTCGCGATACAAACCTCAACCAGGTCATTCGCGACACACTCTCTCTGCTCGATCACCAGTTCAAGACCGCGCAGATCCTCGTCGATCTCGAACTGGACGAGAATCTGCCCCCCATCCACGGCAACCCAGGCAAGCTGCAGCAAGTGTTTCTCAACCTGCTGTTGAACGCCAAGGATGCCATGCCCGGCGGCGGCCGCCTCCGCGTAGCCACGCTCGCCAACGGGCACGTCGAAGCGGTTGTGAACGACTCCGGCTCGGGCATCGCGCCCGAGCACCTCAAGCGCATCTACGATCCGTTCTTCACCACCAAAACCATGCCCAGGCCCGGCGACCGCCGCGGTACCGGACTGGGCCTCTCCGTGTCCTACGGCATCATTCAGGAGCACGCCGGCAAGATTCATGTCGAGAGCGCCATCGGCGCCGGCACAACCTTTCATCTCGAGTTTCCGCTGTTAAGAAAGTCCGTACATGCCTGAGGTCGAACAGCCTTTGAATCTGCCCGTTTCAGCGTCGCCCGCATCCGGCAACTTCGCCGGCGCCAGCATCCCCGCGAGCATTCTGGTCATTGACGATGAGGCCGGCATCCGCGAGTCGCTTGAAGTGCTGCTCACGCTCGAGGGCTATTCCGTCAGAATGGCCAACGACGGCGAGCAAGGCCTGCGCATTCTCGAGCTCGAAAACTTCGATCTTGTGCTCCTCGACCTGGCCCTGCCCGGCCAGAGCGGACTCGAACTTCTGCCGCAAATCAAAGAGCGCCAGCCCGAGCTGCCGGTCATCATGATCACCGCCTACGGCACCGTGGACAACGTCGTTGAAGCCGTCCGCGCCGGCGCGGAAAACTTTGTCCAGAAGCCCTGGGACAACGAAAAGCTGCTGGCCGACATTCGCTCCGCCGTCGCCCGCCATCGCGCTGAAGAAGAGAACCTCCAGCTCAAGCGCACACTCAAGCAGCGCTACAACTTTGTCAACATCGTGGGCAAAAGCGAGATCATGCTCAAGGTCTTCGACCTGGTGGCGCAGATCGCTCCCAGCCGGTCAACTGTTTTGATTCAAGGCGAGAGCGGAACCGGCAAGGAGCTCATCGCCAAGGCCATCCACGCCAACTCACCCCGCCGCGACAAGCCTTTCGTCCCCATCAACACCGGCGCCATGCCCTCTGAGCTGCTTGAATCCACGCTCTTCGGCCACGTCAAGGGAGCTTTCACCTCCGCTGTGGCCTCGAAAAAAGGCCTCTTCGAAGTCGCCAACGGCGGCACGCTCTTCCTCGACGAAATCGCGACCATGGGTGTGGATACCCAGGCCAAGATCCTCCGCGTCTTGCAAGACCGCCGCTTCATGCACCTCGGCGGAATCCAGGAGATTCAGGTGGACGTGCGCATCATCGCGGCCACCAACATCGACCTCCGCCAGGCGGTGCGCGATGGCCGTTTCCGCGAAGACCTTTTCTATCGCCTCAACGTCATCACCGTCGACCTGCCGCCCCTGCGCGCGCGCCGCGAAGACATCCCCCTGCTTGCCAGCCACTTCCTCGACTTCTATGCCAAGGAAAACGACTTGCCTCCGCGCAAGCTCTCCCCCGACGCCCTCCGCGCCATGGTCGATTACGAGTGGCCCGGCAATGTCCGCGAGCTTGAAAACGCCATCGAACGCGGTGTCGTGCTCTCCAGCGGGCCCGTCATAGGCTCCGATCTGCTGCCTGGTCAGATCACCGGCCGCAGCTTCCAGGATGCCCTGCTCGAACACAACCCCAACGCCTCGCTCTTTGACATCCTCGAAGACATTGAGCGCCGCATCATCATCGAGAAGCTGGAGCGCTGCAACGGCAACCAGACCGATGCCGCCGAGCAGTTCCGCATCCCTCTCTCAACCCTCAACCAGAAGATCAAGCGCCTCACCATCGAGATCCGCAAGAAGGGTAGAGAGTAACTCACGTCCTGAGGCAGAGACGCTGCAAGCGGGATCCTCGATTCAAGTGGGAGAACCGCCGGGTTGAAATTGCGGAACCCAACGCGTCTGAGGCGAATTGAGGTCTCGGCGGCTGCCGGCAATCTTGTCAACGCTCGAAGGTTCCTCGCCAGGTCGTCCCTCATTCGAATCTCGCCCCCCGCAGTGCGGCGTCCCTTCGATTTCTGCATCTTGATTTCTGCATCTTAATGAGATGATGTCTGTGTATCGCCCGTCGCCCACGTCCCCGTACAAGCTCCCAACCGGCCGTACCTTCAAGACAAGAGGCGTCACAATGTTGATCCGTTTATCCTTCGACATTCAATTCGAGGTTCCGGCCCCAGTCGCCATGGTCGCGATCCTCAGCGTCCATCCTTCGCGCGTCCCCGATCTGCTGGAGCCGGACGAATTGCAGACGGAACCGAGACTGGAAGTCACCAGCTACATCGACAGTTTCGGCAATCGTTGCACGCGATTCGTCGCACCGCAAGGCCAACTCAGGCTCAGCAGCTCCACGCTCATTCGCGACTCAGGCCTTCCCGATGCGGTCAACTGGTCCGCGCGCGAGCCCGCCGTAGGCGATTTGCCCTACGAAATACTCTGCTTCCTGCTCAACAGCCGCTACTGCGAAGTCGATCGCTTTTCAAATATCGCCGTCGAACTGTTCGGAGAGATCCCATCCGGCTGGGGCCGCGTACAAGCCATCTGCAACTGGGTCCACAACCATGTGGCGTTCAACTATCAGCATGCCCGGCCCACAAAAACCGCCCTGGATGTCTTTACGGAACGCGTCGGCGTTTGCCGCGACTTTCAACATCTCGCCATCACGTTCTGCCGCGCACTCAACATTCCAGCCCGCTATGCAACCGGCTATTTGGGCGACATTGGCGTCCCCGTGGTCCTGCCCATGGACTTTAGCGCATGGTTCGAAGTCTACCTTGACGACCGCTGGTGGACATTCGATGCCCGCAACAACCAACCCCGGATTGGCCGCGTGCTCATGGCAACCGGCCGGGACGCCGCCGATGTAGCCATGACAACTTCCTTTGGCCAGGCAGACCTGCGCCACTTCTTCGTAGTCACTGAGGAAGAAGCGGCAACTTCTGCTGATTCCAATCCCTACTTATCCAACGGCGCGTAATACCCTTCCCGCGTCACCACCACCAGATCGTCCTTGTTCGCCTTCAGCGCAATCTTGTGGAACCCGCCTTCCTTGTCCACCACATCCGGCGTATAAGTCAGCAGATACTGCCCGCGAAGCTCCTCGGCGATCTGCGCGTAGATCTCGTCCAGCTTGTCCTTGCCCTTGGCCTCGAAGTACCGGCCTCCGGTGCGGGCGGCAATCTTCTCCATGATCTTCTTGCCGTCTACCGAGGACTGGCTGGAGCCACCCCCGCCGCGTCTGCCCCCTCCGCCGCCGGGATAACCGCCGCCGCCCCCCGGATAGCCTCCGCCGCCACCGCCGGGATAGCCTCCGCCGCCCATTCCGCCGCGCCGCCCGCCCTGGCCCGGATAGCCATTGCTTCCGCTGCTCTCCTGCTCGCCCTTGAAGTAGATGGTGTAAATAGCCACATTGGCCCGGTCCGCCGCGTCCACAGCGTCGTTCAGCGTCTCCTTGCTGCCCCGGTCCACCCCGTCTGAGAAGACCACCAGCGCCTTGCGCCCGTCCTTGGGCTTCATCAGCTCATCCGAGGCCAGAAAGATCGCGTCGTAAAGCTGCGTGCCGCCGCCGCCGCGGCTGCGCGACTGCTGCCCGCTGCTCCGGTCATCCCCGCTGGTCTCCGGTCCCTGGCTCGAGTTCTGCGAAGCCCGCGTCGGCCCCATCTCGTCCAACTCGTGGTGCAGCTTGTCCCTGGAGTTGGTAAAGTCCTCCAGCAGCTCAACCTCGCGGTCAAAGTGGAGCAGGAAAGCCTGGTCTCTTTGAGGGCCTGCCTTGGGATCGGCCGGAAGCATCAAATCCACAAACTTCCCCGCCGCCTTCCGCTCGTTTTCCAGAGCCCCTGAAACGCTGCGGCTCGTATCCACCAGCAACCCCACCCGGAAAGGCAGGCTGCTCTCCCGCGTAAAGCTCTTGATGGTCTGCGGCCGGCTATCCTCGGTCAGCGTAAAGTCGCCGATCTTCAGGCTGGTCACCAGCGCACCTTTTTTGTCGCGCACGGTCACCGGCAGAACCACCTCCCGCGCCTGAATCTTCAATGTGGTGACCGGCTGGTTGGAAGCGGGCTGCTGCGTAGCGGACTGCTGGGCCAAACCGGCCACGGCCAGCCACGGCAGGCCTAGCATCAAGGCGGTACAGGGGAAAACGCATCGATTTCTCATCATGATTGGTCGAGACACACTTTCATTCCATTAGACGGGGCAAACCTCACTCCGTTGACTAGGCCGTTGACTCGCCCGGCGGGCCCAGCTCCGATTCCAGCCAATCATAGCCTCCGCTGCCCGTCAAGGTCACAAGGACGCGCCGAAGCCGCTCAACAAATCAAATTCAGTTGGATTTTGGAAACAAGAAATGAGCCTTCGCAGCCCTAACGAGAATCGTCCCCGTGTTTTATGATTGAGAACCTGACGATTGAGAACCTGGCGAGTGGATTTACACGATCGAGCCAGGCTGGCTCAGTAACGGAATCATCCCGCCTGCCCGCTTGGAATTCCGCAGCGCGCGCAGAATGCGCAATCCATCGCTTGACGGAAGCGGCAGGAGATTCACGACGCACAGTACCATGTTGCAAAAGGCGAGTTGAGGCCCTATCAATGGCAAGAACAGAAGAGATACAAGGCATAGATTCGTCAGCGGGCCTGCACACGCGATGAGAAGATCATCCCGGCGCCGGCTGGCACAGCCCCTCCGATTGTAGGCGCCGCGCAGACAGAGCCCGAACTCACGAACCGGAACTCCAAGCACCGTTGCAACCGCCATGTGCCCCACCTCGTGAAGCAGCAGGCTGGCTACGATCATGGCTCCTAACGCCAGGCCGCGCCATAACCCACAAAGCCGGATACCAATCAGGATGCAAAAGGCAACAACAACCCATCCCGTAGCGTGCATGCGAAACGGCACTACGAATCTGTACATGCCTATACCTTCGCTCCACTGTATATGGGCGTAATGCATAACTTTGCTCATTTAGAAAGGTACATTACCAAAGATGTTCGCACCTTTGAATGTCCGGCTTTTGGTAACTTCGACTTATCCTCACGCGTTACCTGCGTGAGAGGACAAAAGTCATGAGAATATATCTTAGGTCAAATTCATCAAGCCGGCCTTGCGCTTGAGAATTGAGCTTGAATGATTCGACTCGAAGAGACCACAATCATCGATGCGCCAATGGAACGATGCTTCGACCTCTCCCGCAGCGTCGAAGTGCATTTGCTTGCCAACATTCATTCCGGGGAACAAACTCTCGCCACCGGCGGCGTCACCTCAGGCCTCGTCGGGCTCTCGCAGCAGGTCACCTGGCGTGCAAAGCATTTCGGCGTTTGGCAAAACCTCACCAGCAAGACTACGGCTCTTGAATCTCCGGCCCACTTTCAGGTCACCATGATCCACGGCATCTTTCGTTTCATGCAAGCGGATCATTGGTTTCGGACGCTTCCATCCGGGGCAACTGAAATGAAAGAAAGGTTCCTCGTCGCCGCTCCGCTTCCGCTGCTGGGTCCCTTGGCCGAGGCTCTTTTCCTGCGCCGCTACATGCTGGCCCTGCTGCGCGAGCGCAATGCTGTGATCAAGCAGGTTGCGGAATCCTGCGACTGGCGCCGGTACCTTCCCATCGATTCGCAACTTTACAGCAAAATCAGGGATGATGTACCCAGAGGCCATGCAGCAAAGTCGACGCGACCACCAGGGAGCGGCGACCCTGAATGAATCCCATTGGGCACAGTTTCCCTGATTTTGCTCTAAGACAACAGGCCGCAATAAGAACCGCAGTCTCCTGAATCGCCAGTCAAGTTGAGTGGCAAGACCACCCATCCCTTGAGGAAGGGCTCTCCCATGGCCTTAATCTTTACTTAACAAGCTTATTTTGTTCTATATACAAGGCGGAACGGGCGAGCATCGACTATTTAGTTGACACTAGCATGGGAGAATTGGGATACTTTCCCGCTTGAGAGGTCTGACCGCTTTTGCCTCCCAAATGTTTGTTGCGAATCCCGCGACATCCGGTTCCATCGATCCTCTTTAGCCAAACGTCGTTCACGGAGACATCCAATGCTGCGTCGTCTATCTTTTGCTGTTGCAATCCTGCCTGTGATGTGCACGCTGTCCCTGCTGAATGCCGGAGCGCAGACTCCTGTCGCGCTGCCATACACCATGACAACCATAGGCGGACTCGCGCCCATGACGGCGAGTTCCGGAACGCAGTGTCCGAATCTTCCCTCTGGCGTGAAATCGACGGATGCGTTTGGAGACGGCTGCCTTGCCGTCAACGGCATCTTTGGCGCGGCCGCGCGCGCCGGCGTGGAGGTCGACTCCTTCGGCAACGTCTTCGTCGGCGACGACATCAATAAAGTTCTCCATGTGATTAATCCCTCCACCGGGATCATGACGGTGGCTGCGGGCCTCGGTTCTGCCTGCTCGGCAAAGGTGGATGAATACGGCGACGGCTGCGTGGCTGCGACACAGACAACGTTGAACGGTTTCCGCGGCATCGGCATCGACCCCTATGGCAACGTCATCGTGGCCGGCTACAACGACGACCTGATTCACGTCGTCTGCCGCACCGCTTCGCCGCTTTGCGGCAGCGGCACGCCTTCGGCCTCAAATCCGATTCTGACAGCGGTCGGCAACATGGAATTGGTGGCAGGATGCGCCGCGACCACAACCGGCCTTGGCACCGCTGGGACTGGCCTGGACAACACACCGGCGTTTTCCACAGCCGCTAACACCGTGGCTGCCTTCCAGAACTCCGGCACATGCGGCACTTCCAAGGGGGAGTTGAACACGGCGCGCGGCGCAACCGCGGACGCATATGGCAATGTCTATTACGCGGAAACTGCGCTCGCCCGCTGGCGTGTGGTGTTGGGCCCGCAGACGTATAACGGCGTAACCAATCCGCTGTGGGCAGTCCTCGAAAAGAATCCGTCCTGGACGGCGGTGACTGCGGGCTATGTGTATACCGTTGCGGGTCTCACCTCGACCGCGACCACCAAGGGAAGCACGACTGGCTGCAATGGCACCGGAACCGCGTTGGACACACACGGCGACGGATGCCTATTTACCAGCGGTTCAGTCAACTCAAGCACCAGCGATGCGCAAGGCGTGGCCGTCGATGCAGCCGGCAACATGATCTTCACCGACGCGGGCAACGGCCTGATGCGTGTGTTATTTGTCAGCGGTTCGGGCACGGCGGGCACGGCGATGGTCAACGCCATCGAAATTAACAATGCCGGCATGAGTCCCTCCACGCCGCAGACCGGGTTCTTTTATCCGCTGGCAGGCAACGGCAGCACGAACGGCGTGTCCGCCACACCCACTCTGGGCAACAGCAGGACAGCGCTGGATTCATCGACCCTCAAGTTGGCCACGAGCCCGCAAGGCAATATCTACATTGGCGACAGCACCCGGGTTCTGTTCTTCGACATCAACACCGGCTATATCCGGATACTGTTCACGCAAGTCAGCTCGAACATAGCGGCTGGCAGCTCGTGCACGCTGCCGGTCGGACAAAAGTCCCTCAGTGCCTACAGTGACGGCTGCGCAGCATCAAGCGCTGAATTTGAGAATTCCAACGGCCTCGGTCTTGGCGTAGATGGGCAGGGTAGCGTCTACCTCTACGATGCCAACAGCAACACATCGGGGATGCTGGTCCGCAAAGTTCTCGCACAGGGTCTTGCCGCGCAAACGGTCGGCGTCCCATTGATTCAGACGTTCCAGGCGCATCTTCAGGGAGCAACCTCGCCCTCGTCGACGGTGAAGAATTCAACCAACGGAAATATGAGTTACGGATCACCATCGTGCACGCTGAATGCCGATGATTCCGTGGATTGCAATGTGACGGTGACGGCCACGCCTTCCGAGGCCGGTCTGCGCTCGGCTGAAATGACAGTGTCCAATGCCTCCAGCGGAGAGGCGTTCACGGTTGCCCTGGGTGGAACAGTGACCGGCTCGGTGCTGGCCTTTGACAATGCATCGACGACCACGAACAGCGTCACTACCCCTGTTGCTCCCACGACAAATTCCATCTTCAGCTCGATTACGCCAGCAAGCGTGGCCGTGGATGGCGCGGGCAATGTCTACGCGGCCAGCGGCGCTTCCATTCTGGAGTCGATCGCCGGGACCAGCTACACGCTGTCTTCATCGTTGCCGGCAACGCCCAGCCAGATTGCGGTTGACCAGACCGGTAACGTCTTCGCGGTGGCCAGCGGGCAATCGGTTATCGGAGAACTTAAGGTCACCGCCGCGGGCACGCCCTCGACCTACAGTCTGACCTCGATCTCCTACACCCCAACCAGTGGTACAGCCGCTCCACAAGCCATTGCTTTGGACGTGGCCGGCAATATCTATGTGGCCGATAAGACCACTGAAAGCATCTACCGGCTCTCTCTGGTTGCCAACACTCTGCAATCGCAGATGACGGTCGCCAGCGGCTTCAGCAATCCGGTTTCGCTTGCCGTCGATGGCTCCGGCAACGTTTATGTTGCGGATCAGGGCGCGAGCGCGGTGTACAAGTTGACGCCGGTCGCGGCAGGCGGCTATACGCAAACGACGCTGATCTCCAGTGTCACGCCGGTGGCCGTGGCCGTGGACCCCGCGGGCGATGCCTATGTGCAGAGCGGCACTTCTGTATTTGAAGTTGCCGTCAACGGTTCTGAAGTCACCGTGCTTACCGGGTTGCAGAATCCGACCGGTCTCGCCGTCGATGGCCTCGGCAATGTATACAGCGCCGACGCGCACAACACCAGCATTACGCAGGTGGTGCGCGATGCAGGTTCGTATGGCCCAACCGCCGCCTCCACAACGACCTTCGCTGGCACACTGACCAACATTGGCAATCTCTCCACCGCTCTCAGCCAGACTGACGCGAGCGAATTTCCCCTCACCTTCGGCTCAGGCGCCGGCTGCAGCAGCGCGGCTACAACTTACACCGCGGGCCTGGCATGCACGCTCCAGGCTAACTTTTCTTCGGCAAAGAGTGCGGGCACTCCATTAACCGACCTGGTCACCTTTTCTGCGGCGGGATCGCTGGGATCGGTCACCTTCAACGACCAGGTTCCCGCGGGGCCCACGTCCGTTTCCATCACTGGCTCCGGCAATCCGCTCTATGCCGCCAGCGGCACTGAAGCAACGTACACAATTATCGTGACCGGCATCGCTGCGCCCACCGGCACTTCGATTTCTGTGACGGTAAAGTCTGTTACCGTAGCGGGCTCGACGACCGTCTTCTCGAGCGCCCCCACGCTGAACGCTTCTGGCATGGCAACGGTCAACCTGTCGGGCCTTGCGCCGGGCGCCTACACCATCTCCGCAAATTATGCCGGGGTCACAAATGTCTACGCGCCTTCCAGCGCACAACTGCCCTTCACCATCCAGCAGTTCGTAGCCACAGGGGACACCCGCACCGTCACCGAGCCCGCCTTCCCAGCCGTCTGCACACAGCTCACCGCCGCGCTCACCTCAGTCAGTGACGATATTCCCACCACGGTCGATGCCACCGTGACCAATCTGGATGGCGCACGCATTCAAGCTGCTCTCGCAAGCTGCTCGGGTACCGGGAAGGCCGTTGAACTCTCGGTGGACGGCGCAGGCCACAATGCCTATATCACCGGTCCGCTCTCCATGCCTTCCAACGTCACGCTGCTGGTCGATCCTGGCGTCTACGTCTACTTTTCGCGCAACGTGCAGGATTATGACAAGGTTGCCGGCACGCATACCTGCGGCACCGTCGGCAGCGCCAGTGCGACCGCCTCCTGCTTGCCCCTGATCGACATACCCGGCACCTCGACCAACGTCGGCATCATGGGCTTCGGCAAGCTGGATGGCCGCGGCGGCGATGTGCTGATCAACGCCATCTCGCCCTATGGCGGTCAGAGCTGGTGGGGTCTATCCGCCATTGCCAATAGCGGCGGCACTCAGGAGAACCCGCGCTTCATCCAGATCGACACCGGCGCCAGCAACATCACGCTGTACAAGATCACGATCCGCAATTCCCCGCTCTTCCACATCTCCACAACAGGCGCTGCCTCCAACTTCACCGCCTGGGATATCAAGATCATTACGCCCACCAGTTCGCGCAACACCGACGGCATCGATCCGGGCAACGCAACAAACTTCACCATCACCCGCTCGTGGGTCTCGGACGGAGACGACAATATCGCTGTCGGCGCAGCCGGCACAACGGCTCCCGCGGCGAACATATCCGTCACCAACAACCACTTCTTCGCCGGACACGGCGAATCCATCGGCAGCTACACCAGTGCCGGTGTGAGCAACATCCTTTTCGACAGCAATATGTCGTCCGGCAATGGAACCGCCGGCGTTGGAAGCTCCATCAACAATACCGCCGACAGCAATTCGACTGGCCTTCGCATCAAGTCCGGATACGATCGTGGCGGCGTTGTCACCAACGTGCAGTACTCCAACTCGTGCTACCAGGATCACAAGGCCGAGATCGTCTTCAGTCCGAATTACGAGGCCACAACCGGATCCGAGTCGCCGAACCTCGAAAACATTCTGATGCAAAACCTCACCTTCCTCACCGCGGGAACGGCGCAATTCACCGGCACGAGCAACAGCGGCACTGTGTATCAGCTCGGGGTCACGCTGGACAACGTCACCTTCCCAGGAACGTTTGCGGCCTCCGAATTCAGCCCATCGCCTACCAATACCTCGCTGGCCTACGGCCCCGGACAGGTATCCGCCGACTTCATTGCGGACTATGCAACCTTCGTCGGCGCCAACGCAAACACCGTCACGAACAACATCACTGAAACCGCCCTGGTTCCACCCACGTGCAACTTTACTTACATCGCGCCGGAACTCACCGGTCCCGCGGGCCTGCCGCAGACCATCATTGCTGGCCAGAATGCCACGGCAGTCGTCATCCTGACGCCGGCCGTAGGAGGCGCTGCCTATCCCACCGGCACCGTCACCCTCACCGACGCTCTGACCAGCATCGCAACGACGGTGACCCTGTCGGGAACCACGGACACCATCGCGATTCCGCTCGACGGCCTCTCGGTGGGCACGCACACCTTCACCGCGACTTACTCCGGCGACTCCAACTACACTTTGACTGGCGCTCAGACGGTCTACTCGACAACGGCGCCGTATGTCATCACCGTCACTGCTGGCAGCCTTAGCGGCACCACCACAATTCTGTCCGGTGTGCCCAGCGCAACCACCTTCGGAACGTCGTTCACAGCAGGGGCAGTTGTCACCGGAAGCAGTCCCACCGGCACGGTCGAGTTCATCGTCGGCGGTGGTGGCGCTGTAGGCACCTATGTCTATGCCACTTCTGCGTTGGCTGCGGGTTCGGCTTCAGCCACTTTCAACCTGCCGTACAGCCTCACCCCCTATTCCATCACCGCCGTCTATAGCGGAGACGCCGTGAACGCTGGCTCTACCTCCCCCGTTGCCTCGGTCACAATCAACCAGGGACTTACTACCACCGCGTTGTCGGCGAATAAGACCACCACCACGTTGGGCCACCCAATCGCGCTCACCGCAACCGTCACATCGTCGGCTGGAATCCCCTCGGGAACGGTCAACTTCACATATTCCATCACCAGCGGTGGCACGCAGATATCCCTTGGCTCCGCCATATTGAGCTTGAGCGCCGGATTGAGCGCCCCAACCGCCTCTGCTTCCGTCGACTTGCCGATCGGGACAGACTACGTCACGGCTACCTACGTGGCCAGCGGCAGCTTTGCCGGATCAGTTTCCGCGCCCATGACCATCACCGTCAACGTACCGACGATCATTGGATTGACCAGCAATCCCATCCCGTTGCCCTACACCATGACGACCATTGCCGGCGGTTCGGGTCTCGCGATTCCCAGCAGCGGTAACATGGCCTGCGCCGGAGCCACCGATAAGTATGGCGACGGTTGCCAGGCCACCGCAATCGGCTTCACCGCCACCGACGATATGCGCGCCGTGGTGGCCGATCCCTTTGGCAATGTCTACCTCTCCGACATCAGCGCCACGCTGGTTCGCCGCATCACGCCCAACGGCGTGATCAGCAACTTTGCCGGACTGGTCAGCGGCACTGCCTGCGTTCCCAGCGCAACCACCGGCTGCAAGCCCACGCAGGTCAGCGTCGGCAAGGCGCGCGGCGTTGGAAGCGATGCCGCGGGCAACATCTATATTGCCAACTACACAGGCAACCAGATATTCGAGGTCAAGGTCTCGACAGGTTTGATGTATCTCGTTGCCGGCAACGGCACTGGGGGCTCGACCGGCGATGGCAGCGCAGCTACATCTGCCGAGGTCAATTCTCCCCGAGGCGCCTGGGGCGACACTGTCGGCAACATTTACATCGCCGACACAGCCGACAACAAGATTCGCGTTGTCGATGCCACGGGCAATATCCATACCTTTGCCGGTAACGGCACCGCGGGCTCTACCGGCGACGGCGCGGCTGCCACGGCCGCGGAAATCAACAATCCGCAGGGCGTTATCGTGGATGCGAATCTGAATGTTTACATCGCCGATTCCAGCGGTGGAAGAATCCGCGTTGTCTGCGTCACCTGCGGAACCGGTTCCCCGCTCGATGCGCTGCTAGCCAAGCTCGGCATCGCCTCGCCAGTGAATGGCGACATCTATACCGTCGCCGGCAACGCCTCGACATCCACTGATGCCTACACAGTTCCAGTGCTGTCGACCGGTGTCTCCATGTCTCCGCAAAAGCTGGCGTTCGACAACGCCGGCAACCTCTACATCTCCGACGGCAACGGCTTCATCTGGTTCCTGGATTTCCATACCGGCTACCTGCGCGCCATTGCCGCCAATGCCACAACGGTTTGCTCCAGCCATACTGACGTCTATGGAGACGGCTGCCCCGCCACCCAGGCCAGTTTTGGCGATGGCGGCAATGGTATCGGTGTCGGTGCGGACACGCAGGGCAACATCTACATCTCCGATACCACCAACGGACTGATCCGCAAAGTGGTCACCGGTCTTGCGTCTCCTTCCACCACAGCTGCCTCCACCACCACGCTGCCCGTGCAGCTTCACTTCATTGCCGGCGACACTGTGGCCTCCAGCAGCGCCCTGGCTTTCACCTCACCTGAGTGGTCGTTGGGCAAGAGCACCTGCGCCACAAACGGTGACACCACCAGCGACTGCCTGCTCACCTCCAGCTTCACCCCAGCCGTTCCCGGCACACGCTCCACGCCGCTCACCGTCAACAGTTCTCTTGGCAACACGGCTAACCTTGCCCTCACCGGAACCGGCCTTGGCGCTGGCTCCACGCTCGATCCCGCAACCCAGTCCAGCTTCGGCGCTAATCTACAGGTCGCTGGCCTCGTCCTCGACAACGCTGGGAACGTCTACGTCTCTGACACAATCAGCAAGAAACTGCTCCGCTTTGCTCCCTCGACATTCGTGCAGGGTGCCAGCGCAGCTTCCACTACCCTGGCTACGCTCACCGCGCCAGGCCCCGTCGCGGTTGATCCCCGCGGCTTCGTCTATGTCGCCGACACCTCTACCGGCCTGATCACGCAAATTTCGCCTTCCGGTACGCCCACCACATTGGCGCTCACGCTCACAACTCCTGCCGGTCTGGCCGCCGATGCGCTCAACAACCTCTACATTTCGGATTCCTCCGCGCAGGCCGTCTATCAGCTCAACCCCATCACCGGAGCCGTGCGCACACTTGCCGTCGCGACGCTCGTTGCGCCTGCCGGTCTGGCCATCGATCCCTCCGGCAACCTGCTCATCACCGATCCCGGCGCGGCAGCCATCTATCGCTTCAACCTGCAGAGCGGAGTCACCACCACGGTAACTTCCTCGGCCGTGAAGCCCGCGGCCATAGCCATTGATGCCGCCGGCAACCTGCTCATAGGCGATACCGCAGCCATCCTGGCCGTCCCGGCCAGCACCAACAGCGCGTCCTTCACCGTTGCCGGCCTTGCACCCTCGGCGCTGGCCATCGACTCTGCGGGCAACCTCTATACCGGCTCCAAAGGAGCCGTTCTAATGCTCACGCGCACGCAGGGTTTCGTGCGCTTCCCAGGAGCCTCCGCTCCGCCCCAGACTGTCTCTCTGCTTGAGTCCGGCAATCAACCGCTGCAACTCACTTCAATCAGCCAGACCGACACCGCGGACTACAACCTGGCCGGAACCGCTTCCACAGACTGCACTCTGAGCGGCACATTGCCCTCTGCCCTGGCCACAGGTGGTGTCTGCGCGCTCACCGCAACCTACACGCCCACGACCTTTGTCACCACCATTGACTCAGCAACCTTCAACGGCAATCTTGTCAACGCCACCCTGTCCACGCCCTCGACCGTCCAGCTCGTGCTCACCGGACCTGCCGCCCCGCCTGCGTCCACCATCGGGCTCGCCTTCAAGCCGGCATCGCCCGCATACGGTCAATCCGTTGTCGCCACCGCGACCGTCTCCGGTCCATCCATCACACCGGCAGGCACAGTTGTCTTCACCGTCGACGGCGTCGCAACCAGCGTCACCCTCAGCAGCGGCGTCGCAACTCTCTCGCTGACCGGGCTCAGTACCGGACCGCACACGGTTTCCGCCGTTTACACCAGCAGCAATGGATTTGCGCCTTCAAGCACATCCTCTGTGATCCTCACTGTGGGCAAGGCGACGGCCACCGTGGTGCTGAGCAATCTCTCCCAGACCTATACCGGTTCGCCTCTTTCGGCCACGGCTACCACCACGCCAACAGGCCTGGCGGTTAGCCTCACCTACAACGGTTCGGCTACCGCGCCCACCGCGCCTGGAAGTTACAACGTTGTTGCAACCATCAACGATCCAAACTACGCTGGTACGGCAAGCGGAACCATGGTCATCGCCAAGGCGACCGCCACGGTGGCCCTGAGCAATCTCTCCCAGACCTACACCGGTTCGCCTCTTTCGGCCACGGCTACCACTACGCCAACGGGCCTGGCGGTTAGCCTCACCTACAACGGTTCGGCCACCGCGCCCACCGCGCCTGGAAGTTACACCGTTGTTGCAACCGTCAACGATCCAAACTACGTCGGCACGGCAACCGGAACGCTGGTAATTGCCAAGGCAACCCCGGCACTGGTTAGCGTAACAAGCAGCGTCAACCCGGTGTTTGCGTTGAATCCCATCAAGCTTACGGCTACGGTTACTTCCACTGTGGGTACGCCCACCGGGACAGTGACCTTCCTGGACGGCGCAACGCCGCTGGGCACGGGCACGCTAACGGCAGGAGTGGCCACACTGACCACCTCGACCCTGGCCGCCGGTTCCCACACAATCACAGCGGCTTATGGCGGCGATACAAACTTCGCCGCTGCTACCAGCGCCGCGCTCACGCAGGTGGTCCAGGACTTCACCATCAGCTCCTCTCCGTCCTCGGTCACCGCGGCGCCCGGAAGCGTGGCAATCTCCACCTTCTCTGTCACTCCCCTGGACGGAAGCACCTTCCCATCACCTATAACGCTGACCGTCAGCGGGTTGCCTGCCGGAGCTACCTACAGCCTCTCGTCGGCTACGCTGGGAGCCGGCCAACCCGGATCCTCAGTAACTCTGACGGTGAACATTCCGCAGACCGTAGCCGGCGCCAGTCCGGTCACGGTTCATCCCGGCAGTACGCAACTTGCCGGCAACACCAACGGCGGCACAGGCCGCGGCAAGAGCGGCAGCATGGTCGCCAGGCTGGCGCCGTTCTCGCTGGCATTGCTGCTGTTGCCCTTTGCCGGCAGGCTGCGCCGCAACGGCAAGCGGCTTGGCCGCATGTTGTCCGTGCTGCTCTTGCTGGCCGCGGGCATGGCCGCTGTAGCCGGAATCAGCGCATGTGGCTCAATGACCGGCATCTTTGCCCAGCAGCAGCAGACCTACACAGTGAATGTAACCGGAACCGCGAATGCATTGTCGCACTCCGCCACAGTCACCCTCACGGTTGAGTAACAAGGAGACAGATGAAGATGCGTAGACCAATTTGCGGCAGTTTGCTCCTTGTGGGCGTGTGCCTGTTAACCGGAACCGGCGCCTGGGCGCAGCAGAACCCCGACGCACAAAACCAATCGCCGGTTTCTGCCGACCTCGCCATAACGTATACAACGGAGATGGGAAAGCTGGCGACCGCCAACGGTGGCACGTTCTGGCTGCAGGGAGGCGGCGCCGACGCGGCCGTCAATTTCTGGGAGGGTTTCGGCATCGCAGCCAACTTCACCGGCGGCCTTGCCTCGAACGTCGCCCCCGGCGTCAATCTGAACCAGGTTGAATTTACAGCCGGCCCCCGCTACACCCATCAGGTGTGGACCGGCCATTCCGGCAAAACGGATCAACGAAGGCTGCAACTCTTCGGCCAGGGATTGTTCGGGGGCGTTCACGCCTTCGGGGGCGTCTTCCCCGGCATTTCCGGAGTCACTGCCACTGCGGGCTCGTTCGCCCTCAATACTGGCGGCGGTATGAATCTATACCTCTCCAGGAGCCTCGGCGTGCGTTTGCTTGAAGCCGACTATGTGAGGACCTGGCTGCCCAACAACGGCTCCAATAGCCAGAACGACATGCGCCTGTCGTTCGGAATCGCTTACCACATCGGCAAGCACTGAAGAACGATCCCCAACACTGAAGATCCCGCGTCCCTCCGCGGTCATCGCAGTTTTTCAGGGTTACTGGAACGGGGGGAGCGTCCGCTTGTTGACTGAGCACGAGAAAAGCCCGCTTTGGGGGCGGGCTTCGCGAATACGATCTGGTAGCGCTACCGGGAATCNNAAGATTGAGAATCTAGCAGCCTACCTAGAAGAATGAATCACTTACAGCATGTTTCGCATTTCCTGTGCCACAGGGTGTGCCACAGTATTGCAAATTTCATTGAATTTGGTTTGTTGCGGCGGGGAAGGCTGCTGCCAATCCCTCTGCTACGTTGCGCGTCTGATATTCGACAAACCGCCCGAATCCGGCGGCAACGTGACTCTCTGTGATGTGGACATAATACCGGGCTGCCACGGAGGGCGAACTGTGCCCCATGAGGCGGGCCAGAGTGAAACGATCCATGCCGGACTGTGCGGCGCGTGTGCCAAAGGTGTGACGCCAGCAATAGAATTCAAAACTCACCAGCTTGGAATCCTCGATTGCCGCTTTGTGCGGGTGTTGCATCGAAGTGGCGTGACCCGAAATCCCAGCGCCGGGAAACACAAAAGCGGAACCCTTCGCCTCCGCCGCTTTCTTCCGCCTCTGTAGAACCTCCGCAACGCGGGGAGTGAGCGGAAGGCTGCGCTGTGCGCTATCCGTCTTGCCTTTTCGGACGTGGAGCACTCCATTTGGGGACTCTTTGCTCTCCGTCAAATCCACATCCGCCCATTTCAGCGGGAACAGTTCGCTGTTCGGGCGCAACCCGGTATCGACCGCCAGAATTGCGGCGTCCCTCAGATTCTCAGATGCCTTCGCCAGATAAGTTGCTTCCTCAGCAAAGCTCAAAACGCGCTCCCGGCCTTGGGGCTGTGGCAATTCGTGAATGGCGGGCGCACGGTCCAGCTTTCCCCATTCTTCCGCAAGATGCAGAATCCGCCGCAACGTGCGCAGATCGCCATTCACGGTGACAACGGAATTCTCTGGCACCTCTCGTCTGTAACGGGCATAGCGGTTCACCGTTTCCCCGGTGATTGCGTTTATAGGGGTATCTGCGATGGCAGCGAACGTCAACAGCCTATCCAGGCACACGCTGTAAAACGTGTGAGTCCCCGGCTTTGTGTGCGTCTTGGCATATTGCAGGAATTCACTTGCGAAGGCGCGGAACACGGGCGGGGCGCTGGTGGTGGCCATCGGCCAAGGGTCGTTCGGGTGAAGCTGTCCGAGAGAGAGCGCCCGCCGATGCTCCCGCTCTACGTCCTTCGCGTCTTTGCGATTGCGCACCTTTGCAGGACGGCGGACCATGAAATCCTTTTTGGTTCCGTCCTCACTCTTGATCGTGTAGCGGAATCTGTACCAGAGCGAGTATCCTCTCTTGTAAATCATCGGGTCTCTCCCTTCGCGGTTGCTTTGGGTTTGTTCTTGCTGCCCTTTGGCCGCCCGCCCAGCTTGCCGTTTACGCGGGACGTTGCCGCCTTGCGCTTGCTGGTGACTTCACCCCGGCAAGCGGGACAGTAGCAGACTAGCTCGATTTTGTGAATGGGACACTTCATGTAGTCATTATACCTAGCGCGGTGGGTTTCTACAACTAGAATATTTCTGGACTGCTATTGCAACCGCCGGGAGTTGTTCATCAGTGCCACAGTCACGCCCACTGCCGCCAGTCGTTCAATCAATTCTGTGAGACTCCAATTTCCCGCCTGCCAGTCGTTCCCAGCCAATCTCGCCCCCATTTGCTCCAGGGTGCGGCGGATGAATATTTCGGTATTGGTTACAATCGAAAAGCCATTCAATCGAACGGGTGGAATTGCAGGCTCCCAGCGCATGAGCCTCACCCCGGCGGGCATCAAGGGACGCTTATGAAGCAAGTCCAGCAATTCCCATTTGCTCACTCGAATCTCATCCACAAGCGAGGATGCGGATTCCGGAAGGCGATAGCGCAGGGTCTCTCCGGCAACCCACAATTCTCCCCCTGCGTTCTCAACCGTGCGAATGATTTCATTGGCTTCCATTTCAGAAAGCCCCCTCAATGAACCGCTCAACACTGTTCTTCCCCGCCAGCGGCGTCAGAGGCGTAACAGCCGTCACAACACTGGATTGGTGCGGCTTTTCGTGTGACGATTTATCAGCAGCGAAAGTGGATGTGACGGTTGTGAACGGTGAATAATCTTCAATATTGACGGGGGGTGTGACGGGTGAAGACGCTGCAATAGGCATAGGCGCTAAATAGCGGTCCCAAGCATCAGTGAAAGCATCGCGTTTGTAACCCTTCCCCGTTTCTGCACCAGTGCGAATCGTCAAGGGAGAAATGTGGAAAGGCTTCAGGCGCTTCGCCAGAGTGTTCGCTGTCAAACCCCTACCCTTATCCCATTCAGCCCAAGGCGAACCTTCGATGCCACATAGAGTGTTTGCCAGTTCAGCAGAGTAAATCTTGTCAGAGTCTTTGCCGCTGCGGATTCCGAAAATGGACCGAATGTCTCGCAGCAGATTGACGCCAAGCGAAGAATCCTCCGATTCTGCCGAACGAAACAGGGCCGTAAGCGAGTGTCGAATCTTCGAAGGCCATTCGGCACCGGCAAGGTCTGCAATGGCCAGCAGCGGTTCGCTTATGTCCTGCTGGCGGTCAGTGAGTCCATCGGGGAATTTCGGCCTTGTTCCTCTCAGAATCTCCATCGTCTCAGAGTTGCTCCAGGACGCCAAAGACTCAACCAGTGGCATTGCACCTTCCCGTACGTCCCGAACCCGGAAAGGCTCCACACTCTCCGTCGGAGTCTTGCGCCGCATCTCGATAATGATTGATCGGCTGGCAACGGTGTCCGGGACTTTGCCGATTCCTGCGAGTGCCTTTGCGCCAAACACATGGAACGCCTGCACGTCGTGATTGGGGCCAACACATTTGCGGATATTTCCGCCGCGCCGGAACCCCTCATTTAAAATGCCCCTCAGCGCTTGAGCAACATCCTTGTCCCCTTGAAAGGTTGCGTCCATTTCATCGAGTAGGAGACTTGGCTGCTGTGCATTCACCGTTCGCATGAGAGCTGCGGCGCTCATTCCTCCGGTTTTGACAGGGTTGCGAACAGCAATTTCTAAGGTCTCAAGCAGCCGACTCTTCCCGCATCCCTTCTCTGGTGCGGTGATGTGCAAGTACGGTGTGAAATCCGCCGCTTCAATCGCCCATGTATGGAGTATCCACGCGGCCAGGACGTTCAACTGATCCGCAGACAGCACAACATATCTGCGGATCAATTTGAAGCATGAGTCCAAGAGCGCGGCGGTCCCGGAATGTAGGTCCGCTCGCAGTTGTGTTTGCGGTGTGCTCATTGCGCTCCCCCTGCCGCCGGGGCACTCAACCTTTCCTCAATCCACAAATCAAGATCACTGCGGCGATAGCGAATTAACTTCTCGCCCGCTTTGAAGTGGCGTGGCCCTTTGCCCTCCGATCGCCAAAGCCTGAGTACGGCCTCCGAGATTCCAAGATATTTTGCGGCCTTGACTGGAGTAAGTGTGTTTTCCTGTTCGTTCATGCTTGTTGCTCCCTTCTCGCGCTGGCTGATACCACCGCACGAGATTAGGATTCAACAAAGTAGAACTGAAGCCAACACCGGGAAGCCGCCAATCTTTCGCCGGACTTTTAGCGGTTTGAGTCGTGAAGGGTTAATTCAATTCTGATTCGAGATCGTGTTCCGAAACTTTGAAGTTCTCGGAGGTAATCAACACCGCCGCTTCGTAGCAATGACCAAGCTCAAGAAACCCCCTCAATCGCTGTTTAGCGCGTGGGCTTCTAATTGAAAACCTTTGAACAAGTTCATCGGCCTTCTCTGCCGCCCGTTCCGCGATCCACTCTGGGGAATGAGCTAGGTCTCTTTGCAAGCCTTCATTCCACTTCGTTAGTTCGTCTTGTATATTTCGCTTTGCCATTTGAGCGCCAGCAATACCGAAGTACCTCTGCACGGCAGATTTTCGCGGCTGGGAGTCAAGTGCATTCCGCAGACCTTTCTGAATCTGGCGAAAGATTTCCTTTTGGACTTTTGAAAACCTATGCTCGGGATGTTCCCGTTTGACCAATTCCTTAATCCACCAAGCATCGAATATGCGGTCTGGAAAATGCTTTGCGAAATCCCGCACTACTGTCATGCGTGAATTGGTGGAGTCTGCTGATTCACAGCATTGCCGATAGACTTCAATAATCCGGCTCTGCGCGAGAAT
>PLFY01000152.1 GCA_003138365.1 Acidobacteriaceae bacterium
GGAACTGGCCTACACATCCGTCCTCACAACGATCCGGATTCTCGAGACCAAGGGCTACGTCAGCCACCGGCAGGAGGGCAGAGCATTCCTGTACGGTGCCTGCATCGGTGAGCTTGAGGCGAGCCGATCGGAAGTTCGTCACGTGTTGCAACGGTTCTTCGGCAACTCCCGGGAGCGGCTACTACTCTCGCTGCTGGGCGACGATAGGATCAGCCCCGAAGAATTGCGGCGTTTGAAAGAGGCGATTGCGAATTTGCCGGACGAAGCCCCATGCGAAGCTACGGAGAGGTTCTAAATGAACCCACTCCTTCACACGATTTCACTTGTATCCGCGACAACGGCGGCAGCTCTATTCTCCGCAATTTGGGAAGGGGCTGTTTTAGCCGCGTGCGTGGCTCTCTGCCTTCGATTGATTCCTCGCCTGAGCGCAGCCGCCCGTTCGGTTGTCTGGACGAACGTCTTCCTGCTGCTGACCCTGCTACAGGTGCTGCCTTCTCTCGGGGAGCAAGGGGCCCCAGAGAACGGTATTTCTCATTCGCCCTTCCATCTGGACCCGGTCTGGAGTGTTGCTATCGCCAGTGTATGGGCGATGCTCTCCCTTTGCAGGGGCGTGCAACTGATCTTGAGCGCCATTCGAATTCGCGGATTGGCAAGACGGGCTACTCCAATCCACCTTGACGCAACCTTGCAAACATTCCTCGATGGCCAAGCTGGAGATGGGCAGAGCGGCCGTTCGGCGGAGTTATGTTCCTCAACGGAGGTCGTGCGGCCCAGTGTTTTCGGGTTCTTCCGGCCACGCATTCTTCTGCCTCAGGGCCTCGTCGAGAAGCTCTCTGCCCTGGAGCTGCGGCAGGTGGTGCTGCATGAAATGGAGCATCTGCGCCGCGGCGACGATTGGACCAATCTGCTTCAGAAGGTTAGCCTTGTGCTATTTCCCCTGAATCCGGTGCTGCTTTGGGTGGAACGTAGGCTCTGCGTGGAGCGGGAGCTTGCCTGCGATGATCGTGTCCTCCACTCCACCGGCGCCCGCAAAACCTATGCCACTTGCCTGACTCGCCTGGCTGAATTTTCAATGCTTCGCCGCAGCTTCTCGCTGGTGCTGGGCGCCTGGGAGCGGCAGTCGGAGCTGATGCGCCGTGTGCGCCGCATTCTGCGACGGCCGCAGGAGCCAATGAACGGACGGCAAGCGATGATCTTGACGGGCAGCCTGATCGTCAGCTTTTTGGCCGGCGCGATTGTTCTGGCACGCAGCCCACAGCTTATAAGCTTCGCCCCGCCCGCACAAACAGCAGCGCTTACAGGCTCCTTGCCGGCCATGAGCCCTAACCGGATGTACCGCCAGGAATTTGACGGCTCTCCCAGGCTGGTCAAGGCGGTCATGCCAGAGGGACAGCCCCGAACTCCATATGCCACGAACCATCGGCGCATTACCGCTGCTAAGCACAATGTGAAGCGGGTCCAGGCTCTCCGGAACCAACAGGCGTGGGTAGTGCTCACCGATTGGGAAGGTGCCGAGCCGCCTCCCCGACTGGTGATCGCCGTCTCCCAGGATCGTCGCTCTTCGTATGCTGCCGTTGCGATTGCGAACGGCTGGCTGATCGTTCAAATCTAACCGCAACTCCAACCAGGAAAGGAATGTCCATGTCCCCAACAACTAATCAATTAGTAGCAACAGCCAAGAAGTTTGCCGTTCCCGCAGCGGTCGTGGGAGCCTTCGCATTGGGCGCCGCAATCTTCGTCGGCCACGGCAGCGTTCATGCCGCGTCGGCGATGGACGACAACAGCGTCTCGGCGCTCACTTCGCTCGATCATGCCATGGAGGCGATTGCCTCGCGAGTGACCCCGGCTGTGGTCAACGTCGCCGTTACCTCGCAGAGTTCCAGCGAGCATGACACTTCCGACGGCATGATGCAGGGGCTTCCGCCCGGCCTGCAACAGTTCTTTGGGCCGATGCGGCAGCAGCCTGCTCAGCCGCGAATTGAGCATGGAGTGGGAAGCGGCATCATCATTTCACCGGACGGATATATCGTCACCAACGACCACGTGGTGGATGGCGCCACCAGTATCAAAGTCACGCTCAACGATCGTCGCATCCTGAACGCGAAAGTCATCGGTGTTGACAAGTTGACCGATCTTGCTGTGCTCAAGGTGAACGCGTCGGGCCTTCCCTCGATTGCGTGGGGAGACTCCACGAAACTCGAACCTGGCCAGACCGTACTGGCCTTTGGCAGCCCATTCGGCTACTTCCAGTTTTCAGTAACGCGCGGCATCGTCAGCGCTGTCAACCGGCCGAACCCCTACTCCGATGACGCGCGCAAGCCGGGAGGCTACATCCAGACCGACGCCGCCATTAACCCCGGCAATTCCGGCGGTCCGCTGGTAAATGCACATGGCGAGCTGGTCGGCATCAACACGTTCATCATCTCGGACAGCGGCTCGTTTGCCGGCGCGGGATTCGCAATTCCGTCGCAGATTGTGCGCGCCACAGCCGAACAACTGATCAAGAACGGCAAGGTCGAGCACGGCTACATCGGCATCGAGATGAACGACGTAACCCCCGACAATGCTCACTTCTTCAATCTGCAGGATGCCAACGGGGCAATTGTTGCCCAGGTCATGCCAGACTCACCGGCGAGCCGCGGCGGCCTCAAAACCGGCGACGTAATCTCACAGCTCAACGGACAAAAGATCGCGAATGGAAGTGCCCTGCAGGTTGCGGTAAGTGAAATGGCCCCCGGTACGAAGATCACCATGGGCGTGATACGCGACGGCAAGCCGGAGACACTGGACCTCACAGTGGGCCAGTTTCACGGCAATAGCGAAGTGGCAAGCAACGACAGCCAGGACGGCCCGCAAAGCGGCAAGCTTGGACTCGCGGTAGGCAATCTTACGCCCGAATCTCGGCAGCAGTTCAACGTGCCCGATCAGGTTCACGGTGTGGTCGTCGAGAACGTTCGCCCTGCCAGCCCGGCAGACGATGCCGGCATCCAGCCGGGCGACGTCATCCTCGAGGTCGACCGCAAGCCGGCCGACTCCGCAAGTCAATTCGCAAGCGAGGTACACCAGACCAAGGACGGAAAGGATCTCCTGCTGCTCGTCTGGTCGAAGGGCAATTCCAGCTATCGAACGATTCATCCGGATCAGGACAACCAAAACGGCTAGAGGCTTCAAGGCGAGGCCGTCGTGGATCCAAACGGCGGCCTCACTGAATTCTCTGCTCTCGTCCCGCCGTTTTGCCACCCCATCCATCACGACACGGATGAGTTAGATCCGCAATGCTCCCAGGAGGCTCGCGGATATCAGGACTTGACTATGAATGAATCCATGCGGGCCACTCATGGGTCTCTCTTCCTTTTTTGCGTCCTCTGACGTACGGAAAACAAAAGAGCTATACCACAACTGAGCGCTAGCCGTCCGAGAATTGGGGGCAACCAATTGATTCTACCCGGCCCGATGGTCTCTCGAAACAAGAGTCGTATTGGCGACGCAAAGTATGCGATCGAAAAAATCCCCACAGCGACCAAAATGAACCCGACAATTGATGCCGCTCTCCCAGGCTGTTCTTGTTCCATCGGCAATCTCTCTGGCGCTGCCTTTGATGCCATCTTCTTATGGCCCCAAGCAGATCCTTTGATCGAGCGATTCTAACCGAGATAGTAGCCTGCTACTACCTTCTCCAACGGCTCGGTCGAATAGAGGTAGCCGGACTGGAATTGTTGGCGCTGCATCCTGGGGCCTTACTAAGGCGCGGAATCCCATTTGGTATCCCATATGGGCCTGTACAACTCAACTGGAGAGAAACTGATTTGCTTTGTCTTGCGATCGACCCACAGAAAGATCGGCTTCTTGGAGCCGTTGATGTCCACTCCCATCAGTACGCCGTTGCCCCAGGTCCGGGAAAGGGCGGTCTTATAGCTGCGAATCTGCCCGTTTGGGCTGCTGGGCCCCCAGTCCTGCTGGAACCGGTCAAAGCCATATGCCTTGTAGCGTTCCGGATGTTGCTGCCAATCGGGGTCGTAGTTCCAAATGCCGTAGGCTTTTGACTGGTCACCGGACTCTACCGTGGCAAGAAAGGTGTTCACCCGGTGCTCCTCCGGCCAATTCCAGAACCACCAGGTGCCCAGAGCGCCCAGCACAACTATTGCGAAGAGCGCTATCTCAATGTTTCTCACTCGCCGCGCACGATCTGCGTCATACTTTGGTGCATCCATCAATGTCATGGCTCGGAATTCTCTCCTTCCAACGCATCCGGTGAAAACCCTGTCTCGCCGCGCGGGATCCTCCGCTATAAGTGACATCGCAACCCTTCGCTGTATTTGTTGCGGACCGCTTCGGCCGACGGGTTGCGAGGCGACAATCATTCAGGATTGCGCAGGAGAATCCAAGAATCTGTGCTGTTTTGAACACTCTTGCGCCTGCGAGATTGGCTCTAGACGATTGCGCAGAATCAGATGCGTGGAGTTCTCATGTTCGTTATGGATTGGTCTTGCTACCTATGAGCGCGCCTGCCATTGTTTTGAAGCTAAACAGTGGCCACAGAAGATGCAATTGCCGTCCGCAACCTCTTCGGGGAATCCTCTCTTATTGAGAGTAAGGAACCTTGCCGGACAAACCGCCGCGCAGGCGCCGTCTCCCTTGCACAGATTCGTATCAACTGTAATCTGACTCACGATTGGTATTCCCCCTTGTCACGCCAGCCGAACCACTGAAAGGCTTTGGGTGCAGTGTACTCCCGGTGAAGTGCTGGGTACCCGCCAACCAGGCAGGGTGCGATAGACCGGGCGCGAAAGTGGCAAGTCGCGATTTGCAGAACTAAGGTCAACTCCGAGCGAATACACTTCGACCAGGATGAACGACTCCTCCCCACAACCCGGTACGCGTCGATCAATTTCCGCTGTGAGTCGTCAATCTTTGGTATGAATCGAGTCACTGACTACCGAGTGCTTTGTGAGATCGTGTTTTATGTCTGCGGCCTGAAAATCACAACCTGATAAACGGTGTTGTCGTGAAACCAGATCAGGATGCCCCGTGATGGCCAGATAAGCTTCACGCCACCGCCGCGCCACTCCATCGTTCCGGCATCGCCGTAGATCTTGCGGACTCTGTCCGGCGACATGCCGAACTTTACACCGCTGCCAGTAACGCCTTTGAAGTGTTTCTCGAAGCGAAGTTCGATTGCCTCGTCTTTATCGTTCAACAGGCAATTGAGGCCCACCTTATCCCATCGCATCAAGCGACCGTAGGAAGACTTGTCGGGAAAGCCAAGCGCATCGATCAGGGAGTTCATGCTGGCGCCCACTATGAAACGGTCCCAGCCCACTCCTTCCTGAATTGTCTGCTGGGTTCTCTGGGCAGAAGCTCGGCCTGTTGGGGTCCAGAGGAGCAGAACGATCATGGTACACAAGTACACTCTGAAAAAGCGGAGCATCGGCTGGCCTTCAAATTGAGAATTGCAGACATTCTAGGAGGTAGTCGCGGAAAACACAATGCCCGAAGCCCTGCCGCAGGGTCGCGGGAGTGTAGTCGTCAAACCGTCAGTTATGTATTGGTTAATAACCGATAAGCATATGCGTCCGCAGAACAGCGCGAGCCTCGAACGGGGACCACAATGGACGGACAGGGGAGGCTTCTAGCCTCTCAGGGCGCCAGGATCAACTAATCCTCAGCGAAGCGGCCAGAATCGGGAACGATAAACGCCGATGTCACGGGGAGAGACTGTGGATTTACAGAAGATTTCCAAACGGTGCTTCGAGGGGCGAGCGGTCGTGGAAACGCGGTTTGGCCTGATGTCGACAAGTGAGAACGAAGAGCGATTGTCCGTTACCTCCTGCTCCAGCCCCTTACCACCTCCGGCAGCAATCATTTTTCATGGCAGTTGACCGGCAATAAAACGGCTGCGATACCGTCTCTGGAACAACAATTTCGCCACCCCTGCGGCGCGGAGGCCCCGGTCTCCGCGCCGAAGAGAGGTTCCCATTCTTACTTCGCGAATTGGAACCAGTTCACGTTGGCGATGCTGCTTGCTCCGTTGAAGACCACATATAGATTGTGGACCCCGGTGGCTCCCGAAACGTTCGCCGTTACCGTGGTCCACGTCTGCCATCCTCCGGTCACCGGCAAGTTAACTGTGGCAATAGGCGTACTGGTCATGCTGTCGAGGTAGAATGTGGCCGTTCCCCCGCTGCCAGCGCTGGCCGTTCGCACATTGACCTGGCTGACCGAACTGCCGAAGTCGACATTCTCGTAGACCGTATAGGCGCCCGATGAGAGGTAACCCAGATCGTATTCGCCGGTCGAGTCGCCGGTGGTCTCGGTTTCCAGCCCAGATTCACTGGAGAAGCTGGAGCCCTGGATCTGCGCGGTGGCCGCCATGGGAGGCGTGCTGCCGGTTTGCGATCCGGTCCACGTAAAGGTGGCGGCGGCGGTGGCGGGGAGGGTGTAAGAGAACGACTCGGTTCCCCACTGCACCTGAAAAGTCTGGCTGGACGGAGAGCTGTTGTAGGCAATCAATGCCATCGAGCTGTCTGGATTCACGAAGGCAACGCTGGCGATTGCGGGGGTATTGCTCGAGTAGACGCGCACCGCGCCGGGCAACACGTACTTGCTGTAGTGGCCGAGCGTGTAGAACTCGATGTCTTTGGTGACCGCGCCTGTCTGGCTGTTGACGGTGACGATGGGCGTGCATGTATTGCACCCGCCCAAGCCGGCGTTCTGCGTGAGGTTGGGGCCCAGGTTCTGGTTCAGGGCAAGGCTCCATTTCACATAGGCTTTGCCCGAATTGCGCAACACCTGCGTGATCTCCAGCATGTCCGAGGTGAATTGATCGCTGATCCAGGCGCCGCCGGAGTGTTCCGTCTCCCAGTTGCCGAGCGTTGGGAACTGGTTCTGCAACAGTTGCTGCGCGCCGGGCGCCCCGCCATAGCCATGCCAGGCCGTGCCGGCTACCTGGGTCAACTGCTGCGCCGTCAATCCGCTCAGCACAGTTTGTGGATACGACGGCGTATCCCAGTTGTGGTCGTAGACAAAGACCTTGGTGGAGATGTTGTTGGCTGCCAGCGCAGGCAACACGTAGTTCTGCAGCAACGCCAACTGCACGCTGTCGCTCATCCCCATGCTCGGATAGGAAGTGGTGATGTTCAGCGGCTCGTTCTGCACCGTGATGTAATCGATGGGCACGCCGGCAGCCTGATAGGCCTGGATGTACTTGACCAAGTAATTTGCGAAGGCCGCTTCATTGGCGCTGGTCATCAGCAGCGTTCCGCCCAGCATGGAGACCGGGCTCATGGAGGCGGGATCCTTCATCCATCCGGGAGGGCTCCAGGGATTGGCCATGAGCTTCAAGTTCGGATTCAGCGCCTTGGCTTGCTGGATGAGCGGCAGGATGTAGGCTTGGTCGTGGGTGATGGAGAAGTTTGCCAAGGTTGGGTCGGTTTGCCCGACGGGCATGTCGTCAAAGGAATAGACGCTCAGCGCGATGTCGGATGCACCGATGGGAATGCGCATGAAGCTGAGACCGATGCCATTGCCATTGCGCGTAAACAGGTCGTTGAGCGTTCCAGAGAGCGACGACGATGGCTCGACTGTCATGAGCAACCAGGCGGCCGAATCCGTAAAAGACGCGCCAAATCCGTCGATGGACTGATAGGTCTGCTTTGCATCGACAACGACGGTGTCGGTTCCCGCATCGGCCGTGCTCCCGAGGTTGAAGTTCACGCTGGGTTGCGCTGCCATCAGCTGTGTTTCGTCATTGGTGCTCAGGACCAGGGATACTGCCGGTCCCAACAACGAATAGGTCCCCGTGGCAACGGTGCTGGTCGAATAGCCTGTGGCAACCGCAATGGCTTTGATCGTCGTAGTGGATGAAACTGCGATGGGCGCCGACGCTGCATACAGAGTCGATGCGGTGGTAGGCGTTGATCCATCGGTCGTGTAATAGATCGAGGCGCCAGTGGTGGTATCGGACAGACGCACTGTTTGGGCCGAAGCATACGATCCGGGAGCGGGAGAGAAGCTCGGCGTGGCGGCGGCTGGCAGGTTGACGGTGTACGTGCCGGTGGCAACATCGCTGTTCGTGCAGCCTGTGGCAACGGCAATCGCGCTGATTGTCGTAGTGGATGAAACGGCGATGGGCGCCGACGCCGAATACAGAATCGATGCAGTGGTTGGTGTGGATCCGTTGGTGGTGTAATAAATCGAGGCCCCGGTGGTTGTGTCAGAAAGGCTCACCGTCTGCGCCGACGTGTACGTTCCGGCAGTCGGGCTGAAAGTTGGCGTTGCGGCTTGCTGCTGCGGAGATGTGGTGGTTCCTCCGCTATTTCCGCTGCCGCAACTGTTGAGTGTAATAAGCAGGGCGCCGATCATAAGAATGGTTCTGCTCATGGCGATAAGATCCTGGTGTAAAAGGCCGAGATCCGGGTGGAATACACTCTTCGCGAGGGCAAGGAGTGGGCCGCATCCATCGACACAGCCGACTCGGGTAGCCACGATTGCAGAACTTCGCGACACCCCATCAGAACAGAGGCGTGAGAAGATCGACCGACACCCTGAAGGCGAAAATCGCTATGTGTAGGCATGTTGGTTGAACATCTTACCACTTCGCTCGTTGACTCGAATGTGATTCACTGACCGGTAGGGAGTTTACCTGACCGGCACGCTGCAGATGCAGAGCAACGTCAAGCTCTATGTGGATGCAGGCGCCCTTGACGAATTTCGTTTTCGAGAACTGCACTTTCGGTAATGCGACCCGGCCCGGCGAGCAGATGGGGACTAACGCCGCTCCCATCCTGCTCAGGAGCGTCAGAATGAACCGAGAAACGGTCCGCAATGCCGGCCAGCTCAAGCGGGACGGGTACGAGGTCTTCGTCCCAGTCAAGTTCGAGCCATGAGGCCGGACCGCACTTGAGGCTCCAACTTATTCAGCATTGTGCGTCTTCCGCCTAGGCCAGCGCAAGATTCATGTTGTCGATCGCTTCGTCGATCTCCCGCGTGCTCTTGAAGCCTACGGTTGCACTATCGATTCCGGCGTTCTTGAAAGCGAAGCGCATGGCGGCCTGGCGGTCTTCGTGGCGCGTGAAGGCGCCGTTGCCGATGAGCTTCATGCTGATGACACCCATGCCGTCTTTCTTAACCTGCTTGACGTGCTCGACGACCTCGTCCACGTTGGCTGGATTGATGTCCTGTCGATAGTCGGGGCCGTCCATGACCGTGCCGTTGTGGTTCATGCGGATCATTGCGACTTCGAGCCATTTGTTGCCGGGCATCTGGCGGAGCGCGGGCAGGCCATGGACCGATGCGCCACGCGCGCGAATGATCTTTTTCGATTGCGCTTCGAGGATGCCGTCTTGCCAGAGGCCCGTTGCGGCAACCCAGTCAGGCGTGTGCTGCCAGTGGAGAAGCATAATGTCGAAGTACTCGGATTGCGACGTGCGGCGCATTTCGTCGAAACGCTTCTGCGGATCGACGCCCTTGTCGGTGGTCACCTTGGTCATGAGTTGGTAGCTGTCACGCGGGATGCCTTTGAGCGCTTCGCCGAGCATGGCCGGCGTGGCATAGGCCTCGGCGGTCTCGAAAAAGCGGATGCCGCGATCGTAAGCGTAATGAACGAGGCGGGTAAACTCCTGCTGGCCGAGCGCGGCCTGCACGTAGCCATTGTTGCTGCCGGTACCGAATGCGAGGCGCGTGACCTGCATCCCCGAATTGCCAAGAGTGACTGCGTCCGTGGCTTTGCGGGAGGTGGCGTGCAAAGGAAGAGCGCTGAAACTGCTTACAGTTCCAACGGCAACCGAGGCTTTGAGGAATTGGCGACGGGAAAATAAACTCATGATGAGCTCCTGGGCTGGGCCGGACGGCTGTGGGGAACAGCCGCTGGCGAGATCGTATCACGTGGACCGGCGCTGGGAAAGGCTCTCGCCTGACGCAACATCCCCAATGCGCATTTCGAGCGGAGTTGGGCGTTGAAACGCGGTATGGGCTGTTGTCGTCAAATGAGAAGTTGCGCCTTATACGCGAGGAGCGACCCAAGAGTATTATTGACTGGGCCAGTCAACTTGGTCGGTGTGGCGATCAATTGCCATTCCTATTTAGCGAGGCTTCAGCAGAGTTTCGGGACAAGGTGCAAGCTGTCGAAGATCGCGCCGACGATTGCTACCAGCTTCTTCGATTGCTGAAACGCCCGCGCAATTTAGCTGCATGGGCACTCTTGACCCGCATGGCGCTTGGATTAGAGAGGACGCTTCAAGAGTATGGCGCGAATAGCCCACGTCACCGGATGGCTGTGATCAATTTGGACCTATGCACCTGTGGGTTCAAATTCATCGCGGTTCATTGCAAGCCTGAGTCACGGCTCGCTGAAAAATACACCTGGCATGGTTCAATTGCTCAGGATGCCGGTGACGCTCTTGATTTATGTATCAAATATAATCACTTCCTTAACGTCTTTCCGTGTGGCATAAAAATCACGAACAGGTGGACTTGCTCCCGGAAGGTCAGGTTCGGTTTCATATCCCCAGGGATTCGCCAAGGCAGCGCCAGGCTATTGCTTACAAACACATCTTTCGCCCGTCCGAGGAGGAATATCGCCCCTGGGGTTCAGTGCGAACGTCCGAGTCGCCTGACGCAACGCGGCTGCTCGGCGAATTGGTCCACCAGGTGCGCCCAGCAGGCTTACCGGGAAAATTT
>PLFY01000072.1 GCA_003138365.1 Acidobacteriaceae bacterium
GCACTGCGGACAGAAGTGGAAGTCGCTCTGCACGTGCGTGGAGCAAGCCGGGCACCGCGAGACCTCCGGCTGGCGCAGCAGGAAGTAAAGCACCGCGCCGATGCCGCCCGGCATCACGAAGCAGATCAGCATCCAGAAGCGCGAACTCATGGAGCGGCGCGGCGCATCCTTGCTGATGTAGCCCACCATCAGGAAGTAGAGCGCCACCAGAACGCCCCCGGAAAGGCTGAAGTAGATGTGAAAACCGAGTGGTGGCGGATGGTGCTGCTGTTGCGGCAAGACCAGCCAGAAATAGTACTCCAACAGTGCAAACGCGACGATGGCAAGCACGATCGACCACACCGGGATCAGGCGTGTGTCTTCATTGGCGGCAATGGACTGTGGATCGCGCATAAGGCAATCCCTCCCTCGGAGGGCATTTCAAAAGAATAAGGACAGCTTAATCTCTATTTAGATTGACGGTAAAGTGAATACGGAAGTTGCGCGCATTTGCCGGACCGCATGGTTTTTGTGGGGGAAAGGTTCAGTCAGGACTTGCGGCGGAGCCAGCCGGCGAGCAGCGCCGAGGCCAGAAGCGCCCCGCTCAGGAAGAAGATTCCCAGGCTCAACTGGCCGGTCAGTCCGCCCATGCGTTCTTCTTCAATCAGGGTTTCGCCTGCCCACCAGACCAGGGGACCCAACACAAGAAGAATCACCAGGGCGGCCGCCAGAGCCACAGAGCGGACGCGCTTGCGCCCGGCCTTCTGTTCCTGCATGACGCCCAGGGAGGCGTTCACGACGCGGCAGGTGCGATGGGCCACATCACAGTCGCGGTTTGCCTGTTTCCCGGCAAGGGCCGAAAGCAGATCGCGGTCAGCACCCGATCCAGTTCTTCCATCGCCAGCCGCGCCCTTGGCAAGCTCCGTGCCCTTCACACCGCCTCCTGCATGCGCGGATGGGTGCGTTCCAGTTTGGGCTTCATGGCGGCCATGCCTCTGTAAAGCCTTGATTTTACAGTGGAAAGCGGCGCATGTGTCACTTTGGCGATCTCTTCCAGCGACAGCTCCTCGTGGAAGCGCAGCACCAGCACTTCGCGATGAAGCGTGTCCACCTGGAGCAAGGCTGCCGCAATCTGTTCCCTGTCTTCGAGGTTTGAAAAGCGGTCGAAGGGAGTTGGCTCATTGTCGGCAACCTCGAAGCTCATCGGCCGATCGTCGTCGCTCCCGCCCTCAAACAGCTCGTCCAGGCTGGACATCGTGCGCTTGCGCCGCTGGTCGATCACCAGGTTGCGGGCAATGGTAAACAGCCAGGTGTCAAACCGCGCCTGTCCGTTGAACTGCGCGCCACGGACGAGCACCCGCATCCAGACCTCCTGAAACAGGTCCTCGGCCATCTCGCGGTTGCTGGTCAAATACAGCAGATAGCGCATCAGGCGGTGCTGGTAGCGGACGATCAGCTCGTCCAGCAGCCCGGCATCCTGGCGCTTGAGCCCGGCGGATACCGCGAGGCTCTCCTGCCGAACCTGATCCTGAACTGCGGTGGCGGAAGCTGATGTGAAGAAAGGGTGAACAGACGCAGCACTACTCATCTTGTTCAATTAGACGCTACAAGACCTCTCCGAGTCGCCTTGAAATCATTTCAAATTGTAAAGAATTGTTAATTTGCGGATTCGGCGTCGCCGACCCACGGAGGGATGAAACTGCGTCCGACGCTGCCGCCGCTAACCCGCTAACTCGCTGCCTTTGCCCGAACACGCTGTTTCCGTGTGGATTGTTGAACTTGCAGCACAATCGGAATCTTGTTTCTTCCCAGTATGCGCCTGCACGGCAGTCCATCAAGAGTGAAAAGCAGCAAGAGGCCCCGCCTGCAAAGAATGCGGCCGGAGCTTCGAATCCTCACACTCAGGCGGCGCGCTTCTCAAATCAATTCTTCGCCCCGGCAATTGGATAGCCCTGCCACAGATACTCCAGAGCCTCAGGCAGCGTTTGCTGTTTCACCTCGCGGTCGGTGTGCCCGGCGTTACGGGCAAACACAAACTGGTAGTGATAGCCCTTGGCGGCTAAGACTTTGGCCATGTTCTCATTGGCCACCACCCAATCGTGCATGTGGTCGCCCATGACATTCGGGTTGAAGTTGTCTCTGTCGCCCACTTCCATCCAGATGCGCAGCGGCTTGGCCGGACTGTTCGGGATGAGATGCTCGTGAAACTCCCACGCTCCGTGCGGAGTATCCGCGTTGTGGGGCCACTGTTGGTTCACATAAGTCCCGGAATAGGTAAGAACGCGGTGGTAGAGCTCCGGGTGATACCACGCCATGATCAATGCGCACGAGCCGCCGGAACTGCCTCCCATGGTCGCGCGGCCCTCGGGATCCTTGGTCAATTTCACGTGCGTCTGCGCCTCCACCAGAGGCAGCACTTCCTTTTCGACGAACTCCGCGTACAGGCCCGACATCGTGTCATATTCCAGACCGCGTTCGCTGCCCTGGGCGTCGCCGCCGCCGTTGCCTATCGAGATGGCGATCATCACCGGAACCTTACGCTCGGCGATCAGGTTGTCCAAAGCCGTGAACAACCCTCTGTCAGGCCCGTCCGCCCCCACGATGAAGGGCGCCACTGTGCCTGGCACATACTGTTTGGGGACGTAAACCGCCAGGCGCCGCACGTAAGGAGCGGGATGGCTCGTGGACACGACCAGCTTGCTGGGATCGGCTGGATCAGGTGTGCCAAAAGTATTAGGCTCGCGTGCGATGCCGGGATAAATCTTGCTGCCAGCCGAGTTCATGGTGAACTCGTACACCGTTCCCTGCGGCACGCCCTCCTGCGCGGACATCTCCGGCGCGTGGTTGTGCGTAGGCCCAATAATAAAGTTTCCGTCAGCATTGGCCGGAGCATTGGCTCCGTCGGGCAACTCTTTGGCCGTCACATAACCGGGCGTATTGGGATCGCGGGTGGGCGGCGTCGGACGAGCCGGGCGTGTAGCCGGGGCCGGTGTTGGCGGTGCCTGGGATATGGCCTGCATCGTTGCCGCTCCTATGCCGGCGATCAGAATAATCAGCGACGCGATGCGCGGAAGACGAAGCATTGGGACTCCTTTTTGTCCACAAAGAACTCTTGGACCGGTTCACCACCGCCAGGGAGGCGCGGTCGACTTGTTTGGCAACCTCTTGAGCGCCCGCGTACCGCACTCAACTCAGTCGGGGAAATATACCACTGCCGCAGGCATCGGCGAAAGACAGCGACTGCGTATTGGAAGCCAAGAGGATCGACGAAGTGGTGCCAATAGTGGTACCATACTTTAAATGGCGACTTCGAAGAAGACACTCGAAGCAATGCGGCACACGCCGAAGAATGTGCGATTCGCCGACTTGCTCAAGCTCTGCGAGGAGCATTTTGGCGCGGCCCGCCAACGCGGAACCAGCCATGCTGTCTTCAACAGGCTGCGGAAAAACTCGTTCGGGCGGTAGGCCAGGGATTTATCCCTGGCAAAAAGGCCGCAGAATCGACTCGGGCTTTAGCCCCTGAGGTATGCTTTTTGCCGCTTTTGACCCGGAACAGGCCTTTTTCCGCAGCCTGTTCAAGACCCCTGGCCCGGCGATCCGCGCGTCAACATTCCAGAGGACAAAGGGAAAGCCAAGGCTTATCAGGTTCGTCAGGTACTGTTGGCCATCGACAAATTGAGAGCCATGGAAGCTGAAAAGCAAATGGAGCCGGAAGATGAAGACTGATCATTACACCTACCGCGTTACCTGGTCGGCGGAGGACGGAGAGCACGCTGGCCTGTGCGTTGAGTTCCCGTCTCTTTCCTGGCTGGCCGCCACTCCCGAAGCCGCGCTGGCCGGAATTCGCAAAATGGTGCGCGATGTGGTTCGTGATATGAAGACTTCAGGTGAGCCGATTCCCGCCCCATTGGCCGAGAAGCGCTACAGCGGCGCATTCCGGGTGCGCATCCCGCCGCACGTGCATCGTTCGCTGGCCCTGGAAGCAGCCGAGCAAGGCGTAAGCCTGAATCGATTGGCAAGCGCAAAGCTGTCCTCGTAGTGGCTGTTGCAAACCAGTAGACGGCGCGCAATCTACACTATCCCTTATGGAAGTTCTTTACGGGGTGCATCCGGTCGAGGAGGCGCTCAAGGCCGGCAAACGGCGATTTGACCATGTTCAGGTGGCGCGCGAGCGGCAGGATGAGCGCCTGGAGCGGTTGGTGGCCCTTTGCCGTCAGGCCGGCGTCCGCGTGCGGCAGGAGTCGCGGGAGCAATTGACTCTGCTGGCCCAGACTGCCGCGCATCAGGGCGTCGTCGCTCTTGTTCACCCGCAGGAGTCTCTGGCCATCGAGGATCTGTTCACGGCGGACCCAACGGCAGCCAACCCCGGCGACAGCTCCTCGTCGCTGGGGCGGAAACCTGGCGCTGCCCGGCTGCTGTTGGCTCTGGACGGCGTCGAAGACCCGCAAAACCTCGGCGCTCTCTTACGCGTGGCCGATGGCGCCGGGGTGGATGGCGTGGTGCTGACCGAGCGCCGGTCAGCGCCCCTCAGCCCGGTGGCCGTGAAGGCCAGCGCCGGCGCGGCTGAGCACCTGCGCATTGCCCGCGTCGTCAACCTTGTCCGTGCCCTCGAAGAGCTCAAGCGGCAAAACCTTTGGATCATCGGTCTCGACGAGCGAGGAACAGCCGACTACGATCAGTTCGACCTGACCGGCGACTGTGTGATCGTGTTGGGACGCGAAGGCGCGGGCCTGCACGATCTGGTCCGGCGCACCTGCGACCACTTGCTGCGGATTCCCATGGCCGGAGGGGTCAGCTCGCTCAACGTCTCGGCAGCGGGCGCGGTGGTGCTCTATGAGGCCTTTCGCCAGCGCCGCAACGCCGCGCGTCTCAGTGCCGGCGCAAGCTCCAGCGCTGGCCCCGGTGCTCTCCATGTCAGTTCCCCAGCGTCCAAACCTGGAAAACAGAAAGGCCTGGGTTCTTGAATATATTGTTCGCTAATATATTGTTCGCTGCGAACGGGTTTGCCGATGCGGTAGGCCGGGACTTTACTCCCGGCGCAAAAGCCGCGGAATCGACGCGGGCTTTACAGGCTGCGGAAAAACTCGATTCCTACTCCGGCAAGCGTCAGGGCACGNNGCAACAAAATAAACGTCGGGCTTTAGTCCCTGAGGCACGTTTTTCGCTCGCTTGGCCACGACTTCGGCCTTTTTCAATATCTCGCCTGGCCGTCGCGGCTGCTTTACTCACATCCCTCCCCGGCATGGCGCAGACTACAACCCTCTCACCGCCGGCCCCAAACCCCGCATCTCAGCCAACCCAACAGAATCAGCAGCCCAAGGGTCAGGTCATCTTCTCTCGCTCGACAGACGAAAATGGTCAGGTCTCGACGCAATCCAGCCTTCCCGCAGCCCAGTCTGCGGCGAAGCCCGCAATCCAGCCGGCGGCTGAGCCATCCGCCCAGGACGCCGAGCGCCAGGCGGTCACCTTCACGGATTTCGATATGGATGTGCACCTGCGCGGCGCGGAGCGGCATCTTGCCGTTCGTGCCCTGGTTACGGTGCGCAATGATGGCAAAACTCCGCTGGCCCGCATCCCCTTGCAGCTCTCTTCCTCGCTCAACTGGGAACGAATTCGTGTCAACGGCAGGGACGTGACCTTTCCCGTGGCCACGCTTAACTCCGACGCCGACCATACCGGCCAGTTGCACGAGGCGGCCGTTCCTCTCACCCAGCCCCTCGCGCCAGGCCAGAGCCTTCAACTCGACGTCACCTATTCCGGCGCCATCGCCCCGTCCGCCCAACGCCTTCTGGTCATCGGAACTCCTGCGGATGTGGCGCTGCACTCGGACTGGGACCAGATCGCCGTTCCTTTCACCGGCCTGCGCGGCTTTGGCAATGTGGTCTGGTATCCGGTCTCCAGCGTGCCCGTAATCCTGGGCGACGGAGCGCGGCTCTTTGACGAGATTGGCGAGCAAAAACTTGGCATGGCCGGAGCGCATTTCCGTCTGCGCCTCACGGTTGAGTTTCCTCACGGCCAAGCTCCAACGGTGGCCCTCATCAACGGCCATCCCGCCGCGCTCACCGTCACTGATGCGGCCGATCCGGGCCAGGACCAGGCTCAGGAGATTCCAGGCGTGGCCACCGCCAGCCTGGATGGAGCGGTTCTTGGATTTGAGGCGCCCAGCCTGTTTGTCGCCATCCGCAAGCCCCATTCCGGCGCCAACACCACGGTCTGGGCCCTCCCGGAAGACGAAGCAGCCGTACCAGCCTGGACTGCGGCCGCAACCGCGGTTACGCCTTTCTTGCAGGGCTGGCTGGGGCAGCAGCCCCGCTCTCAGCTCACGCTGCTTGACCTGCCCGACCCGCAAGACGCGCCCTTTGAGACCGGCGCGATGCTGGTAACCGCCATTCGTCCGGCTAACCCAGAGCAGTTGGACGGAATCCTGGCTCATGCGCTCACCCACGCCTTCCTTCACACCTTGACGCGGTCGCCGCCCGCCTGGCTTGACGAGGGAGTGGCCCACTTCATGGGCACGCTTTGGGTGGAAAAGCAGCGCGGCCGCGACCAGGCCCTGGGTGCGTTGGAGGCTTCGCGCCCCGCACTGGCGCTGGCTGAGCCTGAAAGTCCAGGCGAAAGCTCCGGCCAGCCGCTGGCCGCGGCCATTTCGCCTGTCTATTACCGCACCAAGGCTGCATACGTGCTGTGGATGCTGCGCGACGTTGCCGGTGATTCGACCCTTTCGGCGGCTCTACGGACCTACGATCCCGCGGCAGATCGGTCATCGCAAGACGCGAGCCGGAGCGCGAACGTAAACGCTGGCCGAAGCGCCTTTGAAAAGCTGCTTGAGCGAGCCGGCGAACGGCCCGATCTTGGATGGTTTTTTGCCGATTGGGTCGATGCGGACAAGGGCCTTCCCGACCTGAGCATTGAGAGCGTCTTCCCCAACCCCGCATCGGCGGGCAACTGGTTGGTTGCCGTCAACGTGGCCAATAGCGGCTACGCCTCCGCTGAAGTTCCAGTCACCGTGCGCAACGACTCGAGTTCAGTGACCCAGCGGCTTCTGGTTCCCGCGCGCGGCAGCGCCGTGCAGCGCATCCTCATCCAGGGCAAGCCGATCGAAGTGCAAGTAAACGACGGCGCCGTTCCCGAGACCCAGGCTACCGTCCACATCACCAAACTTGGCGAACCGGCGACAGACATGCCGCCTGCGGAAGCGCCTGCGAAGCAACCATAAGAGCCTCCTGAACCATCGTGAGTGCGCAGCCCCCAGCGCCCATGCCTACCATCCGCCGCGGGATTGCAAAGAGCGATTCAATTCATGCTCACCCGATTTTGACTGCCGTCGTAAACCGCGTGAATCGTGTTTAAATAGGCCAGCTTCACTTGTGAGGGACACGGATGCCGGGCGATTCGCAAACCATGCAGGAAGCCTCTGCAACCTCACCGCGGAATCAACATCTGGATTATCTCGACGGGCTGCGGGCCTTGGCTGCTCTCTTCGTCGTGCTCCATCATGCTTACCTCCAGACCTGGCCAACAATCCTTTATCCGGATTCCGGGCCGGGCAAGCTCGTCGGCATTTGCTTGGGTTGGCTCATCTACGGCCACTTTTCAGTCACTTTCTTCATTACTCTCTCAGGCTTTTGCCTGATGATGCCTGTCCTCCGCTCTGGATCTCTGCGCGGCGGAGCAAGAGGGTTTGCGATCGGCCGCGTCAAGAGAATCTTGCCGCCATATTATGCCGCGCTGCTCCTTTCCATTGTCATTGCATGGGGCTTTCTAAAGGTGCATACCCACACGCTGTATGACCAGTCATTGCCGGTCACGGCCCGTGGAATCCTGGGCCACATCTTCCTGCTCCAAAATCTGCAAGGGTCCGCCTATCAGATCAACGGCCCGCTCTGGTCCGTTGCCACGGAGTCCCAAATCTACATCCTGTTCCCGCTTCTTGTCTGGATCTGGATGCGGAGAGGAATTGCGCCGGTTCTTGCGTTGACCGCCGTACTCTCAGCAGCGTTCTATTCTCTCGTATACTGCGACTTCATCGCCATGCTCACCCCGGAATATGTGTTTATCTTCGCCATTGGCATGTTTGCGGCACCAAGAGCCTTTCGAGAAACGACGCCGGAACAAGCAAAGGTCAGGGATTGGAAGTTCAAGGTGTTAGTTGCTCTCGCGGCAATCATGATCCTGCGAGCTCTATGGCTTATCCCCGGCAATCTATCTTCCGGACCCATATTGAATATCCTTGTTGGCGTGGGAAGCGCTTTCCTGTTGATCGCCGTTACGCGCAACGAGAAGAGCATCATGCGGCGCGTGGCCAACTTTCCACCCATCGTTTGGGTGGGGGGCTTCTCCTACAGCCTTTATCTGCTTCATTTCCCCTTGCAGCAGTTGATCTGGCAGTTATTTGTGCAGCCATATCACCTAAGTAAGCTAACTGGATTCCTGATCGTAGCCCTCCCCGGCACAGCAACAATCCTGCTGATTAGCTTTGTCTTTTATCGGATATTCGAGAAGCCCTTCATGCGCTCCAAGCCCAGGGCATGAGTTACGGCGATAGTTAGCCACGCAGCATCGGATGGGATGGTCGAGTTACGGCCGGAAGCCCAACCTACCCATCTTTCTTCTCCGCATTCCGCGCTTTCACCTTGAACCAGATCGGCGTTCCCTTGAACCCGAAGGCCTCGCGAATTTGATTCTCCAAAAACCTCTCGAAAGAAAAGTGCAGCTTGATGTCGCGGTCGGTGAACAGCACAAACGTGGGCGGCGCAACCGCGGCCTGGGTCATGTAGAAGATGCGCAGACGCTTGGCCATCGGCACCGGCGCGCGCTGGAAATCGATCTTGTCCAGGAAGCGGTTCATCTGCCCCGTCGATACGCGCTTGCGCCGTTCGGCAGCCACGGCCACTACCTCGTTCAACACCCGCAGCAGTTTTTTCGCTCCGGGGCCCGTCCCTTCAAGCGCGGAGAGGAAAATAACCGGCGCATAGCTCAGATACTTNNGTGGTCACCGCGTCCCACTTGTTCACCAGAATGATCACGCTCCGGCCGCTTTCGTGAGCATAGCCCCCGATGGTAGCGTCGGCTGCCGTCACTCCATCCGTCGCGTCGATCACCAGCAGCGCCACATCCGCGGCCTCAAGGTGCCGCCGCGCCATCACCACGCTCATCTTTTCGGCCATCAGGTGGGTCTTGCCCTTGCGGCGAATGCCGGCCGTATCCACAAAGCGCAACTGACTGCCCTCGAACTCCACCACCTCGTCCACTGCGTCGCGCGTGGTGCCTGCGATGGGCGAAACAATCGCCCGTGAAGTCCCCGTCAGCGCGTTCAGCAATGTGGATTTGCCCACATTGGGCCGGCCGATAATGGCCACCGAGGTCTCGTGCTGCTCAAACTCGCCGTGGGTGCGGAGCAGTTGATGAGGCTGATCTTCCCCCAGTTCTGGCGGCACTGGACCCTCTTCAAAGTTTTCTGCCTCCTCGGCCTCAGCGGTTGCCTCGGCTTCTCGCCCGGCCTCGGCTTCTTCCCCCCCAAGCACAGCATCAGCCGGCGACGGAATCGCGTCGGAGATTGCGTCCAGCAGGTCGCCGATGCCCAGCCCATGCTCCGAGCTGATGGGAAATACGTTGCGGATTCCCAACTGGCGGAAGTTCTCCGCCCCGAAGGCCATCGCCTCGCCCTCGACCTTGTTCACGGCCAGAAACACAGGCTTGCCGCCGCGAATCAGCAATCGCACCAGATCGTAGTCCGGACTTGCCAGCTCCGTCCGCGCATCCACCACCAGCACCAGCGCGTCCGCCTCTTCCAGGGCCACCTTGGCCTGGGCATAAATCTCGGTGGGAATCAGCTCGGGGTCGTCGGGCACAATGCCGCCCGTGTCCACAATCCGAAACTGCCGTCCGGCCCAGTCATATTCCCCGTAAATGCGGTCGCGGGTGATGCCGGGCTCGTCACCCACAATGGAACGCCGGCTCCGTGTGAGCCGGTTGAAGAGCGTGGATTTGCCCACGTTGGGCCGGCCCACAATGGCCACCAGCGGCAGCGCCGCGGCGCCAGCCTCCCTGGGCACTACCGATCTGCGATACTTCGCCAAAACTTGTCTCCATTCACCGGCCGACCCAAAGGTCAGACGCCACTTGCTAATCCCAAATCCTCTTTACGCCATACAAATCGAAGACCCGGTCGCGGCTAATCAACGGGACGCGCAAGTCCAGCGCCTGCGCGGCCAGCAGCCGGTCAAACGGGTCCCGGTGGTGCGGTGGCAGCCTGCCCCCGCGAATCACATGCTGGATCGTGGTCTCCATAAGAGTGAACTTTCCCCGGGTCAGTGCAGCTTCAAAGTCGTCGAGAATATCCGCCGCGTCCAGTTTGCCACTGGTAACCTTGATCGCCATCTCCCAAGGAGTTGCGATTGAGACCAGCAAGGTTGCGGAGCTATTCTCGGCGATCCTCTGAACCGGCGCAGGTAGCACCTCCGGAGTATTGAGAATCCAGAGGAACACGTGCGTATCGAGGAGATAAGTCATTTGTTGACTGGCCGGGGCGGAGGTGGAACCAGCGGCGCATCAAGCATGTATCCCAAACCACATTCCACCAGCTCTTCGTCTGTCATTGGATCGAAGGCGTCCTCATCCCAGCTCATACGGCCCCTATAAGCGCCCATGAGACGAAACGGCGCCTTCGGCGCAGCCGGCTCGTTGATCGGCACGATTTTGGCCACAGGTTTGGTCCCGCGCATGACGATGACCTCCTCGCCCGCCTCTGCTTCTTTCAGCAGCCGCGAGAAATGGGTCTTCGCCTGGTGGACAGTGTAGGCCATGGACTAAGTATGCTTAGTCCACTTCCGGAAGTCAACCGGACGAGAAGCCGGCGGGCAGGTCCAAAATGAGCCTTTTCTCATCGTTCCAGCACAATCCAGGCAAGACAATTGCACCGTCTCCCTCCAGGAGGGGAAGATGCACATCCACGCCAGCCAAATCAACATGAATCCCGTCAATCCCTACTCCGCCGCTGCGGAAAAGGCGATTGCCGCGCAACGAGCCGCCAACATCCGCAAGAAGCTGATGAAGAGCACCGCCAACCTCAAAGGCGCATCGAGTGCCGACGAGGCCTTCATGATCGGCCGATGGATGGACTCGCGGTACCGCCAAGGTCAGAAGTGAGGATCGCCCTCACGACGGCAGCCCAGACGATCTCCCGCCTGGAGATCGGGCGCGGAACCTGAACTCGATGCCGCGTCCGAGTTTAGGAGGCGGCGAGCTCAACGGGAGAGGCAGGCTCACTATGATGGAGTGAGCCCCGATGCCCGCCTCCGACAACCCAACCCGCGCCTTGCCCACCCTGCATGAGTTCTTCTCTCCCGGCGGCATTCTGGCGCGCTCGTCGCTACCCTACGAGTATCGCCCCGGCCAACTCGAAATGGCCAAATCCGTCGAACGGGCCCTCGCGGAGCGTCGCCACCTGATCGTCGAGGCAGGCACCGGAACCGGAAAGACCCTGGCCTACCTGCTCCCCGCCCTCCGCACAGGACAGCGCATCATCGTTTCCACCGGAACCAAGGCCCTCCAGGACCAGCTCTACTTCCGCGACATTCCTTTCCTTGAAACGCTGCTCGGCCCGCTCCGCGTCTGCTACATGAAGGGCCGCGCCAACTATCTGTGCCGCCACAAGCTGGCCGCCCTCCGCAACCAGCCGATTCTTTCCGGTCTGGAAGAAATCGACCAGTACCGCCAGATCGCCCAGTGGGAGCAAACCACCGAAACCGGCGACCGCGCAGAGATCTCCGGCATGCCTGAGTCGAGCGCGTTGTGGAACAAGCTGGATGCGCGGACCGAGGCCTGCCTGGGGTCAACCTGTCCCGACTACCGGCGCTGCTTCATCACCGAAATGCGGCGCAAAGCCCTCGAGTCGGACATCATCATCGTCAACCACCACCTGTTTTTCGCCGACCTGAGCGTGAGGCAGGAGGCTGCCGGCGCGCCCGACGCGGGCATTCTGCCCGAGGCCGCGGCGGTGGTCTTTGACGAGGCGCACGAACTGGAAGAGGTGGCTTCAAGCTACTTCGGCCTCTCGGTCAGCAACATACGCTTTGAGGAATTGGCCCGCGATACCGACGCTCTGCTGCGCGGAAAAGAGGGCGCAGAAAACCTGCCCGCCGCCACCCAGCAACTCCGTGAACGCGCCCGCATGTTTTTTGCCGGCCTTCCCATGGCCGGCGACGGTCGCCAGCCCTTCACCGGCCGGGAGGAGTTCCTTGAAACCTCGGGCGACCTTTACATGGGCGTTCGCGCCACCCTCCGCCGAATCGAAGCCGAGATGGATGGCCTGAAAGCCGTCGATGAGGCGCCGGGACTGAAGAAGCGCGTCGCTCGTCTGCGCTCTGAGCTTGAATTTCTGCTCGAATCGAACGCCAGCAACATGGTCTATTGGATGGAGCGTAGAGTTAGCTCGCAAACCGCGGAAAGAGGCAGCGCTTTGAAAGGGCACGACTTCAAGAGGGGCGGTGCTTTGAAAGGGCACGACTTCAGTCGTGCCGAAAGTGACCGAAATACAGACAGGGCTTTAGCCCCTGAGGGACGCTCTGCCGCTGCCCGAGGAGGTCTCCGCACCACCTTCCTTCAGGCCACGCCCATCGACGTCTCCGAACTGCTCTCTGAATTGGTCTTCGAGACGATTCCAACCGTGGTCCTCACCTCTGCCACCCTCACCGTGCAAGGCGGCTTTGAGCACATGCGCAAACGGCTGGGGCTGACCGAGACGCGAGAGCTAGTGGTTCCATCTCATTTTCAGTATGGAAAGCAGGCCCTCCTCTATCTGCCACCGGAGATGCCCGACCCGCGCGACCCCGAGTTTCCCGAGGCTGCCGCGCGCTGCATCCGCCGCGTGCTTGAAATCACCAAGGGTCGCGCCTTCTGCCTCTTCACCAGCTACGCCCAGATGCGCGACCTCTACGAACGCCTTCTGCCGGTGCTGGACTTTCCCATCCTTCTGCACGGGACAGCCCCTCGAAAAGCATTGCTCGAAGAGTTCCGGGCAACGCCGAATGCGGTCCTATTCGGCACCGCCAGCTTCTGGCAAGGCGTAGACGTGCAGGGCGAAGCGCTAAGTTGCGTCATCATCGACCGCCTGCCCTTCGCCGTTCCCAGCGACCCGGTAGTCTCCGCCCGCATGAAGGCCATTGAAGAAGCCGGCGGCAAGCCCTTCTTCGATTACCAGGTCCCCGCCGCCGTCCTGACCCTGAAGCAAGGCTTCGGCCGCCTCATCCGCTCGCTCGAAGATCGCGGTGTCCTGGTCCTGCTCGACAACCGCATCACCCAAAAACGCTACGGCCAAACCTTCCTCGCCAGTCTGCCGCCTTACCGCATGACGCAGACAATTACGGATGTCGAGGAATTTTTTAAGCGAGCCTGAGAACTCCAAAGAGGCGGTCATCCTGAGCGAAGCGCTTTACAGCGGAGTCGAAGGACCTGTATTTCGCCGTCTGTCTTCTTCAACAAACTACGGAGACACCACACTAGATCATTTCACTGCCTGGTTGGGATTTGCAGCAGGACCGCAATGTACTGACGAACCTTCGACATCATGGATGCGGGAGCCTTCGAATGGAATTCAGCCCCGAGGCCAGACCAATCCATGCTCTTCAATTGATCCACAAGCACCGCCCCTTCGACACCCCCAACGGTGATCGGTAAACTAAACGGGTACGGCTTCACTTTGCTGGTCAATGGACAAACGACTGCCAGCCCACTTGCTCGGTTGTAGCGCAGATCGGTCAAGATCAAAGCGGGCCTGCGTTTTGCCTGTTCCCGGCCAACCTCAGGATCGAAGGGACCGAAATCCATAAAAACGATATCTCCGGTGTCTGGAACGTACGGGGTCACCATTCGACGATTTCCCTTCCTGTTTCTGCCCCGAGCGGCACCTCTGCATATCGATTTTCAGGCGTGATCTGGGCCACCATTTGAGCCAGGGTCGGCATGGTGCCAACCCGGTGCAACTGCACAATCCCATCGGCGCCCACAGCAATCTCCAGCGCGTCTCCGACCTCAAAGTGAGCGTCCTCCGCCACGGGCTTCGGAATCCTCACAGCCAGGCTATTTCCCCATTTCAGCACTTGTGCCTGCATGTTCACTCCTGTATCTACATTGTATCATCATCGCGATTAAAAATTCGCGCTCGTGGTGTCCGCCACACCGATAGTCGATTATGTCTTGAAAGGGCACGACTTCAGTCGTGCCGCAAATGCAACAAAATAAACGTCGGGCTTTAGCCCCTGAGGTATGCCTTTCGGGCATGTCGCTCGAAAACCGGCCATTTTCCGCAGCCTGTTTAGCCCCTGAGGGAACGGACGGCTAACAATGAGACTTAATCAGAGGTTCCTCAGCGATCCGCGCAGTCCGTACCACCCCGCCCCCTACCCCCCTACCTGGTGGTATTAGGGCCACAGTGGACTTTAGTACCGTAAAATCGCCGGGTTTGGACTTGCCTGCCCTTGACTGCCAAGGCCCCGTTTCCACTGAACATGTTGTAACTGGATTCGCCCTCGAGCCATTCACTATCGCCAGCGGCAGGCTCCGATCCGGGCGCAGCGTAGGAACGGCGACGCGGCTCTAAAGGACTTCTTTCTCAGCGGCGCCGCCGGATTGCACGATCAGCTTCTTGATCGCCTTATCCATCTTGTTCGTGAAGCCGGGGGTCGCGTTTGCCTTGGAAAGGGAGAAAAACAAGCGAGCCCGATTTGTGGCAATGCTTGCATCGATCCGATTCTGGGTGTCGTAGCAGGCCCTCGCCGCTTTCCCGCTCATCGAATTCATTGTGAGCCGCAAAACCTGTCCTCGTTGATGATTGGCGTCGCTTGGATCGATCATCTCCCAGATCGCGCTGTTGCTGTCGATTGCACTGAGAAAGATGTCGCAGCGGCCGTCAGGCTGAGTAATCGACAGGATCGACGAGGCCGGATCGAATGCGACCTCCAGATTGTCGTTGACCCCGTCGCTCGGACTGAGAGAAAGAAGCTGGCCGTGAAGGTACTCAAAGAGTTCCTGGCTGGTTGGCTCAGGCTTGGAGCCGGGCTTTATTGCGTGCTGCGCGGGCTTGGGCGTCTGTGCGACCAGTTTGGGCTTCGTGGGCTCCGTGGATTGCGAAGTCTGTGAAGTCAATACGTGAACCAGGGTCTGAACGGAACACCCAGTCAGACACAAGAAGAGCGCGGCGGCGCAGGCGCTCATGAATTGCGTCATAGGTTCAGTTCTTCTTGCACTTGCCCGGTCTTCCCCGACTCCAGCCTGCCGGCTGACGACGGGAATGGGTCGCGGCGCGGCGGCAACCCGCACAATCTTCCCCACGANNACGGCGGCAAGCAGGCTGCGCGTATACGGATGCTCCGGCGCGGTGAGCAGGCGCGCAGTCGGGCCCGTCTCCACGATTTGGCCGGCGCGCATCACGGCGACGCGGCTGGCCACCTGGCCCACTACGGCAAGGTCGTGCGAGATGAATAACATAGCCAGCCCATGCTTTCGTTGCAGCTCTTTGAGCAGCTCGAGAACCTGCGCCTGCACAGTGACATCGAGGGCAGTGGTTGGCTCGTCGGCAATCAGCAGCCGTGGCCGGTTGATGAGCGCCATGGCGATGAGAATGCGTTGCCGCTGGCCGCCGGAAAACTCGTGCGGATAGTCGCCGTAGCGGCGTGCGGCGTCGGGAATCGCGACCGCCTCCAGAGCGGCAATGGCCTTGCGCTTCGCGTCCTGGCCCGTCCACGAGGGAAAATGCGCTTCAGCGGCCTCGGCCACCTGGCGGCCAATCGTCATGGCCGGATTCAGCGCCGTCATCGGCTCCTGGAAGATCATGGCGATCTCCCGGCCGCGCAATTGTCGCAGTGCCCTCTGGCGTAGCCGCAGCAGGTTGGCGCCTTGGGCGCTCTTGTCTTCTGACGCTTCGTTGAAGCTGGCTGCCCCAACACTCCGCCACAAGACCTGGCCAGTCACTTGCGCCGCCGGCCCCAGCAGACCCAGGATCGCCAGAGCCGTGACGCTCTTGCCCGACCCCGACTCGCCCACCAGCCCCAACACCTCGCCCTCATCGAGCTGAAGGCTGATGCCGCGCACTGCCTCCGCCGCTCCAAAGCGAATTTGCAAGTCACGAATATCGAGCAGAGCGGCCATCAAGTGGCTTCGCCGGCGGAAGGTACACGTCCGCCGTTGTACCGGACCTCTACCAGGGTGCAGTCATCCTGTGCCTCATTGTTGGCCTGGAACTTGGCCACAAGGTCGAGGATCTGGTTCATATCCTGATGGAGAGCGATCTCACTCAATCTGTCGTCGCCAAACGGATCGCCGGCGCTGTTCTCCGCTTCCACCAGTCCGTCCGTTGCCAGCAGAATCCGTTCGCCGGGTTGTAATGTGCAGCGCGCGGAGGAATAACTTGCCTCGGGAAGCAGACCCACAATCAGGCTGCTTTCTTCAAGCCATTTCACCCCCGCGTCCTGGATGAGAAGCGGGTGAATGTGGCCGCAATTCATGTATTCAACGCTGCCGTCGGGAAAGAGCTTGAGCAACACCAAGGTGGCGTATTTGCCCACGTTGCGCGTGCAAAGGAATTGGTTCAGCAGCGCCGCGATCTCCGGCAGGCTTTGCCCGGAGAGCAATTGCGCGTGGATGATTCCCTGCATGGTTGCGGCCACAATGGCGGCCGGAATGCCCTTGCCCGACACATCCGCGATGGCCACGCAGACACAGTCGTCGAGCGCCACCGCGTCGAAGAAATCGCCGCCAATTTCGTAGCAGGGAATGCTCTTGGCCTTGACCACGGCAAAAGGAATCACGGGCATGGTGATCGACATAAGTCCGCTGTGAATCCGGGCGGCAACTTCCAGCTCCTCGCGCGCCCTGCGCGATTTGTATTCCGCCTCGGCGAGCAGAGCATTTTGTAGCAGTGCCGCCGCTTCAGTGGCGATGGTGTCGAGCAACTGATGATCCACTTCGCTCAGGTTTCCGGCGCCCAGTTGACTATCGAGATAGAGAAGCCCAAGCAGTTCAGTATGCTGGCCGTTTGCGTCGCGTTTGCGCAACGGAATGCAATAAATGCTGCGAATCCTATTCGCCATCACGCTCGCCCAGGCCGAAGCCTTGTCATCGGTCAGGGTGTCGCTGATCGAAAACTTTGCATCGCTCTCGATCGCCTTCTGAATGGCCCGGCGCGAGATGGTCGAGTCCTGTTCAACAATCCGGCCTTCCGCATTCAGTCCGCGCGCAAGCTTCATCTCTCCGCCCTCGCGCAGGAAGACGAACCCGCGCTCAACGCCGGTGAGCTGCAGCGTCAGTTGGAGCAGGGTGGTGAGGATTTCCTCGATCGCTCCGCCGGCGTTCAGTTGCCGGGCCGCGCTCAGCAGCCAATTCAACTGCTCCATCTCGCGAGCTGCCGGCGGTTGTTTCTCGTCGATAAGCGGAAAGTCGTTGACCTGGAAACGCAGGCTGGAAACCATGCTGACCTGAGACGTGGGCTCTCCCTCGCTTACGGTCTCGAAATGGAACTGGAGTTGCGGCCCCTCCAGCGAACCCAGTTGCAGCACATCGCCGGCATTCAGAGGAGCCCGCTGAACGCGCACGCCGTTGAGAAAGGTGCCGTGGCTGCTGTTCCGATCCACAACCGAATACGAATCGTTCTCCCGGACGATCATCGCGTGTTGCCGCGAGACGCTTTGATCGCGCAGTACAACGTCCTGATCGGGCAAACGTCCGATCGATGTGGTATGACGGTCAAGAAGGACGTCGTGCTGCCCGTCTGCGTCGGTATAACTAAGCGTTGGGAAAGTCATTTCACTCCTCACCGCTTTGTGGCGCGGTTATTCCATCCAGTCATTGCGTCTCGCTGACATATATTAAATGGGGCGCCTCAGGCGAGGTGAATTACAGCCTTGGTTCATGGTCCCGTATAATCCATCTAAGTTACTGATTCTAAATGATTGGTGCCGAAGAAGGGATTCACGCCCCAGTCTCTTAGCAAGTCATTCCATTTCAAT
>PLFY01000111.1 GCA_003138365.1 Acidobacteriaceae bacterium
ATGAGTGATACACGGTACTAGGTCCTTGTTGACGGGGCTGAAGGCATGGAAGGCGCTGCCGCTCGAGTTCATACCGGACGGAAATGACATTTCATCCCTGCCGAATTGGGTCAAGAGCCCGGCTCAGACGACGGACGGGCACCTCGTGCAACTGGCGAGCGCAAATGGAGCGGTTCTGGCCACGCTGGATGAGGGAATTTCGGGGGCGTTTCTGATTCCGTAGGGGGATGTTGCGGGAATCTCAGGTCTCAGAAACGAGACCTGGGGCACCCGGCAACGGTGATCTTTCATTCACACCGGATCGGGACTAGAATTCAACAAACAGGAGGGCATGATGGCAACTGAGGCCGTTGTTCCGAAGTTGGACGAAAGCGCCGTGGAAGCCCCCAAAGCGGCCTATGTGAAAAAGACGTTCTCCCCTGAGTACCTGGCCGAGCATAGAGCATTGATGGCGCGGGTTCTCGAAGAGGGTGGAAAGCGCATTCGCCGCTCGGTTGAGAGGCTGGAAGCCTTGGGCATCGTCGACAAGGACGGCAACCGCCTCAAGAAGGAACTCCCCGCGGATATGCAGCCGGGCGCGGATCGTGACTTCGGGGGATAGAGAATGCCGATCATGTTCGTCGTTGCCGGACCTTCCGGCAGTGGAAAGACGAGTGCGTTCCCTGGAAGTCAGTTCGGTTGCGATTTTTTCAATGCGGACGACTATGCGGCTCAGTTGAACGGTGGCTCTTAAGTCGGCATTCCCAAGTCGATTCGAGCGATTGTTGGGCCGATCTGTGAAAAATTCATTCAGGATCACATCGCCGCCGGCAAAGACTTCGCGACCGAAACGACTCTGCGCAGCACCATCGTCTTCAATCAAATGAGGCAGGCTCACTCCGTTGGATTTGAAGTCAGGTTCACTTATGTATGCGTGGATAGGCTCGAAAAGTCCATCGACCGTGTAGCGAACCGGGCAGACCTGGGCGGACACAGCGGCTCGGAAGATACGGTTCGAAATATTCGCTCAGCGAGCCTTGGTAACTTCGGCCGCGTGCTGGACGAGTTGGGAAAGACAATCGATCTCCTTGATGTCTATGACAACTCCGCACACAAAACGACGCCCAAGCTGATCGCGTCGTTTCTGGGACGGGAGATTACGTTTCTGGCTGCTGAGCTTCCGTCATGGATGGATGAAGCGCTGGGGCAGACTCCGTGCTCGACTGTGAAGCTTCGGGAGTTCTTCGAGCAAGGGAAGGCGTTGCCGGTTGGCGAATGACACGCCGAAAAGCCCGCAGAGATGGAGGGCGTGGTCTCCCACCCTTGCACCAGAAAAAAGCGCAAGGATGGGGCACCCAGCTTTTTGTGGTGGATCAAAGGGTGGGCCACCCGCCTCCGGGAGTTTTTCGAGCAAAGAAAGCCCTTGCCGGTTGCCGGCTGACAGGAATCCCAGGTCCCGGGGCGCCATGTGAATTGTATGATGTTCTAAAGGATGAAAGTCCGGTTCGATGCGAAAAGATAGACCCTTCGATGTTGCGAAGCCAAGGACGCCTAAGGGTGAGGCACGAGTCCGCGAGCGAGTGGCAATGGATGCTATGCGAACCCTTACAGAGATAGGCGACGAAGAGACATTCAAAGAGATTCTGAATCGTGTTTACGGGATCAAGCCTGGAGAGCCGCGGTATGAAGCCGCGTTGAGCGCTTGGCGCGCGGCGCTAGCTTCGAAGTGACCGCATCGCTGACGGAAGCAACAAGTTCCGCGGTTTTGACATTCTTCTCTTCTTCGTTGAGTCCCATATCCGTCATTTGATCTTCAAGAATCGCAACGATTGCCTGCAAGGCACTTTCTCGTGACGGCTTTACGGTTAGCTTACGAGAACCAACCGTGCGAATATGGGTTCGAGTTGGGCTTGCCATAATGAAGCTCTCCAAGTGGTTGCGTTCACAGCGCTAGGGATTCAATTCCCACTCTCTCCGCTCACATTCCAAAGCACTTACAGACATGTCAACCAAAGTGCCTACAGTTTGATTGACAACGAAATGTTACCAAAAAGGCGCAGGATAATCAACATCAATCTGCTTTGCACGATGCAATAGCAGCCCAGGCGAGCGATGAGCGAGCGTCTGCTCCATGTAATGGTTCCTTCTTTTCGATCTTGGCCCAGGAGTCTTTGAGCGGGAGGGTGCGGCGCTTCGGAAACGCTTGTCGAGCCAGGTGCTTGCGAGCGGTGCCTACAGTGCCTATAATCTCTGTATGCAGTACACCATTCGCAACGTGCCGGAGTATCTGGATGCCGCCCTTCGCGGCTCTGCCCGCGAGCAAGGCAAGAGCCTGAACGAGGTTGCGGTTCTGGCATTGGTTCGCGGAGCAGGCCTGAGCCCGGAACCGCGCCGGTGGCGAGAGCTCGGGGACATTGCGGGAAGCTGGCAAGACGATCCCGCCTTCGACAGCGCGCTGGCGTCGCAGGACACCGTGGATGAGTCGCTGTGGCCATGAACCCACATCCCAAGGCTCACAATCAGGCGCGAGCGAGGACCGCAGGGTGAGGCTGGCGCTGGACACCAATCGCTACACCGACCTTTGCCGGGGCGACCGGACCGTCATTGAAGCGGTTGAGATGGCCGACGAGGTCTGGCTGCCGTTTGTAGTGGTTGGCGAATTGCGGGCCGGATTTGCCGCGGGCAGCCAGGGCCCGCGCAACGAAGCTGTTCTGCGCCGGTTCCTTCTCAAGCCGGGCGTAGGGATTCTCTACGCGGGCGAGCAGACGACGCATCATTACGCCAACGTGTACCGGCAACTGCGCAAGCAAGGCACGCCCATCCCTGCAAACGACATGTGGATCGCGGCTCTGGTGCTGGAACATTCGCTGGTTCTGGCGGCGCGCGATGCGCACTTCGATACGCTGGCGCAGTTGGTTCGCATTTAGCCAGTCAGGATTGAAGCATTCCCAGGCTTCAAAAATCGAAACTTGGGGCACCCGGCACCCGGCCAAGAAACAAATGCAGGTCCTTCGACTCCGCTGAAGAACGCTCCGCTCAGGATGACCGCTGGGAGGCTAACTGGCACCAGGCAGGTGGGTTACGTTCCCGCCTTCTTCTCGATCTTGGCCCAGGAGTCTTTGAGCGGGAGGGTACGGTTGAAGACCAAATTGCCGGGAGTGGAGTCAGGGTCGAGGCAGAAGTAGCCGACGCGCTCGAACTGGAAGCGGTCTCCGGGCTTGGCGGTGGCGAGTGAGGGCTCAAGCTTGGCGCCGGTCAGAACCTCCAGTGAGTTGGGGTTGAGATTGTCGAGAACGTCCTGGCCTTCTTCCACGTCGGTCGGATCGGGCTTGAGAAAAAGCTTGCCGTAGAGACGGATTTCGGCGGAGATGGCGTGGGCGGCTGAGACCCAGTGCATGGTGGACTTGACCTTGCGGCCGTCTGGAGAGTTGCCGCCGCGGCTTGCCGGATCGTAGGTGCAGTGGACTTCGACAATGTTGCCGGCTGCGTCTTTCACCACTTCCTTAGCTGTGATGAAGTAGGCGTTGCGCAGGCGCACTTCTTTTCCCGGAGACAGGCGGTAGTACTTGGGCGGAGGAATTTCGCGGAAGTCGTCGTGATCGATGTAGACTTCGCGGGAAAAGGGCACCTGGCGGGTTCCGGCGGAGGGGTCTTCCGGGTTGTTGGCGACTTCGACGAACTCGTGCTGGCCTTCAGGGTAGTTGTCGATGACAAGCTTGAGCGGATGCAGCACGGCCATGGCGCGGTTGGCTCGGCGGTTCAGGTCGTCGCGTTGGAAGTGTTCGAGCATTTCGATGTCGACGACGCCATTGGTGCGCGAGACGCCGGCGGCGGCGGCGAAGGCGCGGATGGCTTCAGGGGTAAAGCCGCGGCGGCGCAGGCCGGAGAGGGTGGGCATACGGGGATCGTCCCAGGCGCTCACGCGCTTTTCACTTACGAGCTGCAACAGCTTACGTTTGGAGAGCAGGGTGTAGGTGATGTTGAGACGGTCGAATTCTATTTGCTGCGAAGGGAAGATGCCGAGCTGCTCGATATACCAGCGGTAGAGGGGCTGGTGGTCGGTGAACTCGAGGGTACACATGGAGTGGGTGACCCTCTCAATGGAATCCGACTGGCCGTGGGC
>PLFY01000165.1 GCA_003138365.1 Acidobacteriaceae bacterium
GGAGATCGCGCCTCAGCTCAAAAAGTTCACCGGAACCTCGCGGGCCAGGCCGAAAAGCGCCGGCGTGGGTCGTCAATCATTGCCGTTGGCGGAAAGTCATGGGGCCGAGTAATGGTATGCGTAGGCCAAACACACGGTTGACTTAGTGAGGCGCGGAAGTTTAAAGGTTAGCGTGAGTGTGCCTTGCGGCCCATGCGGTGGGCGTGAGATCGGCGACGAGTTGGATGGACATGTTTGCCAGTCCGGGCAGGATCTCATGAAGGTATTCGCGGACAGGGATGCCAAGCTGGCGGCAGTTCTCAACCACGGAGAGGATTGCGGCCACCCCCGGTCCGGCCTGCTGGCTGCCGATGTGGATCCAGTTTTTGCGATTATGGAAATCTTTCCATAACAGAAAGAACAGTCTCTTCGTTGGCAATCCACGTGGCGGCAGAACGGCGGCGATCCTGGCCAGCCTCACCAGCACTTGCCGCCGGCACGATATAGACCCGCAGCTGTATCTCACCCAGTTGCTGACGAACTTATCGCAGACGCGCAAAAGCGAACTGCCTAACTGGCTCCCCGACCAGTGGAAACAGCTTCAGGCGGAACAGCTGCGTTCGTAGCACCTACTTCACATACAAAACGAGTCATTGAGCCGGATGCGGTCACCTTCGTTGCAACCTTGTTTCGGTGAGAAGATGACCTTTGGCCGATCTTTCTGCTGGGAACTAGAGTCTCCTTCGCTCGGGAGTTCCCCCCTGCCGCGGATGCAGCGAAGCAGAGGGCAAAAATCGCTTTCGCAGAACAGAAGCTGCTGGGGACTCGGCCACCGGAGCGTATACGCCCTTCAGAGAGGGAGGCGTGGCTGCGAGAGCACCCATGGTTCAACCAGGTGGCGGGAGGCATGGCAGAGAACTTTCCTGCCGTTCCCAGTTGCCCGTTCCACAGAAACAAATCGAGGAAGGCTGTGCCCCGACATTCGGCGATTGCGGGAAACAGTGTTTTAGTGCTGCAACTCGAAATAGAGATTGCGAGTGCCGGAATCGACAAGGCCTCGTCCTGGCGCAAGGGTAAGGGTTAGTCGTGCTCCACCCAAAACAACCGAGTAGATGCCGCTACCCGCATCGAACAGTGTCCACGTACCATGCGCGCCATTTGAGGCAACGATGCTTCCGTCGGGGAGGAATTTGACAGCTCCGAAGTCCTTGAGTTTCGCCATGTAGGTCCCAACGATGGGAGACGGACCTGTGCCGTTGCCGAGCGCAGCGAAGGAGATGTTGCCGCTGGCAGTGAGGATGTAGTTTGTCGTCTGGCGCACTAGAGGGCTTTTTCTCGGGTCTACTTCGACGATGATTCGGGTTCGTTGTTTGACTGACCCTTCGAAGGTGGTGCCGGAGGCCGACTCCTGCCATTTGAGGATCGCGCCAGGGGTTTTTGGCGCAAAGGCGGCCCCGGCACCAGCGCGGCCGCCTATTGTGAAACCCTCTTGCGTGTCGCCTCCAGTGAACCGTAGATGAAAACTGCCTGGTTCCGCGTAGAAGAACCAGTAGTGCTCTCCGACGAAGCTATCGACTGCGGCGCGGTTGTCGCCGGCGTGAAGTGGAGCAGGGGTTTCTACATGCAAGGATTGCGGTTTTGCGACAAGGGGCGAACAAACCAAGATCGCCATGATGAAAGGCTGAATGCGGGCCTGTGCGAGAGAAATAGTCTTCATGGTGTACCTCCTGGAGATGGGTGTTCGAGATCTCGAACACCCGATTTATTTATTTCGAGCGCCGAACCGGTAGAGCACTCCCGCGGACAAGCGAATGTCGTTCTGACGGTTTGCCTGGTCGTTGTGAAAAGTGGCGAGTTCGTAGTCGATGCGCGCGGGTTGCAGCTCAAAGCTCCGGTTCAGTTGTGGGCTGACGGTGCTGCGGTATCCTGGGGTCCTCATCCCACAGAGCCCATTGATTCAACGATCGCCTCCGATTATCTCCCAGGGTCGTTTGCCTGCGCCCGTTCGTCGATGACGGTATTGTGCCCTTCCGCGATCAACCAAGACCCTCCGCGATTCACAAATGTCTCCGTCAGCACGTTTCGATTTGGTGGCACCTTGAATCCATCGGGCGTCGTATACCCGTCCGCGGGAATGATCTGCGTAACCACAACGACCCCAGGCGCGATTCCTCGCATAATGAGGGTTTCAGGNNTTGTCGTGCGCCTTATACACCTGCGGCTTCCCACGCCACCACATTCCAACTACATTGACCCACTCCACGTCGTCCGTCATGTAACTACAGAAGGCCTTCATATCGTGATGGTTCCAAGCTGTCTGCATCGAGTTGAGTACGGCCTTTATCTCCGCGGCATCATTTGCCGACACACTTGCGGTTTGTGCTTCAGTCATCGTCACTGCTCCGATCAAAATGGTTATCAAAGCTGCCGCCATCCAACGTTGTGCGTGCTTCATTACAACCCCCCTCGTGGAACTAAATGTTGTTTGCGGAGGCATCATTGTACACCTGCTTCCGGTACTTGAAACGTAGTTGTCCGCCCCCATACTTTAACGGGAGAGTCGGATCACAAACCCTGCCGAGAACCGCAGGTCATTCTGTCGGTTGTTCTCCGTGTTGCTGAACGTGGTCAGCAGGTAATCGGCCTCCACAGGCACCAGCGACACACGAGAATTCAGCCGCAGCTCTAACCCGCCGCCCGGCTCAAAGGCGAACGCATTCGAGCCACCCCCCACTCCGCTGCGCGATGGAGAGAGTGTCCCGAACGTGCTCGCGCCGCCCAGCAGCACCTCGCCGAACGGCCGCAACAGCGCGCCCGGAGAGGACGGTCGAACGCGCAAGCCGCCCGTATACGTAAGCTGAGTCAGGCTGTAATGGTCTGCGGTAATGCCGCCTTTATGCGCGAGCGTCATGTCGCCGATCACAGCTACATGCGGCGTCAGTGCTACCTGCATCTGCACCCCTCCGCCATTCAGCGAAAAGCACGAGCACCCCGGCAGCACGTTCGAGCGCACGTACGTGTAGTCCACACCTAAGCTCACCGCATGAGCGTTCTGCGCCACGGCAACCGCCGCACTCATCGCCATAACCGCCACTGCACCGAGTTTCCAAATATGTCCGGCCATCGAATTTACTCCTTACTGAATGGTTAAGGTTACGGTGGTCGAGTGCGTCGTACTCCCGCCCGTAGCCGTGACGATGATGGTCGACGTGGACGTCGGAATCTTGAAGCCATTACCAGTTCCACAACCCATGATTGTGAAACTCAGCCCCGCGATCCCCGCCAGCAGCAGCACCGACAGCACCCTGAACATGCGCCGTCTTGCGCGTCTTACCAGCAATAGCCCCAGTGCAAGCATCGCCGGCGTGATGCCCTCCGATTCTCCCGGCCGTGTTGCGCCCGGCACAACGCGGCTCACCAGCCCTGGCACCTCGACCGTCAGCGTAGAGGTCTGCTGAACGGTCCCTGGCGTTACCATCGCTGGGGAGAACTTCGCCATCGCGCCCGCCGGCAATCCGCCCGCACTTAGCGTCACCGCGCTGTTGAATGGATTACCCGCCAGCAGCGACGCCAATTGGATCGTGTAACTCACACTGGCCCCGCGATACGTGCTCTGCGCCGCCGGCGTAGCCGTGATGCTGAAGTCCGGCGGCGTAGTCGACACACCCACACCGCTCAGCGCCGACGTCTGCGTCCCCACCGCATCCACCACCGAAAGCGTAGCCGCCAGGTTCCCTGCGGAAGTCGGGCTGAACGCAATGGTCAACGTGCAACTCGCACCTGCCGCCAGCGCCGCTCCGCAGGCATTCGAGGTGATGGCGAACGATGCCGCGTTGGCACCGCCGATGCTGATGGAGGTGATCGCCAGGGATGCGGTTCCGGCGTTCGCCAGGGTGAAGGTCTGTGCGGTGCTCGTCAAACCCGTGGCTACGCTGCCGAAGCTGGCGTTCGCGGGGCTCAATGCAGCCTGCGGCGCAGCTGACGATGTAGCCGTACCGGTGAGCGTTGCGGTCTGGGTGGTGGTTGCGGCGTTGTCGGTCACGACCAGATTTGCCGAGTAGCTGCCCGCCGCCGATGGCGAGAAGACAACGCTGATCGTGCAGTATGCTGCAGGAGCAAGCGTCGTCCCGCAGGTGTTTGTCTGCGAGAATGTACTGGCCCCGCTTCCGGACAAATTGATCGAAGCAATGGTCAGCGCCGCGGTGCCAGCGTTGGATAGGGTAGATGTGGCTGTAGTGGAAGGAACTCCGGCAGACGTGGTGAAGCTAAGAGTAGCCGGTGAGAGTGCAGCCTGTGGCGTACCGGTCACCGTCCCACTGAGTGCGACCGTCTGGGTTGCCGGAATCGCGTTGTCATTGGCCGTAAGCGTTGCGTTGTAGGTGCCAGCCACGGTGACCGGAAATCCGATTGTCATGATGCAGTTGGCTCCGGCAGCGAGCGTCGCGCCGCAGGCGTTGGACACTACGTTGAAGGAACTGGCATTGACGCCGCCAAGGGCGACGGACGAGATTGCGAGTGGCGCCGTACCCGGATTGGAAAGCGTTACAGTCTGGTTGGGGGCTGCGGTATTGACGACAGTGGCAAAGCTGAGAGAAGCCGGTGAGAATACCGCCTGGGACGTACCGGTTACCGTCCCATTCAGGGCGACCGTCTGGATTGTCGCGCTGGCATCGTCGGTAACGGTCAAGTTGGCGGTATAAGTACCGGCAACGATGGTGGGAAAGCCGATGACGATTTGGCAACTGGCTCCGGCGGCCAGTGTGGCGTGATCCGGCTTGGTCGGTCCGCACGACTCGCTTACGATTGTGAAGGAGCTTGCATTCGTGCCGGTGATCACAAGTGAATTGATGATAAGGTCAGCCGTCCCGGAGTTCGTCAGCGTCACGGTCTGGTTGGACGCGACCGTGTTCACGACGGTCGTGAAGGAAAGAGAGGTGGGAGAAAGACTTGCCTGCGGCGTTAGAGCCGCTGTACCGGTGCCGGACAGCGCGACGGTCCAGCCCTGAGAGCCCGTCGCGATCGAGTAACTTGATGAAAGCGCGCCTGCACTCTGCGGAGTAAAGGTAAAGGTTACGGTGCAACTGCCGCCCGCCGCGACTTGACCGTTACAGTTATCGCTTTGCGTAAAGTCAGTCGCATCGGTCAGCGATCCGCTGTGGAGGGTGATTGCACTTGCAGTGCCATTGGTAAGGGTGGAAGATTGTGCCGCGCTGGTGTTGCCTACGGCTGTAGCGGGGAAGGCTTGCAAGGCAGGCGCGATGGTGACCGTGCCTCCCGTCGCCGTTCCGGTGAGCGTGATGCTCTGGGTAGCGGGGCTGGCGTTGAGTGAGTTGTCCTCAAGCGTCAGCGTTCCGGTGAGCGCGCCGGAGAGCGTTGGCTTGAAGTCCACCGGCAGTGTGCAACTATTGCCGGAGGCGAGTGAAGTGAACGGAAAACAGGTGGAGGAGGCATCGATCAGCCAGGAAGAAGTGATCGCCCCGTTGCCGGAGGAACCCGTGAGCGGCTCGTTGCCGATGTTGTTCAGGATGGCGGTCTGCGGATCGTCGACAGCGTCCGGGGTTCCGACGGGAGTGGTCTGCGGGTAGGTGAGCGCGGAGGTCGATACATCGACCTTGAGAATGTTTGAATCGGTAGGGAAATATAGGTTGCCGGCGCTATCAACGACTAGATTAGGAAGGGAACCGATGCCTGCCGCAGTGGCTGGACCACCCATGCCCGAAGGTGGATCGCGGTCCACACCGTCGCCACCAACTACCGTGGTAACAATTCCGGTATTCGCGCTTACTTTGCGGATCACTTTGGAGATATCTAGATCAACTACAGTGCCACACGTGAAGTAAATATCTCCGGCGCTATCAACTGCAACACCCCTGATCTGGTGGAATGCTGTCTCGGTCGCTAGTACCCCGTCCACGGTAGACGCGTTGGAGCCGTTACCGACCACGGTGGTAATGATGCCTGTCGTGGCGGTGATCTTGCGGATGACTCCATGAGTGCCATCGGTTAGATAGAGGTTGTCGCCACTATCGAAGGCGATGGAATAGAGGGCTTCCAGATTGGCACTGGTGGCTGGGCCGCCGTCCCCTGCGTAACCGGGAACGCCGGCTATACCCGCGATGGTCGTGATGATCCCGGTCGATGCGTCGACACGTCGAATGACGGAAGCTCCAAGCTCCGCAATATAGAGATTGCCTGCGCTATCTATCGCAACTCCATAGGGCGCATGGATCTCCGCACTCGTTCCCAGGCCGCCGTCCCCGGCAGTCGCGGATGTGCCGTCGCCGACGACCGTGGAGATGATGCCGGTAGCAGCAGTTACCCTTCGAATGCGACTGTTTTCGGTGTCGGCAATGTATAAGTTCCCGGCGCTATCCAGAGCCAGGCCCTCTGCATGATTCAACTGAGCGCTCGTGGCGGGACCACCGTCACCGGAGAAGCCATTGGGTGACGCTGCCATACCGGCGACCGTCGTGATGACTCCCGTCACTCCGTCGATCCTGCGAACGACGCTATAGGCGAGGTCCGACACGTAGGTGTCGCCCGCGCTATCGATCGCAATACCCGTAGGGAGGGTCAGCTGGGCACTGGTAGCAGGTCCGCCGTCGCCTGAACTGCGGTTTGTATCATATGGCAGTCCCGCGTAAATGGAGATGATGCCTGGCGTCAGCGCCGCGAGCGGGCCGAGACCTATAGCGTTCAGGCCAAAATTGAACTTGCCCGCACTCGTCACCGCCTGCAGGGGGATGGCGCGAAGTCCCGGGTAGGCCGGTGTGAAGGTAATGGGGATGGAGCAGATCGTCCCGATGGGGTTGGATGTCGCGCCGTCGACGACGCAGCCTGTCACCGTGCCGGCGGTGTACTCGTTCTTATTGCCGAGAGAGGCTGCGGGCGCGATGCTCGATATGGTCGCGGCGGCAGGCAAGGTGAAGGTGACGGCCTGCGGAAGGCTGGTTGACCCTACGTTCGTTGCGGGGAACGTGGCGAGGGGGGCCGCTTGCGCGAGGAGACTTGGCGGGAGCAAGCAGACGGCGGCGGCGAGCAGGAACGCATGAAGGCGGTCGGCGGGTGAGTTCATCAGCGGGTCTCCTGCTTGCGGGGTAAACCTGAGGTGGTCTGTAGAGCGGTCGGCATCTCCACTGTCTTGGGCGATAACGCCTCCGCTGGTATTTGGGGCGAGGGAGTCGGTGCGGAACCGATGCTTTCGGTCATGGTTTCCATGTGCAACGTACTGTGTTCGACCTCGACCCGGATGCGGCGACGGCGGAAGATCATGCTTGGCGCTCCCTCTTGGCTTGGCGGACAGCGGGAAGTTTGCTTCCAGCACCCGGCCTCCACATACAATCGGGCAAACCGCTGTAAGATGTCCTCAGGGCACGTCAAAAATTGCTCAATGGATATCTTTGTTTCTCATGGCCAGCAAAATGAAGGACTTACAGTTCGGCGAATTTCGCATCGATCTTTCGCGCCGGCAGCTCCGCCGTGGTGAAGAGCCACTTGCGCTCCCCGGCAAAGCGTTCGACCTGCTGGTCTACATGGCCGCCAACGCCGGCCGGCTGCTTCCCAAGAGCGAGCTGCTAACGGCCGTCTGGCCCGACGCATTCGTCGAAGAATCCAATCTCACGCAGAACGTCTTCCTTCTCCGCAAAGCTCTCGGCGCTGACAGCCCCATCCTTACCGTCCCCGGCCGCGGCTACCAGTTCACGGCCCCCGTCTCTGTTCTCGCGGAAGCTTCACCGGGCACCGCCGCGCTACATCAAGCTGCCCAGCTCGAAGCCACTCACTCACGCATCGTCTACGAAGAAGAGGCAGAAGACCGCATCGCGGTCTGGCGCTCTCCGCTAGCCATGACCTTCGTCGCTGCCGCCGTCGTTCTGATCGGCGTAACCGCCTGGCTCGGTTGGCAGCGCTGGCAGGATCACGTCTCCGGTCCACCCGTCCAGGTCGTCCTCACCGACCTTGAAGGCGGCACCGGCGACCCTGTCCTCGACCGCACCCTCAACAGCGTCTTCCGCATTGAGCTCGCCCAGAGCCCGTTCGTCTCCGTGGTTTCCGGCAGTACCGTCCGCCAGACCCTGACGCAGATGATGCATAAACCCACCGACCCCATCACCGTGGAGCTAGCCCGCGACATCTGCGAGCGCACCGCCAGCCAGGCCGTGCTACATGGCGCCGTGGCCCACGCCGGTAAAAACTACATCCTTACCGAGGAAGCTATCAACTGCGCGGACGGCGCCAGTCTCGGCTCCGCCAAACAGGAAGTCTCACGCCCCGAGGACCTGCCCCGCTCCATAGAGAAGCTAGGCTCCTCTATCCGCCACAGCCTGGGTGAGTCCCGACGGTCCATCGCTCGCTTCAACAAACCTCTCGCACCGGTCAGCACTGGCTCGCTGGATGCCCTCAAGGACTACAGTCAGGCCTCTTTCCTCTCCCAGCAGGGCCATTTCACCGAGGCCATTGAGCTGCTCAAGCAGGCGGTCGCCATTGACCCAAAGTTCGCCGCCGCGTACCTCGATCTCGCCAACTTTTCAGCCAACGCGCTCAATCCCACCGGCGCTCACGCTTGGCTGCTCAAGGCCTACGAGCAACGCGACTATGGCACCGAGCCCACCCGCCTCTTTATCACCGCGCGCTACCAATCTGAGATCACCGGCGATCTCTACGAGAGCCTACGTAACTATCAGGCCTGGGTCGATCTCTACCCCCGTAGCCCGCAGCCTTGGTCCGGGCTGGCAAACGTGCATCATCAGCTCGGCAACGCGCAGGAAGAACTAGTCGCCGCTAAGCGCCTGAAGGATCTGGTTCCCAATAATTCGGCAGCCTATCAGGAGCTCGCCGAAGCCCAGATTGGCGTGGGCGATTTCCCAGCGGCGCGTGCAGCCTGCGACCTTGCCCTCAGCCGCGGCTACGACGATGAAACCACCCGCTACCTGCTGCTTCGTCTCGGTCACCTGATGCACGATCCGGCGCTTGTGGCCGCGCAGGAGAAATGGGCGGACACACATCCCAACTCCCCTATCCTGTTGGTCAACCTAGCCGTCTTTGCCCAGAACGAGGGCAGCATGATCGACGCCGAGAAGTATTTCGACCGCGCCGCGGAGGCATTCAGACGCGAAGGCGCTCCCGAGGCCATCACGCGGATCCGCCAGGGGATGTCAGAAGCCTACAACGAATTCGGTAACCCCGACCTGGCTCGCAAAATGCTCCACCTCGGTCCCCTCGACCCCGATGACTTCAACGCTCTGATGAGCCTCGCCGACACGGGCGATCCCGCCACCGCAGCAAAGCTCCTCAACCAGCAACTCGCCGCTCATCCGCAATCAACTCTTTGGAATCTCCGCTACGCTCCGCTGCTCCGCGGAGACCTCGACCTCATCGCGCACAAGCCGGCGCAGGCACTTGCTGACATGGAACCCAGCCGCCCCTTCGACGGACAGAGCTCCGATGGCTTCTACCTGCGCGGCAAAGCTTATCTCCAGGCCAACCAGCTTCCCAAGGCTGAAGCCGAATTTCGTTACCTGCTCGTCCATCCGCAGATTGAAGCGACGGCCTACGCACTCCCCATGTCCGAGCTTTATTTGGCCCGCACCCTCGCCAAGGGAAACAATAAGGCTGCCGCAGTCGAAGCCTACAAATCCTTTCTCGCCCTCTGGGCCCGCGCCGATCCCGGTCAACCCCTGCTACAGCAAGCCAAGCAAGAACTGGCCGTTCTGGGGGCTGCGGAAAGATAAGACCCATTTGAGGACACTGCTATGCCAGCTCATATTCCTCGGCAACTCGAACCTCTTTACTGAACTCGCGCGACGAAAGCAAGGTCACAAGATCTGCTTGCGGGATGCAGCGACGAATGTTTAGGCCAGGATGGGCCTCAAGCGCGTATCGTGCGTTCTGTCCACGACCAGGTATCCAGAAGCTGTTGGCTGCACCGTCCAGGGTGCGGCGTGCTGTACAAAATTTCGCCGAATTCTCCGCCGAATTGAGCGCGTAATGGAGAAGGCAGCACGACGTATGGCACCCGCGAGAAACCTTCGGGGATTTCCGTGCGCTTCGTACCAGTCGATCTGGACCTCGACGCCAAACTCGTAGCTCTGCGGCACAAAAGTCTCGCGACGCCCGAGACCCTGCTCCTGCTTCCGCCGCTCTACATACTGGCGAACTGTCCGCTCGGCTGCCGTGCATCCCGGCACCTCAAGATGTATCCGTTCCCAGATGCGCTTCGCCGTGTGCCTCTGCTTGCGCGGCGCCTTGCGATCGGCTTCCAGAACCGCGTCGATGAATGCCGCCGCCGGTCCAATCTTCAAATGAGGGCGTTCGGTCTTCTCGCGCCGCGCCGGCAACGCACTTCGAACTGCCTCTCGAACTGTGCGACGATGCACACCCAGCTTCCGCGCCACACCGATAATCGAACCCGCCCCAAACTCATACTCCCGGCGAATCTGCTCGTAAAGCTCCACCTTGGTTCTCCAGTCCAACTCCCGCCCCCGTCCTAAGCTCGCGCTCAGTACAGACTAGGAGTTCGCTCTGTCCAAGGGGTGGGCCAAAACAAACCGCCGAAACAAACCGCCGAAGTGGGCCACTTCATAATGCCGGAATCAAATGCGGTAGAACTGGCCCAAATTGCCGTTCTGCTCCAGAAAATCGCCTGGGTGTACTCGGTTCCCTCCAAGCGCGTCATGGAAGGCCAGCCTGTGGGCCAGAGCCGGGTTGATCTCGACCACTTCTATGTCACACTGACCACCTGCGGCCTGAATGGCGGCTCTGATTGCGTCCACGATTGCCCCGGTTCCGGCGCTAGGTTCCAAGACCCGATGATTCGGTTGAATGTCGGCCTCCTCGACCATGCGCTCGGCCAGCGCGGGCGGTGTCGGGAAAAGTTGCGGGGCGGCGATTACCTGCACACCGGCTTTCAAAGCAGACTGCATTTCCTCGATCTTGGCGCGGCTGTCGGTCGTCGCCCTGGTCGGCTCCGGCACCGGCGCGGCTTCGGCCTCCGGTGTCTGTCTCGGCGTGGGGTCCGTCAGATAGAAACCCTGTTTGTTTTCGCTCTCCATCAACCGACCCTCGGCGCGGGCGGCGTCAACTTCCGCTTTCTTGATTACACCTTTCAGGTCGGTAAAGGGTATTGTGCGGGTGAAGTTCGCTCCTCCGTTGCCCCAGTTGTCGAGCACGGTCACGGATACCTTGTTGACCTTGACGATGTATGACCATCGACGGCCATAACCGGGGGAACACCAGCACCTGACCGCGCCGCCCTTCTCGTCGATCATTGCCTGCTCATAGGCAATCCGGTTCGATACGTGGTCAATCCACCGCTGTGTGTTGGCTACAGTGGCGCGTTTTGCGCTGGTCGCCATGCGCAATGCTTCATCGAATGGCAATTCCTCATTTTTCAAGCGCGTCTGGTTCTCGTAAGAGAGCCCTCCTTCCCATGTCTGGAGCAGAGCCGGGAGCAGGTCGCGCCCGTCGCGTAGTTTCGCGAAACGCCTCACAGCGCCGGACTAAGCGCGGGCCGAAGCGGCCCGAGTCCGGCACGGCGGAGAACATG
>PLFY01000002.1 GCA_003138365.1 Acidobacteriaceae bacterium
GACGCCTTGCAAGTGCTTGATTTTATTGGCTCCTCAGGTAGGACACGAACCTACAACCCTTCGGTTAACAGCCGAATGCTCTGCCATTGAGCTACTGAGGAGTGCCGGACATCAAATTGTCCACTATAAAGGTAGCAGAGAGCGTGGGCCGCGTCAAAAATCCGAGAGGAAATTGCGCGTCGCCGGCCGTGAATGTGAGGGCCGGTACGGCAGCGGAGAGAAATGCAGTGAACCTGCGCCTGCGATACGATAGCCTGAATCCAAGGAGGTGGCCCAATGTGCAGGGTCTCCCGGCTAGACCGCAGCGAAGTGACTCCAGAAATGGCGGCGCTTTACGACAAGGCCTTTGCCCAGCGCGGCAACGTGCCCAACATGTTTCGTGTTATGGCCCACCGGCCTGAAATCTTTGCCACCATGCAGGCTCACTTCGCCGCCGTCCTCAACACCGGCACCGTCTCTACCAAGCTGAAGGAACTCATCATCGTCCGCACCAGCCAAGTGAATGCGACTCCCTACTGCCTGGCCAGCCACACCATCCTCGCCCGCAACCTCGGTTGGACCGACGATCAGTTGGCTCACCTGGCCGACTGGCCTCAGCGCGAGGACTTTACTCCCGCTGAAAAGGCGGCCCTGCGCCTGGCCGAAACCGTCACTCGCGACGCCCGCGCCGTCAGCGATGAGCAGTTTGCCGAGTTGCGCGGCTTCTACTCCGAAGGCGAAATTGTGGAACTGCTCTGCGCCATCGGCCTGTTCAACTACTTCAATCGCTTCAACAATGCGCTTCAGATGGAGCCAACCAAGGCCGGCGAGGGCGGCTGCGCGGCACCCGCACCGGAAACAGCAGCGGCCAATTAGTTTCCATTCGCTCTCAACCCCGCCGCAACATCCTTGCGTCCAGCCTATGCAATCCACTCGCGTCTGCCGCCCAATCGACCCGCTTAAACGATAATGAATCGTATCGTCTCAAATAATCCGCACCGACCCAAAGGAGCTCCTCTCAAGCATGCAACTCAAACTGCCCCCAGGCGACTTCCGAGCCTATCTATTTGACTGCGACGGCACGATTGCCGATTCGATGCCGCTGCACTACATCGCCTGGAAAAAGGCTCTTGCAGAATGGACCTGCGTTTACCCCGAGGAACTCTTCTATTCCTGGGGCGGCAAGCCCGTCAGGGAAATCATCGCGGATCTGAACAAGATGCAGGGATTGAACATGCCCATCGAGGCCCTGGCCGCGCGCAAAGAGGCTCTTTACCTTGAGCAACTCCCGCAGCTAAAAGGAATTCCGGAAGTTCTGGAGCACATCGAGGCTCAGCACGGACGGATTCCATTCGCAGTGGTTTCGGGAAGCCGTCGAGAGTCGGTTGTCGGCTCATTATCGGTGCTCAATCTGCTCGACAAATTCGACACCATTGTCGCGGCGGAAGACTACAAGAACGGCAAACCGGCCCCGGATGCATTCCTCCTCGCCGCCCACAGGCTCGGCGTGGCTCCCAAAGATTGTCTGGTATTTGAGGACACAGCGTTGGGCATTCAGGCTGCAACCGCTGCTGGAATGGCCTCCGTCATGGTTCCGTTTATCATGCACAGAAGCTGAGGAACTGGAATTCCCCGCGTCGCGTAGCATTCAACAGGCAAGTCCAGTGAGGTGAAATGCAATCCTCCGTAGAAACGCAACGCACCGTGCAACCCGATCGCCAATCGCCGGCCCAGTGGGCTTTCCTGCTCTGCATTGCCGCCGCGATCACCGTCATTCACCTGCTCACCAATGGCCGCTACGGCTTCCACCGCGATGAACTCCAATTCCTGAGCGATGCCCGCCATCTTGACTGGGGTTTTGTGGCCTACCCTCCTATGACGCCTTTTCTCGAGCGCATCTCGATGGAAATCTTTGGCCTTTCGATCGTCGGGCTGCGGCTTTTTTCAGTCATTGCGCAGGCTGCGGCCATCGTCGTCACGGGGCTGATGGCCAAGGAATTGGGCGGCGGCCGCCTCGCCCAAGTCACGGCGGCTCTCGCCGTAGCTTTGTCGCCGCTTCCACTTTTCGAAGGGACGGAATTTCAATATACGACCTTCGATTACCTGTGGTGGGTGCTGATCGCGTACTTCACGATCCGGCTGCTCAAAACAGAGAACCCGCGCTGGTGGCTGGCCATCGGTGGAGTAATCGGCCTGGGACTGCTGACCAAATATGCCATGGTGTTTTACATTGCAGGGATTCTCGCCGGTGTTGTGCTCTCCCGTGCGCGCCGGTTCGTCTTGAGCGGCTGGTTCTGGGCGGGAATTGCCCTGGCGCTGCTGATCTTCCTGCCCAACTTCGTTTGGCTGGTGCGCCACGATTTCATCTCCTACCAGTTTCTCCACCACATCCATGTCCGCGATGTAGGCGAAGGCCGTGCCGAAGGCTTCTTCCGCGCCCAGTTCCGCGTCTGCACCAACCTCTTCTCTGCTCCCCTTTGGCTTGCCGGCCTTGTCGCCTTTCTCGCTAACCGCCGCTACCGGATGCTGGCCTTTATGTATCTGGTACCGCTGGCTATATTCTTCTTCTCCAAGGGGCGAGGCTACTATGTGGCCGCGGCGTATCCCATGCTCCTGGCGATGGGCGCAACTGTGGGCGAGCGCTGGGTTGCTTCCCTGCCCAAGCTGGGTCGGCGGACGGTGGAAGCCATCTTCTTCACCGGGCTCACGGTCTGCGGAGCGTATATCTTCGCGGTGGTTCTGCCGCTGCAATCCAGCGGCCCTCTAAGAGACTTCGCCCTCCGGAACAATGGCGATCTGCGCGAGGAATTCGGCTGGCCCGAGCTGGTCAAGACGGTCGCCGGTATCCGCGATTCCCTGCCCCCGGTGCAGCAGGCAAGCGTCGGCGTTCTGGTGGGCAACTACGGGGAGCAGGGGGCAATCGAGCTTCTTGGGCCACCCTACCATCTGCCCCCTCCCATCAGCCTCACCAACTCGGCGTGGCTCCGCGGCTATCCGACCCCACCGCCGACCACGCTGATTGTGGTGGGTGTGTCGAAAGAATGGGTTGACAGGATATTCACCGGCTGCCGGCTGGCCGGGCATAACGGAAACTCAGAGGGAATCAAGAACGAGGAGAGCCAGTACCACCCTGACATTTTCGTTTGCGGAAGCCCGCGTCTGCCTTGGCCGGAGTTCTGGAAGAAGTACCAGTCATTCGGTTGATCTCTTCGACCGTATTCAGTAGAGCATCACGGCCACGCGGTAAGCCGTAAATGAGTTTTCGGCGTTCTCTGGTGCGCAGCTTCCCACGGCTGCTTCGCGATATCGTCCTGAAGCAATCCGATCGACCAGCGCGCTGGGCAACCGGTTCAAATCGGAACCCTGCCAGAGCATCAGAAAGCTCGGCCGCCTGCCGCTCGCGGCGAGCCTGTCCTGGGCGCAAGACGCACGCGCATCGTCCGATGCGCTCGAAAGATCCATGCCGCTCCTGCGCAGCAACTCACCCACTGCGCCTTCCACCTGGGTAAGCGTCAGGACGGGCACGGCGCGCTCGTAGTCGGCCACGGCGTAGAGTACGCCACGGCTGGCTACAACCGCCACGCCCACGCGATCCACATCGGGGCTCAAAAGGTTGGCGCGGTGGTCGGGAGAGCGCATCCACGCCGAGTGAATCAAAGCGGGTGACCGGCCAATAGCGACATTCTCTTCGATCACGCTGAAGTGCGCGCCTGCCTGTCCGGCGCGCACCGCAACATCGGCCTCACCCCCGTAACGGTGAGAGATCGGCCCTTCTGCAGCCATCTGCAGGCAGTGTTGGCGGGCCGCCTCTGCCAGTGCCAGGTCCCATTCCAGCGGCCCAGACCCAGCCGCCGCGCGCGCCTGATTGGCCAGCATGACAAGCTGCCAGGCTTCCGGCTGAATGGTAACCGCCCTGAGGTCATGCAAAGGCGCTTGCGCCAGGCTCACAAACGGAGCCAGCGCCAGACACACGATGAAACCTTTGGGCAGGATACGCATAGCTTAATAAACACGATTCTAGTGCCATAGTCGCTGTATTCTTGCTGTGCCGATGCCTTTTAAAGTTACGAACGTGGTACGCCAAGCCCCAATTCGGATTCGCCGCCAGCCGCTGGCCGCTTTGGGCGTGCTGCTGCTCACCTGCTTTGTGCTGGGGGGACTCGCGTCTCCCTGGATCGCGCCGCATAATCCAGCGTCTATCGACCTGATGCACCGGCTCGAAGGCCCATCTGCCGCGCACTGGGCCGGAACCGACGAGTTGGGCCGCGATACGCTCTCCCGCCTGCTGTGGGGAGCACGGCTTTCGCTGGCGGTTTCGGTGACGGTGGTCTCTGTTTCGCTGGCCCTCGGGCTGGCCATCGGAGGTCTTGCCGGCTACTTGGGCGGCTGGGTCGATACGGCGTTAACCACCTTTGCCATGAACACATTCCTGGCCCTTCCCGGCATTCTGCTAGCCATCGCTTTCGCCGCCTTTCTGGGGCCAGGGTTTATCAACCTCGTGCTGGCGCTGGCCATCGGCGGTTGGGCCGGTTATGCGCGGCTGGTCCGCGCCCAGGTGATGGCGGTACGCGACCGCGAGTATGTCGATGCGGCCCGCGCCCTGGGCGCAAGCGGCCTGCGCATCTTTTTTCGCCACATTCTGCCCAATATCGTCCAACCCATCCTTGTACAGGCGGCCATCGGCATGGCCGGAGTGATCCTGGCCGAGGCTACGCTGTCGTTCCTGGGGCTGGGCATTCCCGCGCCCGCGCCGAGCTGGGGCTCAATGCTCAACGACGCGCGCCTGCATCTGTTCGATTCGCCGCACCTTGTGCTCTTCCCTGCCGCGGCTATTGCGGGCGCTGTGCTGGGATTCAACTTCCTGGGCGACGCGGTGCGCGACCAGCTCGACCCGCGCACACGGCTGGAATTGGGGCTGTAAATGAGAATCGGCGTGGTCAGCGATACCCATGGCCTGCTGCGGCCTGAGATTGCGCCTGCGCTGGCCGGAGTCGAGCGCATCCTGCACCTCGGCGATGTGGGCAAGTCTTCGATTTTGAAGGAGTTGGCCAAGATCGCCCCGGTGACCGCGATTCGGGGGAACGTGGACCGCGAAGGCCCATGCAGTGAACTTCCTGAAACCGATGTCTTGCTTCTCAATGGCCGCTACGTCTACATGCTCCACGACCTGAACACGCTGCACCTGGACCCAGCAGCCGGGAAGTTTGGCGCCGTGCTCTTCGGCCACACGCATGTGCCTAACTTCTACAAACGCAAGGGCGTGCTCTACTTCAATCCGGGCTCGTGCGGGCCGCGAAGGTTTGAGCTGCCGGTGACGGTGGGGCTGCTGACGGTGAACGAGGACGGCGAGTTCAAAGCGCAAGTCATCCCACTCGCCCCGGCTTAGGCAGGAGTAACTTCCGGTTTGGCGGTAATCCACCCGGAACTCGGAGAAATGGCATTTCAGTTGATCTGCTTGAAAAGCGCAGGAATGGTGCAAGCTCTCCGGGTGCCAACCTCAATCAGAGCTACTGCACTGTAAGGGTCACCGCACCCGTCTCTGTGATTGCTCCCGAAGTGCCGGTCACAGTGATACTGTAGGTTCCCGCGGTTGTTCCGGCATTCCCACCACCCCCTCCGCCCCCGCCACCGCCTGCACCGCTCCCGCCTCCACCACAAGCGAGTAAACCGTCTGCAATGGAGAAAAGCAGCACGAGCATTCCGACGATGCGTTGCCATCTCCGTCGTCGTGCTGGAATCCCAATAAGCAGGATGCAGGCAAGAACCGCGCTTCCCGCCGATGGCCAGAAGAGCTTCCTGGTTTGGTTCAGGGCGGATGTGGCCGCCGTTGTGTTCACAGTTAGGGTTGTCGTCTGTGCTGCCGCGCCGGTGATGGTGGCCGAGCCAGGAACGCTGCACGTCGCAGGATCGCTCGCAGCGACAGGGGTGATCGCGCAACTCAGAGCAATCGGGCCGGTGAATCCACCCGCCGGCGTCAAGGTGATCGTTGAGGTGTTGGCCGTGGTTGCGCCGGGGGCAACAGTGACCGCCGTGCCGGTGACGCTGAAACTCGGAGGCAGATTCAGCGTATATGTCGCGCTGGCTACAGCACTTGATGAATAGCCGCTGGCCAGTGCGACTGCTTCAAGAGTCTCCGACGACGAAACCGAGATCGGACCGCTGTACACCGTCGAACTCGCAGTTGGAGCCGTGCCATTCGTGGTGTAGTAGATTGTCGAGCCAGCCGTAGCGTCGGTGACACTCACCATTTGCGCCGAATTGTAGGTCCCTCCAGGCACGCTGAAGGCGGGAGTTGCTGCTGGCGGAGTGATTGTGTATGTAGCCGCGACCACAACGCTTGGGACATAGTTAAACAAGGTGGCAAACGCCTTCAGCGTTGCGGTCGATGATATCGAGATTGGGCCGACGTACACCGGAGAGTTTAATGTTGGCGTGGTCCCATCGATGGTGTAGTAGTCGATGGTGGAATCCCCGCCAAAAGAATCGTTGATTGTCACGGTCTGTGCAGTCGTGTATGTCCCCGTCGGCACTGAAAAGGTCGGCGCAGGCACTTGTCCGCCGACCGTAACGGCAACCACAACCTGTGTGGTCTGCGAGATACCGCCGCTGGTTCCAGTGATAACCAAAGGTACCGTCGATCCAATTGGGCCTGCAGTGCCGTTCACAGAAACGGTCAACTGGGATGAGCCTGCGCCTGGAATCGAACTGGGAATGAGGCTGCCGGTGATGGTAGTAATGCCGATCATTACGCTCCCCGCGGTCAGGGTGACTGGAGAATCGAAACCGCCCGCAGCGATGACCGAAATCGTCGTGGTACCGGTGGTAGTTGCCCCAGCGGTCTCGCTTATGGTGATGGGGTTAGGAGAAGCAATCAGCTCAAAGGAAGGCGTTGGGGCGGGAGTTGTGGGCTGGTATACCCAAAGGTCATTGAGGTCACTCGGATTCATCCCCGGCCAGCCGTAGCCTCCAAAAAACCAGAAGTTTCCGGTCTTATCGATCCAGGTGGCAGTCCCCAGTCTTCCTGAAGGGACGTTTCCAGCTGCGGGCGTCCCCAACACCCCCCAGCTTCCAAACGTGGACTCACAAGCGAAGGGTTGCCCTGCAATTGTGGGGAACCCTCCCATCCATGCCCACTCGTTTGCCGATGGATAGAACTGCCAAATGTCGTTGCAATACGCCATTCCGTAACCCTGGACCGTCGGTTCGTGATTCCCGCCAAAAAGCCAGAAGTTCCCGTTACCGTCGGTCCAGCTCGTGCCGCCACTCCGGCTCGGCGGGATGTTCCCCACTGCTGGAACTTCCAACGTGCCGACCACGCCATTCTCGTTGCACGAATCTTGCGATGCGGCTTGCCCCGTTCCCTCGCCACAGATCAGATCGCTGTTCCCGCCCATCCATGCCCATTCGTTGGTTGATGGGCTGAATTCCCAAAGGTCGTATTCATTGATCTCTGAGAAGTCGAAGCTGCGCCAGTAAAGCGTTCCTTCGCCACCAAACAGCCAAAAGTTGCCCTGTGCGTCCGTCCAACTCAGGGCTTCGATGCGGCTTCCGGGACTGTTCCCTGCGGCGGACACTCCCAACTCGCCGTAGATCGCGGGCCAGCCGCATTGTCGTTGATAGAACGCGCTGTTGCAGATCTCGGGTACCGCACTGTCTCCGCCCATCCACGCCCATTCGTTTGTAGTGGCGTTGAACTCCCAAAGGTCATCTAATTGCCCATAATTCCCCTGCCCGTCGAAGCCCTGACCCCCGTAGAGCCAAGGGTGGCCGTCCTTGTCAACCCAACTCACGGCTAAATCGCGGCCCCCCGGAGCGTTCGCGGTTGAGGTCGCTCCTAAGGTGCCGTAGACGCCCGGTTGACCTCCACTGCTGCCGACTGCGCTGCTCCCGGTCATCCACGTCCAATTCCTCGAGGAAGGATTGAACATCCAAAGGTCGTTGAGTTCGCCCGCATTGCCGCTGGCATCCACGCCCCCTCCGCCAAAAAGCCAGAAAATGCCGCTGTTGTCTGTCCAGTAGGTTGCAACGCTGCGACCACCGGGAATGCTCGCAGAAGCGGGGGTTCCCTTCGTTCCGTAGACACCGGGCTGACCACAAAGGCCGGTGGCTGTCGCGCAGTTGGCTGGCACCGCACTGCTTCCACCCATCCACGTCCATAACTTCGTCGTTGGGTCGAACTCCCAGAGGTCATTCAATTGACCAAAAACTCCCTGGGAATCCGCACCCTCGCCACCGAAGAGCCAGAAATTACCGTTGCTGTCGGTCCAGGTCGCAGCGCTGTCGCGAGCCCCAGGGATATTTCCTGCAGCAGCAATCCCCAATGTGCCGTAGACCCCTGGCTGGGCGCAGAAGCCGGAAGGGTTATTTACACAGCTGGCTGGCAACGTACTGCTGCCACCCACCCAAGTCCACTCGTTTGCGGCCGTCGTTTGGGCTCCGGCAGAAACGGCAATGGCAGCAAACGAAAGCACGCACCCAATCAAAATGCCTGACAACAAACGAAGCTTTCTCATTCGCATTGGGATTCCCTTATGGTGCCGATTCGCAGATATTATAGCTTCGGTTTGGCCTTCGGCAGTGATCTTGACCACGCCTCCTGAATTCGCCTAAATGAAAATACGATCTGGACAAGAAAGGGAGGCAGTCGATTCTGAGGAGCAGGTTGATGCCGTTTCGCCCAGAGTGCCGATTCGTTGTTGCTTGGGGTTCCGAGCGGTTTGTCGCCAATTCGGAAGTTACTCCGTTCGGTCCGAACCGTAGCGGCCACCGCTCATCCCCGCATCCGCGGATTCACCCACCGGTAGACCACATCCGTCAGCAGGTTCACCAGTACATAGGTCAGCCCGATCGACAGAAGGCAGCCTTGCACCAGCGCATAGTCGCGATTGGAGATGGCGCTGACGGTGAGGCGGCCGAGGCCGGGCCAACTGAAGATGGTTTCAGTGACGATGGCGCCGGCCAGCAATGCGCCGAACTGGAGGCCCACCACGGTCACTATGGGGACCAGGGCGTTGGGCAGGGCGTGGCGGCAGACGACGGCGGTCTCGCTGAGGCCCTTGGCGCGGGCGGTGCGGATGTAGTCCTGGCCTAACTCTTCAAGCATGGCGGTGCGCACCATGCGGGTGAGAATGGCGGCCAGGGAAGCGCCCATGGCTATGGACGGAAGCACCAGATAACGCCAATCGATTGAGTGGGTTCCACCAGCGTTTGCGCCGGAGACGGGAAGCCAGCCAAGGCGGATGGAGAAGACCAGAATCAGCACCGGGCCCAGCGCGAGACCGGGAACAGAGAGGCCGAAGAGGCTGACAACGGAGAGCAGTTGATCGAGCCAGCGTCCGCGCCGCACGGCAGCCAGAATGCCGGCAGGCAGAGACAAGGCGAGTCCTAAACCCAATGCGGTCAATGTGAGAGCGAGTGTGTAGGGGTAGCGGGCGGCGATCAGGCTGGCAACGGTGGAGTGGAGGCGGATGGAGCTGCCCAGGTCTCCGTGGAGGACGCCGGACCAATAGTGCAGATANNTCGCCGAGCATCTGCAAAATGGGGTCGCCGGGGACCAGGTGAATGAGCAGAAAGACCAGCGAAACCACGAGCCAGACGACCGGGACGGTGAGGACGAGGCGGGTGAGGATCTGCTTCATGGGCTGGAATCTACGATAAACCAGGGGTCAGGGGTCAGGGGTCAGTGGTCAGTGATCAGTGGTCAGTGGTCAGTGGTCAATGATCAGTGGTCAGTGGTCAGGGATCAGGGATCAGGGATCAGGGATCAGTGGTCAGTGGTCAGGGATCAGGGATCAGGGATCAGGGATCAGGGATCAGTGGTCAGTGGTCAGTGGTCAGGGGTCAGGGGTCAGGGGTCAGAGGTCAGTGATCAGGGGTCAGTGATCAGAGATCAGGGGTCAGGGATCGGGGATCGGGGGTCAGAGATCAGAAGGCGGGCACCTTGCCGGTCAGGTTTTCTATCCAGCGCGTATACTACCGGAAATCTGTAGCCGGGGGACGATGTGGACGCGATTGAGTTGATCGGTACGACCATGGGGCTGGGGTTTGTGGCGGGCGTACGGTTATATGCCACGATTTTGACACTGGGGCTAGCCATTCGATTTGGATGGTTTCACCCAGGGCCGATCGCTGAGCCGCTTCGCATCCTTGCGGAACCCCCGGTGCTGATCGCCGCCGGTGTGGCCTGCGCAATCGAGTTTTTTGCCGACAAGGTTCCCTGGGTAGACAGCATCTGGGACTCCTTTCATGCATTCATTCGTCCGATAGGGGCGGTGGTTGTGTCGGCAGCCGTTTTGGGGTCCGTCGATCCTGTCCTGAGAGTGACGTTGATCATTCTTTGCGGCGGGGTGGCGTTCACCAGCCACAGCACCAAGGCTGCGACGCGCCTTCTGGTCAATCACAGTCCAGAACCGTTCTCGAATATCGGCATCAGCCTGGCCGAGGATGCGCTGGTTCCTTTTGGGGTATGGCTTTCGCTCCGTCATCCTCAAATCGTGTTTGGACTCGTGCTGGTTTTTCTTGTGGTCTTCATTTGGGTCGCCCCAAAGGTCTTCCGCGCGGTCCGCCTTCAATTTGCCGGTCTTTGCATATGGCTTGGAGTGGGCGAGCGCACGCACCAAAACGGGGCGAGCGTTGAGGCTCTCGCTGCGTTGAATCCTGAGGTGGGCGGCGCACTCAAGGTTGTTGCCCGGCACGCATCTCCCATCGTGGCAACCGACGCACGGCAGGTTCAGCGGGCGCTTGGCCTTGAGACGCCAGCCGCCGGGATTCGCGCGGCAGCGACCGAGAACATCAAAGGGCTGAGCAATTCGATCGGCTACCTGGTGCTTGGAGCGGACGATCTGGCGTTTGTGACAAGGCGCGGCTTCCGGAATCGGGTGTATCGCATCAAGCTTGCCGATGTGGAGCAGGCCGAGTGGCGGCGCGGCCTGCTGATGAACAGGCTGGTTGTGCGCACGGCGAGAGGCGAGAACACATTCTACGTTTTCAAGGACGTGGAGATTCCACGCATCGCACGCTTGGCAAAAGGCGCGAGGGATGGGGCGCCCACAGAACAAGAACTGTGAAAATGCCCAAGGTGAATCCAAAGTTCATTGTTGAATTCATGAGAAGAAAATGCAGGTCCTTCGACTCCGCTGAAGAGCGCTTCGCTCAGGATGACCGCCTCTTTTGGGGTCTCGTGTTCAAAGCATTTATTGGATGAACTTCTGACTCAGGACACTAGGTCTCTGACCGGATGAAGATGTTCTATCCAATGAACGAACGTGGGCCGGGAGGCCCACGCTACAGCCCGCCAGGAGGCCGGCGCTACATTTCCAAAAGGAACATTTTCATACGGCCAAAGAACTAGTTCCAGCGCTT
>PLFY01000125.1:0-13252 GCA_003138365.1 Acidobacteriaceae bacterium
TCATACACGGCGCTACACTTTTTGCTGGTACATAACCAGACGGTCAGAGACCTAGGGCATTTTCAGAGTTCCTGTAATGCGGGGATCATGCTATCCCACCCTAGCCGCAAAGACAAAGACGCGGCGAGGGTGGGGCACCCGATCTGTTGTTTCAGCCCGGAATTGACCGGGTCGGCCGGCCTTCCTACAATCGAGCTTCTGGTCTGAATGTCTATCTCCGCGCTCATTATCGACGATGAACAACTGGCCCGCGACGAGCTCAAGTACCTGCTCGGCCAAGTCGGCGGCGTTGAGGTGGTGGCGCAGGGGACCAACGGCATTGAGGCCGTGGACTTGATCGAGGAGCACCGTCCCGATCTCGTCTTCCTGGATGTGCAGATGCCCGGCCTGGACGGCTTTGCCGTGATTCAACGGCTGATGGAGCGCAACCGGTCCAGAACTGTTGGGGGCAAAGAAGCCGAGCCGTTGCCCCAAATCGTCTTTTCCACGGCCTATGACCAGTACGCCGTGCGGGCCTTTGACGTGGATGCCGTCGATTACCTGCTGAAGCCGTTTGATCGGGCGCGCGTCCAACAGGCCGTGGACCGGGTCCGCAGCCGCCTGGCTGGGGGCCATTCCATTACGACCGGAACAGGCCAGCCCGCGGAGTCCCAGGTCGAGTCTCAGCTCGACGCACTGCTGCGCCTGCTTAACCGGCCGAACGGCGCATCCCGCGCGCCTCAGCCGGCGAAACTTATTGTGCAGGCGCAGAGCCGGCTGCTCTTGGTCGACCAGGCTGAGATCTGCTATGCGGCCATCGATGAGGGCGTGATTCGGGTAGTGACGCAGACCTTTGAAGGCCACTCCAAATGCCGCACGCTCGAGGAGTTGCTGGAGCTGCTGGACCCGGCCGTGTTCTGGCGGGCGCACCGCGGATTTGTGGTAAACATCAACCACATTCGCGAGGTGGTGCCGTGGTTCAAGTCGAGCTACCAGTTGCGCATGAACGACAAGCGGCAGACGGAGATTCCAGTGAGCCGCGCGCAGACGAAGCGGCTGAGGGAGCTGTTCAATCTGTAGTGGACTTCTGCTGCTCGGCGAGGCGGACCCAGGCGATCGCGGCGAACGCTCCCATCACGAATATTGAGACGAGGGCCGAGGCGCCCGTGATGTCGGCGACGCGCCACTGCTTGCCGGTTGGGTCTGAGACGGTCTCGGGGTCGGCGTGGTGGAAGGCCTGGAGCACGTTGCCCCCGGCGCAAAGAGCATAGAAGAGCAGGGCTGCGGGCCAATTTGCCTGCCGGTTGGGAATGGCCGGCGCCGGCTTGGCGCGCAGATAGAGAGTAAAAAGCAGATAAATGGTGAAGACGTTGCCATACCAGCCGAGATAGTTGGAGATGGGCACGCCAAACCAGGGTCCGCCGTCGAGCCAGGCCCAGCCGTGGAGGACTGTTCCCCATACGGGGTCTTGCGCGAGATCCCAGGCGACCATGATAAAGCTGGCGACGAGGGGGAGTGCGACGATTCGCGTGCCGGTGACAGGCGTATATGGTTTGCCGACGATCAGGCGGGCGAGTGTCCAGGAGACGTAGGCCATGCCGATATATGCGATGCCCAGCAAGACCGGCACATGAAAGAGCTTTGGCCCCATCAGCTCTTTGAAGTAGTAGTGGCCGAAGGGAAAGCCGGTGGCCACGCTGAGGTTCTCAGTGATGTTGCCGACCACTATGCAGATGCCGGTAAAGACCAGGATTCCGCGCAGCCGATAATGCAGCGCACCGTGGACGAGGGCGAACGTCAGCGCGGAAAGAACGTCGACGGCTACCACAATTAATTGCGGAATGTGGGTTGGTGCGGCCTCGACAACTCGGACACACGCGTAAATGGCCAGGATGAGGGCGAGCGCGATGGTTGTTTCAGAATGGTGAGGAGTTGAAGTCGGTGGATTCATGAAGAGTGAGCGGCTTCTTAGACTTCAGAAGAAGGGCAAGGTGGGCAAATGGCCTGCAAATTATCCCTCGGGCGCTAAAGCCCATCTTGATTGTAGCTTGCAAATGTACGGGCTCAAGCCCGTACCCTTCAACACAGTGAATTCTTCCGAGGGCCGATTAGTCGTAGCGCTCGAAGACAATCTGCTTGCGATGCCAGCCGAATCCCGCCAGCAGTTCGCGCACGCCGGAAACCATGAAATTCAGACCGCAGATATAGGCATAGATGTCGAAGCTCAGATCGGATGCGGGAATTGCCGGGTCGGGCGCAGGAAGCGGCAGCGACAAGCCAAGGCGTGCGGCGCGCTCTTCCACGATCCGCGAGACGTGGACCTGCACGTGGCCGCGCAGGCCGCCCCAACTCTCCTGCGCGCGGCTCAGCGTGGGCAGGTAGTGGAAGTTCGGCTTGCGCTGCGCGAGCGCCTCGAACTCGTCTTGATAATAAATATCGGTCTCGTAACGGGTCCCGTATACCAGCCAGATCTCCTTGCCTCCGCTCCGGTCCTCGCCATTGGACGGAAACAGCCACTGCAAATAGCCGCGCATGGGCGCTATGCCGGTGCCTGTAGCCACCAGAATCGAGTCGGTGATCGGCGACTGCAAAATAAAGTGCCCGTGCGGCCCGTGCACATGGATCTCGGAGCCGATGGGCAGGTCGGGCAGATCGGCGAGGTGGTTGGAAAAGAAACCTTCCTCCACACGGTTCACGCACAGATCGAAGCGGTTGCCGTTTGCCGCCGAGGCCAGCGAGTAGGCGCGGGTCTGCTGTTTGCCGTTCGCGTCGTCGGCCACGGCGGAGACAAACTGGCCGGAGGCAAAAGGGAAGCTCTCCAGCCCGTCGAGGACGAACTCGAAGTGGTAGCACTGGGCCGGTTCCGAGATGCAGACTTTTCGTTCAAGACGTGCGGTGTACGTTTCACGTGCCAAGGGAACTCTCGCAGGGGAATCGGATTAAGCCCGCAAAGGGCTGTATGGAGTATCGCCACTGGAGGGGTGAAGTGGCAAGCACGGAGCATGTTGTGCCCTCTGGAGCTTTGCCGCAGCCAGTCCTGAGAACCACCTGCCCTTCTATAATTGACGGAGAGCCGGATAAGATCTCCGCGAGCTTTTCGGCTTCAAAGTTTGTGTCTGAGGAATCCATGGCCGCATTGATCGAAGCAATCACCGTGAAGCGCAAGATGTATTTTGAATTTGAAAGCACGCCGTACTACTGCCTTGAAGCGGAAGTATCCACTCCCACCGCACGCGGCGGCCAGACCCTGGTCCGCCTGAAGATGCGCAACCTCATCACCCGTGCGGTCTTTGACAAAACGTTCAAAGCAGGTGAAAAGTTCAAGGAGCCGGACCTGGAGATGGTTGAGGCATCGTACCTCTACAGCGATGGAGAGGGGTCCTACTTTCTGGACCAGGAGAGCTTCGATACCCATACGCTTTCTCCGAATATGGTCGGGGACGCATTGGACTTTCTGGTCGAGGGCGCACTGATCCAGTTGCACAAGTTCAACGGCAATCCCATCGGCTTGCAAATGCCGGCCCAGGTCGAGCTGGAAGTGACTTATACAGAACCCGGCGCACGCGGCGACACGTCAGGCAACGTAACCAAACTGGCCCGGCTTGAAACTGGTTTGGAAGTCAAAGTTCCTCTCTTCATTCAAGAGGGTGAAAAGGTGAGAGTGTACACGGAAACGCGGGAGTTCGCGGGGCGAGCATGAGCGGCCTGGAACATTCACGGGTCTCAGAATCGAGATCTGGGGCACACGGGCAAGTTCCTCTGGGAAGCGGCGCGTAGAGCCGCAAACTCCGCTTCAACTTGCACGGCGGGAATGACATCTCCAGCGTCCGCTTCATCGATGCCAATTTGTACCTGGCGGCGAAACCACTGCTCATATTCGGAATCGGTGCGCTGGGTTTCGATATAGTCTTGCATGAACTCTCGCAGAAGCTCCTCATCGGTGCGGTCGTGCGCTTCAGCCGCCCGCGAGAAGGCATTCTTCAGTTCGGGATCGACTCGAATTGTAACGGTCGTCTCAGCCATATTTGCCTCCGTCAGGAAAGCATTTCCATCAGCTTACCACGATTTGCGAAGCCGCCCAGAGCGATGCGCCCGGCCTATTCCACCGTCACCGATTTGGCGAGATTTCTGGGCTGGTCCACGTCGCAGCCGCGGCGGACGGCGATGTAATACGCGAGCAATTGCAGCGGGACGATCTCAATAAGCGGGCTGAGCAGCTCGATGGCCGGCGGAATGTGGATCACGTGCTCCACCAGGCTGCCGATGGTCGTGTCGCCTTCAGTGGCTACGGCGATGACGCGGCCGGAGCGGGCGGTGACCTCCTGGATGTTGGAGAGGGTCTTTTCGTAGCGCAGTTTTGACGCGGGGTCGGATTCGTCGCGGGTGACCAGCACCACCACCGGCAGGGTCTCATCAATCAATGCGTTGGGGCCGTGCTTCATCTCTCCGGCTGGATAGCCCTCGGCGTGGATGTAGGAAATCTCCTTGAGCTTGAGCGCGCCTTCGAGCGCGATAGGGAAGTGAATACCGCGGCCCAGGTAGAGAAAGTCGCGCGCAGTCGACAATTCCTTGGCGAGTTGCTCGCACTGTGCTGTGCATTGGCGCAGCACCTCTTCAATCTTGGCTGGAATGCGGCTGAGCTCCTCGATCAGCGTCACCGACTGAGCAGCGTCAAGCTTGCCTCGCAGTTGGCCTAGCTTGAGCGCGAGCAGGAACAGAGCGGTGAGCTGCGCGGTGAAGGCCTTGGTCGAGGCTACGCCGATCTCAGGGCCGGCGTGGGTATAGATGGCGCCGTGCGCCTCGCGGGCCACCATGGCGTCCACCACGTTGCAGATGGCCACAGTCTTTGAGCCCAGCGCGATCATCTCCCGCTGGGCTGCAAGGGTGTCGGCGGTTTCGCCGGACTGGGTGATCAGCAGCCCCAATGCGTCCGGGCCGGCAATCGGGTCGCGGTAGCGGTACTCGCTGGCGTAGTCCACATCCACGGGCAGACGAGCCAGCCGCTCGATCATGTATTTACCGGTGAGCGCGGCGTGCCAACTGGTGCCGCAGGCGGCGATGTTGATGCTGGTGGCGCTGGCCAGCTCTTTGTCGCTCAACTTCATCTCGCCCAGAAACACCTTGCCCGAGTCCAGCGAAACCCTGCCCAGCGTGGTGTCGGTGACGGCTCGCGGCTGCTCCCAAATCTCCTTGAGCATGAAGTGCTTGTAGCCGCCCTTTTCCGCCTGGATGGGATCCCAGAGAATGCGGGTGATTTTGCGCTCGATGGGGTTCCCGTCAAAGTCGGTCAGCTCGACACCGGCAAGGGTCAGGATGGCCATGTCGCCGTCGGCGAGGAAGTAGATGTTGCGCGTGTGGTGGAGGATGCCGGGAACATCGGAGGCGACGAAGGATTCACCCTCGCCCACACCGATGACGACTGGGGGTCCAAAGCGCGCGACCACAATCTTGTCCGGCTCAGAGGCCGACAATACGCCCAGGGCAAAGGCGCCGGTGAGCCGCTTGACGGCGCGGCGGACGGCCACTTCGAGGGGAATCGGCGCGGCGGAGGCTTTCCCCCACCCCGACGACGAAGACCTGTCGCCGGGGGCCCCGGCTTCCGCGTCCAACTGAATCTGCTCGATGAGGTGGGCAATGATCTCGGTGTCGGTCTCGGTGATGAACTTGTGGCCCTGGGTAATGAGTTCGCGCTTTAGTTCAAGATAATTCTCGACAATGCCGTTGTGGACGACGACGATGCGGCCTGAGCAGTCGCGATGAGGATGGGCGTTTTCTTCGGTCGGGCGGCCGTGCGTGGCCCACCGCGTGTGGCCGATGCCGAAGGTTCCCTCGAGCGGGTGCTCGCGCAGAACCTCTTCCAGATTGTGCAGCTTGCCGGAGGCGCGCCGAATTTCAAGCGTGGGGGAGGGAAGCGCGGCGCGAGAAGGGCTGCCCACGGCAATGCCCGCCGAGTCGTAGCCGCGGTATTCGAGGCGGCGAAGCCCCTCGATGATGACTGGAACTACTTTTTTTGGACCGACGTAGCCGACGATGCCGCACATGGAACGATTTTAAGCGATAGGGCTGGCGAAGGGATGTGACCCGAACGTGTACAGATCACGACTCGTCCAGAACAAGAAGATTCCGGCGATAGTCCGTTCCGGCCAGGTACTTGATCCCTTTGTCGAACGTGACGAGAACGCCTTTTTCCTTGATTGCAAGCCCGAGCAGATAGGCATCCGTTACCTGCTGATGTCCTAACAACCGTGCGGAAAACGGCGCGGTGAGCACGGCCCACTTGTCTGAGATGGACCAGTAGCGATAGCCGGGGTGGCGCGCGAACTCGGCGAGAATCGCGGTGGCCTGCTCAACGGTGCGGGTAGGGCCGCGATAGGCCGGGTTGGTCGTCACACGAACAAAGCCCGCCTCAGTCAGAGGACAAATGCCCCAGTCGTCTTCGCCCGAGGAATCGAACCACGCTAGGATGGCCCGGTAGTGCAGGCTGTCCGGGTCAGCGAGGGAAATCAAAGCATTGAGGTCGAGCAGGTAGCGAGCCCTAGTCGAATTCACTCTCAGCCTCTTTGACCATCTGCGAAGTGAGTACCTTGCCGGTGGGAGGAAAACAGGGCAGACCGTTGGGAGAGCGCCGAATATCGGGTACGGGCCGTGGCGCCGACTCCGCCTTCCGAATCAACTCGCCAATGGCAGCGCCCAGGGTGATTCCCTTCGCACCTGCATAGATCGATGCAAGCTGATGGACATCGTCGTCAAGTGTGACATTTGTCCTCATTCGTCTATTGTACACCATCCTATGATAGTGCACTGAAGTGCAAGTCGGTGCATTCCGGTACTGTCTTAAATGTGCGTTGACGGAAAACGGTTTGGCAAGGGAATTGCTTTACTTTTGATTTTTCTTCTCGATGGTTGTGAGACGAGATTCCAATTCGTCTATTCGCTTCTGATCTCGTTTGAACCGTTCCCAAATTTCAGCGGAGAACCACGCGACAACGTAGACCCCCACCATCCATTTAGCCTCTGAGACGGATGGCTTATCGCCGTGCGTCACATAACCGAGCAAATCGAAGGCTCCCCAAATGATTGCAAAGAGCAGAAAGAATGCGATAAACGCGAAGATGCGAAAGCTGGTACTGTGCGGTTCTTGGCTCACAATTCACACCTCCGATCAAAATTTAGCACAAGTGGAAACTGGTTGCGGTATACTCGAACCAAATAGAAAAGCCGCGCATCCCGGCGCGGCCCTTCGGTGTGGCGAATCTCTCTAGCGACATCATCGCATGGAGTCTCGTCAAAATGCAACCCACACCCATCAGTTTGGCTTTTTCCCGCTTGATTCCCATTTTTGAAGCCATAGACGATGCACCATTTCAAGATCGATCTCGTGAATTGGTGGAAGCATTTCGTCTAAGAAGGCAAAAGTGCGGTCTGCCTCCGCTTGAATGTCTGGAGCCTCTAACGCAATCTCCACCAATCCCGTTACTTCCGGTAGAAACTTCTGTCTTACCACTTCAATTACATTCCGATACGCAAGTGTCTGGTGATGATATTTCTTCATCTCCCTCGCCAGAACGTAAGCCAGTGCTGTAATGTCCAGATCGTTCATAGAAATGTTTTCCCTCGGATTCCGCAATTATAGACCGCGAGAATCACGCCGGACAGACGACCAAGTGAAACAGCGACCGCTTGCTTTTTATTTAAGACGAGCCTATCGTTTAAGCATGGCATCGACCCGAACGGAACTCGCCACGCTCAATAGTCTACTCACGGAAGCCGATCTAATCCTGTCCACAACGGAATTGCCGGAGGGCCGCGCCGTCCGTTGCCGGGAACTTCTCCGCTCGGCTCTTGCTCTGACGGATGACCTGATAGGAAGCGCCAAGCTGCCCGCTGCCGCCGTCCTTGGGCGCAAAGGCGGCTCACAGACAGCCAAGCGGTCGGACTCACGGCTTATCTAGCTTTGATTTAACGTCCCTAATCTCATAAATCAGATCGTCCAATTTCCTCGTTATTGAACTCGCGGCATGGTCGAGCGATTGCATATTCGCAAAAATTCCGACCACAATTAGCCCAACGAGCATCCAAAATTCCCATTCCGCCATATTGCCCCCGCTGCGGGCAATCATCTCACTATGTCGTGCGCCGCGTCTATGGCTTACTGTGATACATTTCCGCTATCATGCTGATACGTTTGGCGATATTCGCTGTATTCGGACCACTGGCAACGGTAGGGATTCTGACCACTACTAAAGGCACGCCACTCAGCACGCCAAAACAGGGGGTCGCAGAACAGAATAGTGGTCAAAACGGAGGCATAAAGACAAAACCCCAAGACAACAAGAGCACTACCCAAAATCCTCCGCCTCCGCTTGCCGTACAACAACCATCCGCCCCACCATGCGATGAAATTTGCCAGCAAGGACGCCAGAATCTCGATATACAAGGGAAACTCAAGACCTTTACAGGATGGCTGGTCGTTGTTGGCTTGCTGCAAGCACTCGCTCTCTTTGGAACAGTGGTTATAGGAATACGTCAAGAACAAATCTTGCGCGAAGCTCGGAAGGAAATACATACTCAGGCTCAACACATGAGTCGGCAGGCCGATTTGATGGAAAAGAATAATGAGGTCGGACTGGCGGCAGCCAATGCCGCCCAAGAAAGCGCGAAGGCTGCTAACGATCAAATCGAGATGATGAAGGAAAAAGAGCGGGCGCGTCTCCAAGTCACTCCTTTGGACTTCGACGCTGTTGATCCTGCGGAACCCAATAAAATAATGATCGAATTTGTGAACATAGGGCCGACTAATGCTTTTGACGTTCGAGTGGAAGCAGGAGCGAAAGTGACAGTTGATGGGCTTAAGCCAGAACAAGGCGAGTACACTGACCTGGCCGTTCCCACTCTGTTGAAGCCTGAGAAAGCGGAATCCTCTTGGGTGGTGTGGGACTTTCCTAGAAGATGGCGAGATGAGGTTGTGGATGACAGGGCTAAGATGATCTTTGAAGTGGTAGGGCAAATCAAATACAGAGATGTTTTTGAGACCACTCACATAGAAGACTTCTCTTACCGCATGAACGTCTACGGAATCGAAGATATGCCGCGCAACTCTGTCAAATTGAAGCTCATGAGAAAATGGCACCCCTTCGACTTGCATCCGGGTGAATGGGAGTTTTAGCACGCTAAGCGCCAAAAGCACAGCGGCAAGCAGCCAAATTAGGAAACTACCCAAAATCACGCCCAACAGCGCCATTTCCCGCCGAATCCCGCTCAACGCAGATTTCAGACAGTACCTGCATTCCGGCATTCTGGCGCCAATATCAGAAACAGATCATAACTACACGCGCAGCATCTCGGTGACCGAACTCGGCATCCAGAACGCTGGGCTATTCCTCTATGCGGTATGTGAACTCTTCGATTACAGGGTTGGTGAGCACTTCGCTGGCGATGCGCTCGACCATGGTTCGCGCGGCGTCGGCGCTGAGGCCGTCGGCAAGCGAAACGGCGAAATACTTGCCCTGGCGCACGGCGGTTACATCGGCAAAGCCGATCTTGCGCAGGGCGTTGTGGATGGTTTGGCCCTGGGGGTCCAGGACCGATGTCTTGGGCGTGACATAGACATGTGCCTTCATCATCAACGATTATAGTAGTTCCGGCACATTGCCGGTAACGGTTGAAATCCGGCAGTAGCGGGGTCAGTTTGGAAAAGCAAAACCTCAGGGGCTAAAGCCCGACGATTTTTGCGGTATTCATGTGTCGGGGTTGAAACCCGGACCTACCAGCCCGCAGCCTTTGAACTGGATCGATTCTCTGCGCCGGATCCACCCTCCCCAACCCCGAAGGAGAAGTAAAAACCGATGGTTAACTATCTGGAACTGCCGATCGGCGCACGGTCGCCCGAAGTGTTTCGCGCGGTCATCGAAATCCCCAAGGACGGCACCAACAAGTTCGAATACGACAAGGAGTTGCATGTCTTCAAACTGGACCGCAACCTGCACTCGCCGGTGCACTACCCTGGGGATTACGGCTTCATTCCATCGACACTGAGCGACGACGGCGACCCGCTGGACGTGCTGGTGCTGGTGCCGGGGCCGAGTTTCCCCGGCTGCGTGCAGGAGGTGCGGCCCATTGGCCTGCTGGAGATGATGGACCAGGGCGTGCTGGACGAAAAGGTGCTGGCTGTGGGGAAAAACAACCCGCGCTTCGCCAACGTGTGGAACTACACCGATATCTACCCGCACATGCTGAAGGAAATCACCCATTTTTTCTCGATCTATAAGGATCTGGAAGGCAAGCGAGTGGAGATCAAGGGCTGGCATGACGCCGCCTTTGCCCGGGACCAGGTGGTGCACTCCGCCAAGCAGTTTTTGGAGAATCAGGCGAAAAAGGCAGAGGCCAAACAGCAGTCGGCTGGGTGAGCTTGGAATGGACGCCGCAGCAGCCTGACCGCAAACTGTGGCGTTGAAGGGGATGGGCTTTAGCGCGTCCGTTCGGAGCCGGTTTTGATTCCCGGCTTTAGAGGCTGCGGAAAGATTTGGGATTTCGGGTGAAATTGGCGGAAAGCGTCCTTCAGGGGATAAAGCCCGCATGGATTCTGTTGGAGCAACGAGGGTCACCATGATCGAGCGCATCGCCATTTTGGGCACGGGGCTGCTGGGCACATCGGCGGGTCTGGCGCTGCGCGCGGCGGGTTTTCGCGGGGCCATTGTGGGATGGAACCGGAGCCCGGAGCAGGGTCAGGCGGCGCTCACTATGGGAGCGATCGATCGGGTTGCGGCGGACCCGTTGCAGATGGCCCGAGAGAGCGACGTGGTGCTGGTGGCCATGCCTATCTACGCGACTCTCGACTATATGGAGAAGCTGGCGGGGGTGCTCAGCTCGGATCATCTCGTCACCGACGTGGGCAGTACCAAGCGGCAGATCTCCGAGGCTGCCGGGCGTCTGTTCAACACTCCGGGTCGCGCGGCGTTTTTGCCTGGCCATCCGATGGCGGGCAAGGAGCGAAGCGGAGCTGCACTGGCGGATGCGGAGCTTTTTCGCGGAGCGGTGTGGCTGTTTACCGACGATCCGGATTGCCAGCGCTCGGCACATTCGGCTGAGTTGGTGAAGGGTTGGCGGGAGTGGGTTGTTGCGATGGGCTCGAAGACTATCGATCTGGACCCGGTCCGGCACGATGCGCTGGTGGCGTGGGTGAGCCACCTGCCGCAGTTTGTGGCTACGGCTCTGAGCGCGCTGTTGCAGGAAGAAGTTGGCGATGCGCCGGAGTTGAAGGACGTGGGCGGGCGCGGGCTGCGGGAGATGACGCGGCTGGGGGCGAGTCCCTACTCCATGTGGCGCGATATTGCTTACACCAACACCGAAGCCATCGAGGCGGCGCTTCATGCGTTGGAACAGCGGCTGGCGCATCTGCGCGAAAATCTGCGGACGCCGGAGCTGCGGGATGAGTTTGAGCGGGCGAATCGGTTTCGGCGGGAGTAGCGAATCATTCAATGATCTCGCGTTATCGTCTCCCACCCATTTCGCAAAAGGCGCGAAATGGATGGGGCACCCGGCATACCTCAGGGGCTAAAGCCCAACCCTTATTTTGTTGCATTTGCGGCACGACTGAAGTCGTGCCCTTTCAAAGCAACAAAAGCGTCCGCATAGCAACAAACGCTTCCGCATTTTGACTGGCTCGACGAGAAACCCGAACCCAGATCAAGCTATTCCGTGTGCCCGGCTGATTCGGCCGCTTCTTTGGCGGGGTCGAGGGCGTGGAAGCCTTCTGCTTTGGCGGCTTCGAGGAGCTGCGGCGAGGCGGAGACGAAGATGATCTCGGTGCCCTGGAACATGTCGCGGGCGACACTGGCGGCGGCCAGTTGCAGAGTGTCCGGCCAGCGCAGGGTGGTGCGGTCAAGGAGCTGGCGCGCGGCTTCAAGCACGGCTGGGTTCAGCGGCTGCTGCACCATGCGGGCGGCTTCAAGGCGGAGAATGTCGAGCGCGGCGGTGGCGTCTTCAGGGGAGATGTCCCCGGACCGCTCGCGGCGGCGGACGGCCGCGTACACTTCCAGCGGCGTGGAGGCGGAGATGAGCTTGCGGTTGTCTTCGACGGCTTCCATGAGGCGGATCAGGGCATCGGTGCCTTGCTCCTGGACGAAGAGCTTGGCGAAGGCCGTGGACTCAAGGAAGTAGCAGCTCACAGGTTGCCTCGTTCTTCTTCGATGGCGTCGGCGATGGAGTCGCCATGGACCGCGACGGGATGGAAGCGCTGTGCCTCGTCGGGAATTCCGGCCTCGGCGCGGTTGAGGCGGATGGTGGTGGTGGGGTAGGCAGGCGTCTTGGGGTTGGCGATCTTGCTGGTGAGCACGACGCCACGCTGGATGGCCTCAGCCAAAACCGCCTGGCGCGACTCGGGATGCTGATTCCAGCGAAATGCCTTGCGCGGCAGGAACGAGTCGCGAAACCACTTGAGAGCGATAAAGGCGTGGCCGCCACGCTCGGCTTCGGCCAGTGCGGCGCACAACTCTTTCACGCGGGCATCCAGATCGGCGGGAATCACGGCCTCCTGGCCGTCGTCGTCCTCGTCGTCGAAGTCATGGACGGCAGCCGCTCGGGGAGCGCGGGTTGCACGCGGGGCGGATTCGCCGTCGCCGATGCGCTCGAAGTAGATGCGCACCTCGTCCTCTTCAGGCGACCACGTCTCCGCTGTAGCGTTGCGGCGCTTGCTGCGGCCATTTTCGCCGCAAAGCTCGACGATGGCCTGGTATCCGGGGGGGGCCAGGAAACGCAAAACCCGGGCCAGGCCGGGGTCCGCTGAAAACCCCAAATCGTTGAGGGCTTCTTCAATCATTTCTTCCGCGTCGGGAATGCTCAGGTTGGTACCATCTACGCCGCTCTGTGCAGCTTTTGTCGTTTTCATTTTTTTCTTCCCCTTATGCTGCGCCTTCCACCGTGCCGCCGCCGCATCGTTCCCGGAGACCTGAGGCCTTGTTCCAGAGACCGATAGCGCCGCGTACAACAGGTGAAGGAAAGCAGCCTTAGTTCTAAAACTGGCCCCTCGCACGGGTGACTCCCAAATCATTCGAGCGATGGGGAACGTGTTCTTGTCGATTAGCCTCGGGGGCTTTTGCTTCTATGCATCAAGTCAATGCTGCCCGCGGCATTTCCCTAATCAATGTAAGGCGATCGGTACTCATGCGGCTCTTCAACAATAAGAGCCATCTTCCACTTCTGTCTTCTACCATACATGGATTTGAGGAAAACTCTAGCTAAACTTTCGGTTCAACGAGCTACTTGCAAAATTCGA
>PLFY01000125.1:13329-16433 GCA_003138365.1 Acidobacteriaceae bacterium
TTTTGCAGTCTCAATGGAATTTTGCGAGAGGCTCCAACGTTAAACATTCCCCAGTGTACCCGATCATGCGGCGTTGCGCTCTGCCAAGTGGGATTTGTGTGCGCCCAACCACTTCGGGTACGACGCCAATCCCCAGGAGCAAGGGTGCGCTCGATGCGCTTCCTTCGCGCGATTGCCGTCGTACAACTTTTCCCTGGCGGGCAGCTTCGTACAATAGGAGATATGCGCCGTTGCTTGCAACTGCTTTTGTTCTGGTCCCTGGCTTCAACCGGACTGTATGCCGATAGCCCTGCCTTCGACCTGGCCGGACCGAAAGTGGACGTGCATGTGAAGCGCGGGGAGATCACGCTGCCGATTGGCGAAGTCCCCAACCTGCTGCCGGGAGACCGGCTGTGGATTCATCCCGACCTTCCCGAGAGCCAGTCCACCCGCTATGTGCTGATCGTCGCATTCCTGCGCGGGGCCACCAATCCGCCGCCGCCGGAGTGGTTTACCCGCGTAGAGACCTGGAACCGCGATGTGCGGAGTGAGGGTGTGTTTGTCACGGTTCCCTCGGAGGCTCAGCAGGCATTGATCTTTCTGGCGCCGGAGACGGGCGGAGACTTCAGCACGCTGCGCAACGCCGTGCGCGGGCGCCCTGGGGCATTTGTTCGCGCCACCCAGGACCTGCAAGCCGCCAGTTGGGACCGGATGCGGCTGGAAGCTTATCTGGCTGAGGTCAAAGTCACCTCCCAGACCGATCCCTCCTTGCTGAAGGTGCGCGCCGAGTTAGCGGCCCGGAGCCTGGGCATCAAGCTGGACAAGGAATGCTTCGACAAGCCCACCGACCAGCAGGCTCCGTGCCTGGTGGAGCACACCGAGGGACTGGTGCTGGACGACGCCAATGCGCAATCGCTGGTGACACAGTTGGTCAACGGATCCACCAGTGACCTGATGAACCAGATCAGCTATTCGGCGTTGGGCGGAGCGGGCGCTTATAGCCCTTATATAGGCGCCATCGTTGACACGGCAAGGATTCTCGCCTCGTTGCATACGGCGCATTTCCAATATATTCCCGCGCTGGCGCTGCCGACCAGGGATACGCTCAACCTGCGGCTGAATGTGCCGCCCTCGTTCCGCGATCCCAAGTCGGTGGTGGTGGTGGCGCTGCCGCCGGTGGGGCCGGCCANNCCTGCCGAAGGTGCGCCGGTTGTGTTTTCCACCCAGTTGGCCTACGGACTGACGCTGCACATCGAAACCCGCATCGGTGCAAAGATCTCATCGGTGGACCTGCCCGTGAAGGCCGATCCTTCCGCAGGCGGCCTGGTGCTGGTGGATCCTGCGCCCCCGCTGGCGCAGGGCGATTTGACCGGCGTGTTGCGCGGCAAGTGGGGTTTTGACAACTGGGAGGGGCCGCGCTTCCACTTGCACGCCGTCCAGCCCGGCAAGTGGACCCTGGCAGCCGGCGACCAGTCCGCCCTGGTGGTGGGCCGCGAGGATACCCTGCACCTTGAAGGCGAAAGCTCGCTTTGCGTCGAACGGGTGGAGGAACAGGCCGACGGCGGCAAACCGCTGGAACTGGCGTGGAAGTCTCCAAGGCCGGAGTTGCTGGAGGTAGCCGTACCCATGAAAGACGCGGCTCCGGGGCCGGTAACCCTGGAGATTTTCCAGTTCGGGCTGGAGAAGCCGGACAGCCTGCCCATGAAGGCTTATGCTGAAGCCGCTTCTCTTGACCGGCTGACACTGAGCGCCGGCGATACCGTGGCATTGCTGAGCGGCACCAGGCTGGATGAGGTGGAACAAGCCGAACTGGACGGGATCACTTTGACTCCGGCCGCGCTGAGCCGCGTACAGGATCTGGATCAGTTGGCCATGAACGCCGCCGGCTCCACTGTGAACCTGGACCCCGGAAAGCGCTACATTGCCAAGGTGCAGTTGCGAGACGGCCGCAAGCTGAAGGCACCGGTTATCGTGGAGCCTCAACGGCCGCAGGTCACATTGCTGAGCAAGGGTACGCAGGAAGAGGCTTCCGCGATGCCCTCGCCGGTGCATCTGGGTAGTCCGGACGACGTGCCCGTTGCGGGGAGATTCGTCTTTTTCCTCCGCTCCAACCGGCCGGTGAAGTTTCCCCGCAACGAGAAGGTGGAGGTAGCCGCGACAGACGGCAGCTTCCGCACCGTGCTGTCGCTGGCCGACGGCGGCCTGATGCTCGAGGACTCGACAACCGCGATGGGAGAGGTGGAGCCACTTGCCCGCTTCGGCTCCTCCGCATTTGGGCCGGTGCAGGTGCGGGCGATCTCCGCGGACGAGGTGACCGGCGACTGGCTGCCTCTGGGGACTCTGGTGAGGCTGCCCGGATTCAAGGAGTTGCACTGCCCGCACAACATCGCCAAGCCCTGCACGCTGACGGGAACGAATCTATTCCTGGCTACGTCCATCGGGGCCTCGCCTGACTTCGAAAACGCTACCGATGTGACGCCGGAGTTTACCGGAACCCAACTGAGCGTGCCCCACCCGGTCAACGGCCTGCTGTATCTGAAGCTGCGCGACGACCCGTCGACGGTGCAAACGCTCACCCTGCCGATCCTGCCAGCTTCCCAGGCGGGAACGCAGGTTGGCGCGGCGGCGCAGACGCTGCCGGTTGCGGTGCAGAGTCGGCCTGCTGCGGCTGTGCCTGTCGCGGCTCCGGCGGAGATGAAACCGTAGCTCGCATCCCACCCATCGAGCAAAAGGCGCTCGATGGATGGGGCACCCAGTTTCATTCCGGTGGGCCACCTGCCGGTTCGACAGTTCACTCTATGGGTTGTTCGCGGGCTGTCCCACCCTGCCGCTGTCCGCCGCAAATAGCATCATTTACCGATGGCTGTGAATGGGTTGAATTCGTAGAAGAAGCTTCCCTCAGGGGCTAAAGCCCAGCTCGTTTTAGGCCGTTTACGGCACGACTGAAGTCGTGCCCTTTCAAAACATAAACGACCATCTGTGCGGCGGACACCACTAGCGGCAAAGACAAATACGCCGCGAGGGCGGGGTAGCCAAATTGCAGCGACCGCGAAGATTGGCTAGTGCTACGACCGCGTTCACCCCAGAATCTCCCAGGTCTCTAAATCGAGACCTGGGGCACCCAA
>PLFY01000157.1:0-640 GCA_003138365.1 Acidobacteriaceae bacterium
CAAACTTGTTGACACGTTCCGGGTGGCTCGCTGACGATCGCCACTCAGCAGCTTCTACAGAACTTTACGGACTTAATCTACATCTGTGGTCACCTCCAGGGCTTGTCTGGAGCACATTCCGCCCGACGTGATTCAGGACATTTTTCACGAGTCATACCGCCTGTTAAAGCCTGGGGGAGTGGCGTGCCACTTGGTCGACCACTCCGATCATTGGGAGCATAATGACAAAAGTATCAGTCGGGTAAACTTCTTAAAGTACTCGGACTCATTCTTTCGTTGGACGTATCTTAATTCGCTCAACTATCAGAACAGGCTACGACATCCGGAGTACATCGAGATGCTCCACAAGGCTGGTTTCCGCCTGGTTCGCGAAGAGCACAAGGTGGATGAGGCATCTCTGCGCTATCTTGCACAGATGCGGCTAGCGGATCGCTTCCGCAAATTTTCAAACGAAGACCTTGCCACCATTGACAGCTTGCTTCTAGCCATCAAGGATTGATAAAACCCGAGGACCAACGTCCGCGGCGCAAAGAATAAGCCCGCCGAACAGGCGTAATTCTCTCCGGGTGCAACCCGGCAGAGACGGGCTTCTTCAGCCCAGGAATTTGCTTGTTACATGGGGTCCCTTCAGAAAACGGAC
>PLFY01000157.1:737-863 GCA_003138365.1 Acidobacteriaceae bacterium
CCAGATAGAGGTTCACCGTATCGAGAATCTTGCCGCATAAGTCGTGGGCTTCGAGCAGATGGCGGAAGTTCAGGATGGTGGTTTCGTCGGGCGCTGCCGCGCGACCCAGATCGACTCCGGCAAAGC
>PLFY01000157.1:946-15439 GCA_003138365.1 Acidobacteriaceae bacterium
CTCCGACTACATACCGTTAGATGTCATCGGTCATCAGAAAACTACGTTTCCTGATGACCGATGACAACCCCGGAAGGATTTCCCGGAGAACTGCTCCAGTACGACCAACTCGACAATTGCAGGTTGCCCTTCGCCTTAGGGCCGTTAACGCTGGCGGTTGGGTCGTAGATCCCCTGCAACTCGTCGAAGGCACCGTTTTGCAGATTCCTTGTATCTGGGGACCGGTTGCATAAGAGCCTGTGGGGAGCTGCAACGACCAATGCTCAGTCTTTTACAGGCAGCGAATTGAAGGCAGACCTAAAGTGCCGAACCGAATTACGAAAAGAGGGTCCAGACAAGGTGGCCGGACCGAATCCCATTGCTCTGGAGAACTCTGTGATCACTAAATTATTCCGCCGTCACTCAGGCCCTTGGCACTCTGGGAACATCCCGACGGTCAAGATGTCGATGCGCCTTCGCTAAATGGTTCAAGACGCAATATCTTGGCCTCCCATCCTTCTCTGTGCGTTCATAATAGTAGACGTAGCAATATAAAGCGTTCATAATTATGAATGTAAGGAATGGTGATAATGCTTATGGATGCTCTGCCGATCCCCGTCAAAAGTGCCTTGCGCAAACTCGGAGCCGACATCCGGGATGCTCGATTGAGGCGCCGTATTCCAGTAGCGGTCATGGCCCAGCGCGCCTTCATCTCCCGTACCACCTTGGTGAAGGCAGAAAAGGGAGATCCCGGTGTTGCGATGGGCACCTATGCCGCCATCCTGTTCGTGCTGGGGATGATCGACAAGCTCCGCGAAATCGCCAGCGCGAAATCGGATGAGATCGGCCTTGCGCTCGAAGAGGAGAGATTGCCCAAGAGGATTGATCTTGGTCCCCGGCGCGCGAAGAAAGCCCAACCAGAAAGCGAACAAGCGAGGCCGTAAATGGATCAGCAAATCTTCGTCTACGTTGACCTCGACGGCACATCGCATCTGGTTGGCCGATTGTGGCTGCACAATCGCAAGCGCGTCGAGAGCGCCACCTTCCGCTATGACGAAGAGTGGCTGCGGAACCCAGCGCGGTTTCCTCTGGAGCCTGCGTTGCAGATGGACGCCGCGCCACACCACACTGCGGCGGGCAAGAGTCTCTTCGGAGCGATTGGCGATTCGGCTCCTGATTGTTGGGGACGAGCCTTGATGATGCGATCCGAGGCCCGGCGAGCCAGAAACGCAGGAGAGCCGTCCCGCACTCTTTGGGAGGCCGACTATCTGCTCCTGGTCGATGACGAAACACGGATGGGCGCGTTGCGGTTTGCCGCGCAGGAGGGCGGGCTGTTTCTGCGTGAGGCCGCGGATCATCGCACACCGCCATTGATCGAACTTCCGGCTCTGCTTGCCGCCAGCGAACACGTCTACGATGAAGTGGAATCCGAAGAGGATCTCCGCCTGTTGCTTGCGCCTGGCTCATCGCTGGGCGGAGCGCGTCCCAAAGCCTCCGTGCGGGATCGAGATGGGCAATTGGCGATTGCAAAGTTTCCGCACCACAGTGACCGCATTCAGACGGTTCTTTGGGAGGCCGTCGCCTTTCGCCTGGCTGCCGCGGCGGGCATTCAAGCGGCTACCGCGCGAATCGAGCGGGCCGCCGACCGGCCCGTCTTTCTTCTGCGACGCTTCGACAGGGAAGGCACAGCGCGGCGGCCGTTCCTGTCGGCGATGAGTATGCTGGGCGCCACGGATCACGAGACTCGAAGCTACCTGGAGATTGCCGATGCAATTCAGCGGTATGGCGCAGCTCCCACAGAAGACCTGCATCAACTCTGGCGAAGAATTGTCTTCTCCGTACTGATCTCGAATACCGACGACCACTTGCGCAATCATGGCTTCCTCTATGAGGGCAATCAAGGCTGGCGATTGTCGCCGGCATACGACTTGAACCCGGTTCCCGTGCAATTCCGGCCACGCATTTTGTCTACGCTCATTGATGAACAGAGCGGCGATGCGTCGATTGAGCTGGCGCTGAGCGTTGCCGAGTACTTCCGCCTCACACAGGCACAGGCACGACAAACAGCCGGCGAGGTTGCCAAGGCCGTTTCACGATGGAGACAGGAAGCAGCGGCCCTGGGAATTCCGGCGGCGGAGGTGGAGATTCTGTCTTCTGCCTTTGAGCACGAAGATCTAGCCAAGGCACAGAAACTGAAGGCAACGAACGACTGAAGTCTCTCCGCGAATGGATGTCTTAGCTCCCGGATTCCTTTCGACAGACTGACAGGCTGTAGAATTGCCGCATTTCCCGGATTCGTCGGACTAAACAGCCACTGCGATAAGAAGATGCAAATAGCGCCAAAAACTGGCTGCTTGTAATCAGCGTTCTTTGAGCTAGTTAAAAGGGAAAACAGCCACTAGAACAGCCACCAACAGTCACGAAGTAGGCTAATCTCGATAAAAAGTCCGCCGAAACGCTCTGGTGGCTGTTTTGATGGCTGTTGGTTTCCGACTTTCGTGCATTTTATAGCGATACTTTGCAAACTCCGAACTGCTTGTATACTATTGATAGTAAATGCGTTGTTCAACTTCTTGCGATTCATTGCGATCTTCTGCAAAACCCTGAAAAACGGACTCAAAATCCGCCGACCGCAAGGTCATGGGGGTTCGCCACCCCCCTCCCGGCACCAATTTATAGCTTTTAGAATCAACGATTTCCGATAAGAGCAAATGTGGCGTGTGTACTACGTGTGGTACTCGTCTTACACCGGCCTCATGCTCACGATTTTTCGACGCCACCTGCCCTCCTGCAAACACTCCTCGAAAGGGCGAAGGTATGCCGGGCTGCTGGTGCTGCTGCTGTTCAGTGCGCCGGTCGTGTCAACGGCCGCTCCCGCAGTCGCGCCCACGGTCACGCTGAAGGATCCGCCATTGCGGGCACTGTGAGACAAATTCCGCTACCAAGACGAAGAGGGGCTGTGGATCCCGGGCTCGGAATCCACAGCCCCTGAGATTTCAGGACCTCAAGACTTGACCGAGGCGGCGCGGGTCGAGATGCCGCTCAACTCGGCGGCTTTGGCTTCGGCGTAGGCGGCGGCGCCCAACTGGGCTGCGTGGGGTTCCAGAATAATCCGCACCGGCATATTGATGAGCAACTGGCTGAGGCGGCCCTTGTCGGTGAAGGCCTTCATGAATGTGCCGTCCTTGAGCTTCTCGACGATGCGGGGCGCGATGCCGCCGCCGATGTAGATGCCGCCCACTGACAGCACCTTGAGGGCGAGGTTGCCGGCCTCTGCGCCATAGGCGGAGACGAACATATCCAGCGCCTTTTCGCAGATTTCGCTCTTGGCCGCCAGGGCCAGCTCTGTAATGACGGCGTTGGGATCGGGAACGGCGGCGATGCGCTGGGCCAGCCAGGCCGGCTCATCCACGCCGCGCACCTCGCGCAGGAACTCGTAGATATTGGTGAGGCCCATGCCGCTGATGACGCGCTCATAGCTGACGCGCCCGTTGTACTTCTGCTTGAGGAAACGGAGCAGGTCGATCTCGTCTTCGTTGCGCGGCCCGTAGTCGACGTGCCCGCCTTCGGAGGGATAGGGCGTGTGGTAGTGGCCGTTCCAAACCAGGAAGCACTGGCCGAGCCCAGTTCCGGCGGCAATGAGGGCGCGGTTGCCGGTCTGGGTCGGGTCGCCCTCGCTCAAAGTGAGGATCTGGCCGTCAGAGAGCTCGGCGATGCCGTAGCCATTGGCTTCGAGGTCGTTGATGAGGAAGACGTGGTCGATGACCAGGCCCGCGGCGAGCTCGCGGCTATCCAGCGTCCAGGGCAGGTTGGTGAGGCGCAGACGGCCGTCGCGCACCGGACCCGGCACGCCAAAACAGGCCGCGGTCACTTTGTCGGAGCCGAGAAACTCTTTTACGATGACTTCCAGGCCGGCGTATTCCTTGGCCCTATAGATCTTGCCTCGTGTAACCGTAAGTTTTCCATTGATAAAGTCATACAGCGCCAGGTCGACCTTGGTGCCGCCTACATCTCCCGCCAGAATCATCTTTCCCTCTCCAAAAACCCACAGCCCTCCCCGTCTGTCGCGGGTAAAAGCGCAGCAGCTGCCTTATCCAGTATGAATGTAAGTATACCGCTGGCAGGCCAAATAAGTTGACTGGGCAACCGCTCCGGATCGCGCGGGCCGGTCAAAACTTCCTTCAAGACCGCGGCCTTATCCTCTCCCGCGATGAGAAAAAAGACCGAGCTGGCGTGGTCGATGACGGGCCAGGTGAGCGTGATGCGCCAGGTATCCTTCTGCGGCACGTGGTTGGCGGTGACCAGGCGGGTGATTTCTCGCAGTGCCTCAGTGTGGGGGAAGAGCGAGGCGGTATGGCCGTCATCGCCCATGCCCAGGGCGACGAGGTCGAACCGCGGGCTCTCCGCGCCCTCGATGCGGAATGTGTTGCGCAGCTCGGACTCGTAGCGATTGGCGGCCAATTCTGGATCGAGCTCGCCCTCGATGCGGTGAATCTGCTCAGGCCGCAGAGGCACATGATCGAGCAGGGCCTCGCGGGTCATGCGATAGTTGCTGTCGGCGGCCTCGGGAGGAACGGCCCGCTCATCCACCCAATAGAGGTCGAGACTGTCCCAGGGCATGCGCCAGCGCCAGGGCTGGTTGGGGTCGGCCAGCAACTGGAAGGCCGCTTTGGGGGTAGATCCACCACTGATGGCAATGCGCGCGCGTCCGTAGGCAGCCACAGCCTCCCCGGCCATCTCGACAAAATACTGCGCCGCGCGGCGAGCCAGAGCTTCCGCGTCGGGCTCCACGTAGTATTTGATGTGTAGCTTCCTGGGCATGAAGGTTGAGTACCCCTTATCTCTACTGTAATAGCGTAAGTGTGGCGGAGTTAGAATTCCATGAGAATTGTCCGATTCCGAAGATAGAAATCGATTCTGAATGATTGCGGTTCATGTGAAAAAGATCGGAAGGTCGCTGTTGACACTCAGCAGCCAAATTCATGGCTTAAGTGCCTTACCGCCCCAGGTATACGCGGTACTGCTGCTCCAGCACGCCGGAGGCGCGGGCGAGGGCGAGCTTGGAGAGGTTGTACTGGAAGAGGCTTTCGACCAGGTTGGTCTGCGCCGCGGCCAGCGTGGCCTGGGCGGTGACCAGGGGCAGATTGTCGTCCACGCCGGCGTTGACGCGGTCGGTTTCGTCGCTGAGGGCGCGGGTGGCCAGGTCGACGTTGGAGCGGGCTACTTCGACCAGCTTCGAGGTTGCGTCCACGTCGAGCAGTGCTGAGCGGACCTGCAGGTCGATGTGGCTCCTCAGGTCAGCCAGTTGGGCATTGACGGCGGACAATTGGGCCTGGGCTGTCTCGATATCGCCGCGAAGGCTGGCCTCGCGGAAGAGCGGGATGCTGATCGTGCCCTGTGCCAGAAAATTTCCGTGGGCGCCGACGCCGGACACCTCACTGACCCCGTAGTAGCCGCTGAAGCTGAGGCTGGGCAGGCGCTGGCCGCGATAGGCGGTGTGGATGGCCTTGAAGATGTCCACCTGATTTTCGAGGTTCTGGTAGTCCTGGCGGTTTTTGTACGCGACTGCCCGCACCTCTTCAGGGGTTTCGACGGCAAGTTCGTTGTAGGGAGCGGCGTCAGTGAGCACGATTTTCTGGCCCGGGTCGATGCCGATCTCGCGCTTGAGTAGGATCAGGTCCTTTTCCAGGGCGTTTTGCTGGGCAATGAGGGTCTGCTGCTGGGCCTGAAGCTGGACTCGCGCGCGCAGTTCATCCAGATTGGCCACGGTTCCTGCCTGGTGCGCGGCGTGGGCCTGACTGAGCAGGAGTTGATCCGCCGACTCGAGCGCCTTGGCGTTGTCAGCCTCGCTGGCGGCGGCGATGGCGTGGAGGTAGGCTGTGGCTACCTGCTGCACCACCTCTCCGCGCGCAGTCATTTTGGCGAAATGGGCCGCTCTGTCTGCCGCGCCCGCCGCCTTGAAGGCTGCAATTACGGGGCTGGAGAAGAGCATCTGGCGGTATTGGATTTGCCCGTCAGTCAAGTCGTCGCGGGTAATTTCAGAGAACCCGGCGGGTAGCTTGCCGCCGGGAAACAGTTTGGAAAACTCGCCGATGACCCCCGGCCCAAAGCCCAGCGCGGCAAGGTTGTGCTGATAGACGCCGGTGTCGCCGGTAAGGGTGATGGTGGGCAAAAACTCCTGAATGGCTTCGTTCTTTTGGCCTTGCAGCGACTTTTCGCCGGCCTCGGCCTCTTTCAGCCCAAGGTTGTTCTTGAGACCCATGCTCACGGCGTCGTCCAATGAGAGCTTGAGGGTCTCATCGCTGGCTGGATGGGCGGTGACACTGCCGAAGAAGGGGTTGGCGGCGGATGTGGGATTGGGCGCCTGGGCGGGTGCGATGGCTCCCATGGAAGCCAGAACCAGCATGGCAAGAAGCGCCTGCGCCGCTGGCGGCCGGAAGACAAGATTGTGCGCTCGATTCACTCCCATCATTATTTCAGATGAGGGAGGCGGCTGAAGGGATTCCGGGAACGGCGGAAAGCTGCGGGGAAATGTGGGTTGCGTGACTCGGGAAGAATTCTACTCATGGCTCAATTGCTTGAAAGCCGAGCTGCCGGGCAGCATCGAGAAGTTGAGTGTCGCCTGAGATGAAGACGCGGCCCCTGGGCCGGTTCAGGCACCAGGTCATGGCCGCGGCAAGTTGCTGGGCGTCTGCGGCTTTCAGAGGAAAGCGCTCGACGAGGCGCTCGGCCTGCTCACGCAATTGCTCGCTCGGGTAGACCTCGTGCCAGACGCGCCGCATACGGTCCAACGTCACCTGAGCCTCCACCTGCCCAGTAAGAGTCAACAGGCGCATCCTGAACAGGCGCGCAAAGGCGCCTCGCATCTCCACAGGCGCGGACCACCAAACGGCCATGTCATACATTGCGCTCAGCGTCTGCGCCGCTATTGTGGCTTTCTCTGTGATACAGAGTGGAACCAGAGCGCTCGAATCCCAAAAAGCTTCGTCCAATGATCAGTCCCCCTTCGCCCAGTCGATAGCTTCTTTCACGGCTTCATCGGAGACCGTGGGCCGGGGCAGCGCCCAGAAGGCCTCCCAGTCCATCTTCTCTTTGGCCTCCGACATCTGCCCGGTGGCAATCAGATAAGCTGTTTCGGCCTCACGGTCGCCTTCCGCGGGCAGGGGCAGGGTGAAGGGCAAAATCCGCGCTACAGGCTTATTCCGATCCCGCACCACGATCTCTTCGCCATTGCGCACGTATCTGAGATACGCGCTCAGTTGGTTTTTCAGGGTGCCGATGTTCACAGTTCTCATGGATACACTCTACGCTAATTTAGCTAAGTTGGCTAAGTTGGGCGCCTACACCATTGCCCGCTCTTTGATCGTCAGGTAGTTGTTGAGTACCGATGAGGTGAGCTGTTCGGGGTTCAGGTCTAGGGTGAGTGCGCCTTGCTCGTGAAGGCGGGCGAGGAGCAGTTCGCGGCGGCCGGCCATCTCCTGGGCGGCGGCGGAGCGGAACATCTGTTCTACATTGTTGGGCCGGGCCTGGGCAATCCATTCAACCTCCGGCTGGGCCATGGCCACAAACAGCAGCACGTGGCGGCGCAGCAGTTGCAGCGCGCCGTCGATCACTTCGGGGCGCATGGCGGTCTCCGCCAGGTCGGTGACCCACAAGATCAATGACCGGCGCGGCTGGAGGCGGTTGAGGGTGGCAGTGGCGCGGAGGTGGTCGGCCTCGCCGGCCTCGGCATGAACCTGGGCGAGCGACTCGATCAACTGGCGCAGGTGAGCCGCGCCTCGACCGGGCAGCAGGCGCTGCTGAATTCCGTGGCCATAGGCGAGCAGGCCAACGCGATCGCCGGAGAAGAGTGCGAGTTGCGCCAGCGCCACGGCGGTTGTGCAGGCGTGGTCGAGTTTGGAGTGGACGCGGCGGCGCTTTTCGCCAACCGGCAGCGCGGAGTTGCCGGGAACAGTCCCAAGAGCCACCCTGGACCGCATCAGCCGGCCACAGTCGAGCACGATCCAGACCGGCTGGCTGCGCTCGGTCTGGTACTGGCGGGTGACCAGGCTGCCGCGGCGCGCTGTGGCTGTCCAGCAGATATCGCGCAGGTCGTCGCCCTCGCGGTACTCGCGCAGGCTCTCAAAGTCGCGTCCCAGGCCTCGCTGTTGGGCGCGGCGGAGTTGCAGATCGATTTGACGGCTGCGCGCGAGAAAAATCTCCTGTTCCTCGCCGGTCCGCAATGCGGGGTAAACACGGACGGTCTGGGTGAGCGGCGCCCTGGCCCAGCGCTCGGTGAGTCCAAGGCCGGACCGGTAGCGCACGTAGAGCCAGCCTGCCTGCCAGTCGCCGCGTTCTTGAGGCTCCACGCGGTAACGAAGGGAGGCGGGCACGCGCGGAAATGCGGTGAGCCTGTGCGTGGCAGGCTGGGCGACAAGCGCCGGCGGCAGATCGTCGAGCAAGCGGCACTCGACAATCACGCGGCCGTGGTTCTCGATGGTTAGTTGAATCTCGGTCTGGCTGTCGAGGGCGGGAGCATTGGACCAGGATCGTGCGACGGTGAGTTGTGCGGCGCTCGGCAAACGCAGGCCGTCGAGCAGCGCGGCGAGAAGAATCAGGCCGTCCCAGGCCAGCATGGCATAGGCCAGGCGTGCGTTCCAGAAGCCGGGGATGAGCCAGAGAAAGCCGAGGGTGAGCAGCCCGATGGTGCGGGGCGTGAGGCCAAAGCTCCAGCGGCGGCGGCGTTGGCAGACGGCCTGGACCGGGGCGGGATGGAGGCTTGGGGAGATCATTGAGCCTCAATGGGCAGATCGAGTGCCAAGGCCAGAGAGCGGTTCAGTTGCCTTATCTTCGCAGCCGGGAGGCTTCCTACAAAGTAGGTCAATACCGATTTGTTAAAACTTACAAGGTTGTCGCAATGAATCCAGCTCTCGTGCTTGAGGCCGTCCTCAGGACCCACTGCAACCTGAGTTGCGAGGCCCAGGCCCTCAGTGTAAATAGGTGCGCAAATGACGGTAGAATAGCGCGACTCGATCAGCTTTTGGCGGCTTACGATCACATAGACCCGTTGCCGCTTCGGATCGCCGGGCGGTTTGGATACGCGGTAAAGATCGCCTCTGTTCATAGCGGTTCCTTCCGGTCCGTCAACGCGTCAAGAGGGTCACTTGGCACCGCCGCAAAGGGCTTGTCTTAGGGAAAGGCAGATGGCTTCAGCGTCAGGCAACGACCCGCTCTTTCGCCGTTTCTGGTTGGTCCTCGCGCGCAGGAGAGGTTGAGGCAGCGTCGTGCGGATGATCTTGGTCCTGGATGAGGTCAAAGTAAAAGGCATCCTGGTCCTCCAACACATCCGCCGCTTCGGCGTTCAACGCGTCGGCGTTGGCGTTGATCAGTTCCAGATCTCGTGCGTTAATGGTCCGCCGCTCCTCATCCCTCAGGTGATCGCGGAGCACTTTTTCGATGAAGGCCGAGCGGGAGGCGCCTTCGCCGATCATCCTGTCAATTTGGACTAGAAGCTGCATGGAAAGTGTGATCGATGTCTTGGCCTTCATATCTACCTCCATACCACCTTTATACTACCCTCAATACTACTCTCACACTACTTTTCTTCGCCTTGCAATTTATTGCCGCGGCACCGGGACGGCGGCAATTACGTCGGCGAGGACGCGATCGGCGTCGAAACCCTCTAGTTCGGCTTCGGGCTTGAGCATGATGCGGTGGCGCAGAACGGGCTTTACGGCGCGCTTGACGTCGTCGGGAACCAGGTAATCGCGGCCATCGAAGGCGGCAGCCGCCTGGGCCACGCGCATCAGGCTCAGGGCGCCGCGGGGGCTTGCGCCGAGCAGCAGCGTGGGCCATTCGCGGGTGCGGCGGGCTAAAGAGAGGATGTAGCCATACAGCTCCGGTTCAACCCTGATGGCCCGCACTTCAGCGCGAGCCGCAGCCAGGATGTCCTGGGAAATGGGCGTGATCTGGGCGTCCTCGAGCAGCCCAGCGCCTGAGCCGCCGTGGTGACGCTCAAGAATCTGCAATTCCTCCTGCTCGGTGGGGTAATCCAGGTGAATCTTGAGCAGAAACCGGTCCAACTGCGCCTCGGGCAGGGGATAGGTGCCCTCAAAATCCACCGGATTCTGCGTGGCAAAGACCGTAAACCATGCCGGCAATGGGCGGCGCACGCCGTCGCTGGTCACCTGGCGTTCTTCCATGCATTCGAGCAGGGCGGCCTGGGTGCGGGGGGGCATGCGGTTGATCTCGTCCACCAGCAAGAGGTCGGTGAACACCGGGCCGGCATGAAAGCTGAAGGTTTCAGAGCCCGCACGGAGGATGGTGGTGCCGAGAATGTCGGCCGGCATGAGGTCGGGGGTGGCCTGCACGCGCTGGAAGCCGAGGCCGAGCAGCCTTCCAAGAGCCTTCACGATCAGCGTCTTGGCGATGCCCGGCACGCCTTCAAGCAGCGCATGGCCTTGGCACAGGACGGCGATCAGCACCTCTTCGATCGGCTTTTCCTGGCCGGCAATCACCCGCCCCAACTGCTGGCGGGCGTGGGCAATCAGATGGTTGGTGGCGCGGAGCGGCTCCGCGGCTGTGGCGTTTTGGTTTGCATCTTGATTTGGTTCTTGAATTGGTTCCTGACTCATGAAGCCCTTTCCTGCTGTGTGGAATGAATGTCTTTGGGTTTCTGGGTTTGACCGCCTGATTTTGGAGCGGGAATCAGCTCTTCCTGGTGTCCATGCAAGGTCTGGAGCAGCTTGAGGGCCTCACGGGGGGTGACTGTTTCGCCCCAGGCGGCGTCTTCGCATGCGGCCAGGTCGGCTTCAAGGCTGGCGTCTGCGTGGGGAAAGCGGCGGCGAATGGCCAGGGCCAGCTCAGCCGCGCCCATTTGTGTCCCGCGTAGCCCGCAAAGCCGCAAAGTGTGACGCCGGAACCGCTCCCACGCAATCGAAACTACTGCGGAAGCAGCTCCGGCGTTGCGATAGAGGGAGCCGAGCGCGTCAAGGAACTCAATGGGCGTGGCGCGCGCCGGCAGAGGCAGGTCGCGCACCGGCCCACTGCGCCGGCTGAAGCTGAACACCACCAGCAGCCCCAGGACCGGCAGGCCGATCCACAGCAGGGTCAGGGACGGCCCGGCCGCGTAGCTCCAGATGGAGCGAATCTCGCCGTGCAGCGACTCGTCCCAATAGAAGCGACGCCCTTGGCGCGGCCCCAATGAACTTAAAAGGAGGTCCAGATCGTGGGCGCGGGCGAGGGAGCCGTTTTCAAGCGGGGTTGAGTTGGCCCACCACACCACGTGCCCCTTTCCCCAGTCGTACTCGACCACGGCCGGTTGCCGGTCGCAACTGTACTCGACGCGGTGCGCCGGATTGCCCGTAGCCCAAGTGGCTTGGGGCACCATCCACGCCTCGCCTGAGCCGGCGAGCGAATCGAGGCCCTCGGGCTCCAGCTTGCAGGCGGCAAAATTGAAGTCGCTGGCCGGAGCGCTGGCTTCACCGGGCAGGATCAGGCCACCCCAGTAGCCAGTCGACAGCACGCGCCCTCCGCGTTCCAGAATCGTCCGCACCGCCTCATTGTCTGCCTTCTCGCGAGTGAACGGCTGGGCAAAGATCACCACTGTGTCGGGGCCGGCGGTGGCGGCCAGCTCGCTGAGCGGCCGTTCCCAGCGCTCCAGGGAGTAGCCAGAACGGAGCAGAGTTTCATAAGCGGCTCGTGCGCCGTGCTGTCCGGCAAGGTAGGTCGAGGGCAGGGGATTGTCGTTGCTATCCGCGCCGGGCAGCAGAAAGCCGGTCAGCACGGCAAGGCCCAATGCAATGCCCAGGCACCAGAGCAGCAGGCGGCGATCCTTGGCGTCGAGCGAGGCGAGAAATTTCATTGCGCCGCGCCTCCAGAAGTCCCGCTGCCTGAGAACTCGCTTCCTGCGATAAGGGCCGTAGCCAGTTGCTCGGCCTTCAGGTAGTCGCTCTGAGCGGCGGAACGGCCGCCGTACCAGATGCGCTCAAAGCTGCCGCTGAGCGTGGCGAGGCCGGCCTTGCGTGGGTCTTCCGGGGCAACCAGCGCCAGATATTCGCGGGGAGTTCGGGCGCGGTCGGCCGGCCATAGACGCCGGGATTCGAGGCGGGAGATGGAAGCCCAGTAGAGAGAGTGGATTGCCTCGCGCCATAGGCCTGCCGCAGCGGCCTGGCGCGCGTCTTCAAGCCACAATTGCCAGTCGCGGGCGGAGGCGGCTCCGGCTCCAGGGCCGGTGCTCTCCGGGATCAGCCGTATCCGCCAGCGGCGCTCAAGCTGCAGCAAGCCCCAAACCAGGCCTACGCAGACGGCCAGAATGAATCCCCAAAAGATGATGCGGCCAACCCACACCGAGCGGGGCGTGACTCTGGAGATGCTTTCAAGGATGCGGTTGAGCCAGGCTCCGAGTTTTTCCCAAAGCTTGTCGCGGACCGACGAATCCTGGAGATTGCGGAAGTCGCGGCCCGCCAGCACCTGCCTCATGGCTTCGCGTTCCTGGGTGTGCTCAGGAGCGGCGGTGACGGGGGAGTCGGTCTGGGCAAGATCGTGAGCCAGGCGGGTCTGGGCGGCTTGCAGCAGCTCTGTCGTGGTGGGCTTGGGAGGGTTGGCGGGTTCCCTGGCCGGCGAGTCGCTGTCGTCGCTGTTCGCGGGCTTGGCGACGGGTTTTGCCGCGGATTCGACTTTGTCCTTGTCCTGTGCCTGTGAGAGCAGCACTCGCAGCCAGCCATAGCGGATCAGGCGCCGCTCCGCGTTGGCGCTCTCGGCAATTGCGACGTGATCGTCCTGTCCTACTTGCGCGGAGTCACAGGTCTTGGTGTCGCGGGCCTTGGCGCAGGCTTCGACCAGCGTGGTAAGGGTGAGCAGATGGCTGCGGTAATCCTGGAGCGAAGCGTCACGCCAGTGGCCGGCGGGCTGGGCGGGCGTGTCGGCGCGGCCCGGCGTTACCGCCAGGAACGCAGCCAGGACAACGCCAGCGCTTAGAGCGAGAAACCTCAAAGCTTGCCCTCCTCGATAATGGAGGGAACGGACGCGAGGGGGCTTTCTCCGGCGGGCGGAGGCGCAGGCGCGATGAGTCCAGCAACGTCCATCATTCTCTCGATGTCATAGCCTTCTTGGCGTATGCGCTGATCATAGTAGAAGAGGGTTAGGGCGATGGGGAAGATGGGACCCGTCAGGGTGGAAACGATGGCGTCCGCCAGGGGATAAGCCAGTTGATACGGCAAATAACCGTGCCAGTTTCCCAACTCGTGGGGAAGAGCGCGCAGGAAAAAATAAACAGACCCCTCAAACAGAAGCTTCAAGCCCCAGCCCACGAGTAATATCAGGAACCAAGTGAGCATGAGTCGAAATCTGGTTCCCTTGGTAAGCTTCCATGATCTCTTAAGTGCGGCGAAGCATGAAGCGTCTTCAAGTGCTGAAGCTTGAAAGGTAAACGCAAAGCACGATCCAATCCAGAGAACATAGCCCGCAAGAATCCCCGTCATCGAGAGGGCAAGGAGCGCGGCAACTGCATAGCCTCCGGTTCTAGGCCCATTTCGGTGAACGATCTCCCCGATTCCGATTGCGGAACCGCTAAAGAGAATGGCGGGCAAAGGAAGAATAATCGCCAACTGAGCCAGGTCCAGGACAAGGAACTTCCTCAAGCGATTCCGCAACGCGGCAATCGCGCCATGAATGGAAGCATTCTTACCTTCCACGACCTGGATCGTTGCGTCGATAAATGCCGGGCGGACCAGATATTGAAAGAACCCTGCCAGATGGCAGAAGACGGCTGTGGTTATAACCCCTGTGAGGGTCATGTAAAAGATCAGAATCCGAGCGTGAGTCTGATGACTATGCACCCATATCCTGTCAACATCGTCCACACACATCAAGGCCAGCGCAGGTAACGCCGCGATGCCGACAAACACAAGAAACCTCGACCGGTAAATCTGAAATGTCCGGTCGAGGATCTCGCCCAGGTTCATGGGCCGCAAAGGGTCCGTCACACGGCTTCTCCGGGTTGCGGCGTTGGGAGCGTTGCGGGCATCGCGAGCAATTGCCCGTCTTTGCGCAGGCGCTGGTCGTGGTAAAGCACGGCGAGAGTGGTGGAATAGGCCGCGTAGGCAAACATTGTGCAAGCGACTAGCACCAGTAGATAGCCAAGCGCGGCCAGGCCGATCAGGATGAAGAATGCCGGCGAACCCTGGGTTACATGCGCCAGCATGGCCACGCCAGCACCGATTGCGGCCAACAATACAAAGATCAGAATGAACAGGAGGTTGACAGCGTACATGACGGCGTAGACCACCAATAGAACCAGGAAGATTCTTCCCTTTGCCTTCTTGGTGAGTTTTGCGCTGCGCTGGAGAGCGGCCCATGCGGTGAGTCCCTCCTCGACGGAAGCTGGGAAGGCCACGGCGAAGCGCAGCATGAGCAAGATGCAATAGACAATCATGCCCACGTACAGCAACACCGCGAGAGGGATGAGAAAGAACATGGCGGTCGGGTCTGTGCCCAGGTTCGCCTGGTTGTGGAGCAACAGGGTTCCCAAGCCGA
>PLFY01000157.1:15449-22345 GCA_003138365.1 Acidobacteriaceae bacterium
CGCGAAAAGGATTGGGTAGGCCAAGAAGCCCAAGCAAACAAGCAACGCGGTTTGATAAGTGGGAAACGTTGACGGGGGCGCGGCATCGTGAAGGATTTGCGGACCGACCATGACGAGCACGCAACCCATGATGGCCGCGAAGAGGAGAAAAATTGCCGCGGAGGGAACGGAGGCAATGCCGAGAAACAGTTTGCAGTTTGCGCGGGCGAGCCTGTAAGTGCGGTCAAGAATCTGGCCAAAGGTCAATGGACCGGGGGGCGGGCTGGGCGGCGTCGATCCAACGGGAGCGGAATAAGGGACTTCGTTCATTCGGATTCTCCTTCTACGGGTGGTGGGGTTTCAGTGGATGGCTGGACCTTTCGGGATTGCGGAGGTTCGGGCTCGGGCGGCTTCAGAGTACCCGGCGCCAGCGCAACCATCCCGGCGCGCTGCATCATCCACTCGATGTCGAAGCCTTCCTGGCGAATGCGCTGGTCGTAATAGAAGAGGGTGAGCGCGATGCCATAGATTGGCCTGGTGAGCGCCTGAATGGCAAAGGCAGCGCCGTAGATGACGAAGAGCATTACGACTCCGGCGGTTGCCGCGTGCTTTGGGTCGTTTGCTCCGGGAAGATAGGCCATGACAATGCTCATTGGCACGGTGATCCCCATCGAGAGCAGCCAATTCAACACCGCTCCCAAAAGATAAAGCAGAAAGATGCGGCCTTTGGTCCCAGTGGTGAGCGTGGCACTGCGCTTGAGCGCGGCCCCGGCGCCAATCTGCTCGATGACGCAAGCGGGAAAGGCCAATGAGAGCCGAAGCATCATCCAGAAAAAGTAGGCAATCAGAGCGGCAACGGCCAGAAATGCCGCCAGGCCGATGAGTGCGCCGCCGCCCGCGCCGGAGAGGTGAGCCAGGGTAGCCAGACCGGCGGTGATGGCCACCAGCGCAATCCATACGGCAAGCGGCGCGACCCAGATGATGAGACCCTCAAGAACCAGGAGCCAGGTGTAACGCCAGCCTTGGCGCCAGACGGATTTGTAGGCTTCACGGATGGTGGTCTTTTCGCCTAGATAGGCGCGGGAGACGGCGAGGTTCATGGCCGCGGCGGCCAGCGCCGCTGCCACAAGCAGGACAGGCGCCGCCAAGAGGCCGATGGCGGCGAACAGGACAATCGCCAGCACTCCGCCCACCGCTGGAGCCGCGGCGCCGGCCCCGATGGAGCCCAACCACGCAAGAAACAGAACGATGCCGCTGGCGGGAACCACAACCAACGCGGTTGGAACGATAGAAATACCGAGAAATAAGAGGAAGCGGGAGCGGTAGAGCTGGGCTGTCCTGTCCAGAATCTCGCCCAAAGTGGACGGGGCTAGCCTCGATGGGCCCAAGCTTGGCGAGTCCAGGTTCGACGGATGCAGGGGCTCATTCATGCGCGGTCCCTGGGTTCTGAGGAGCGGAGGGCTGCGTTGGTTCAGCGGGCGGAGCGGGCTCAATGTTTGCGACTGGGGCGGCTTGTTCAACCGGTGCAGTCTGCGGCGCGGCAGACTCAGGTGCAGGCGCGGGCACCGTGAGGCCGGCGGCCTGCATCATCCACTCGATGTCGAATCCTTCCTTGCGCACACGCTGGTCGTAATAGAAGAGGGTAAGTCCGGTGGCATACATGGGACCAATAAAGCTGTTGGTCAGGAACCCGACAATCTGCTGCGCCGCTTGAGCCCACGCCGGCAACACCATCTTATGTTTGAACGCCATGGCGATAAAGAAGCTCTGGGTAACAAGCACCAGCCCGATTTGAATTACGGCGATCAGCAGCCCCAGGAGCAAGATGCGCCCTCGCGCCCCTCGGCTCAATTCGACGCTGCGGCGGAGAGCTGGGCGCGCCTTCAGGTCTTCCACAACCGAGGCCGGAATGGCCAGGGAATAGCGCAGAGCCATCCAGATGGCATAGACGATAGCCGGGAAGGAGAGCAAGAGAATCAAGATAGAGGCAATTCCGACGATGGCTCCGGCATACGGATCGGCCGCGGCGCCGGAGTGGGCAGATGCGCCCTTGAGTCCCACAAATGAAAAGATAAGCACGAAGAATGCGCCGTAGATGAGCACAAACGGAAGGTAGATAAAAAAGGTAGCGATGGTCATGATCCACAGGTAGCGCCCCAGGCGTGGCAGGATGCTCAAATAAGCGCCGCGAATGGTGGCCGGCTGGCCCAGATTGACCCAGGCCACCGCACGGTTGTTCGCCGCCATGGCAGCGCCCGAAAAGATGAACACCAGAGGGAGGATGAGGACTACGAAAGCCAGGGAGGCAAGCTGCACGTAACGGGTCATTTGCAGCACGCGCAGCAGCTCCGCTATTCCGATCTGGAGCAGATTCAGCACCAGCATGGCTCCGGCATATACGGCAGCGATTCCCGCAAACAGGACGAAGTTCTCGCGGTAAAGCTGGGCGGTGCGGTCCAGGATTTCGCCAAGCGAGAGAGGACGAAGGTTGGATTCCATTCTGGGTTCCTCAGAAACGCGTGATGAACGCTTGGCGGGATACTAGCACAGGTGAAATCGCTGCCGCGCGCGCAGGTCACTCAAGGGGCAATTCCAGGAAGAAACAAGATTCCGATTGTGCTGCAAGTTCAACAATCTAACCGGAAAAAGCGTATTCGGGCAAAAAGCGGCGAGTTAGGCCCCGCTGAAGCGGGGATGGCAAGTTGGCAAGTTAGCGGCGGCATCGATAGACGCAGTTTTCATCGCTCCGTGGGTCGGCGACGCCGGTGGGGGACTAATTTGCAAACAAGTAACTGGCGGCACAGGCTTGAGATACACTGGTGTCCCGCATGATGGACGGCTTTCGAATCTCGGTTAACGATCTCGCCAAGGCATGCTCCCACTCTGCCGATGCGGCGGAATGGCAGGAGTTCGTGCGCCGCTGCGCACCGCCGGCCCTGCTGGTGGCGCTGCGCGTTTCACGGCTGTGGCTGAGCGGCCCATCTCCAGCAATCTGCCGCATCCGGCTAGCGTCAGAAGCGGCTTCAGGAAAGGAATGTTGCACCCAGCCCCGTTCAATAGAGTGCAGATATGAGCGATGATTTGAACCCGGAACGCCCCAAGGACGTCCAGGACGATGCCCCGGCCAAGGCATTGGAGGAGCTGATTGCGCTGCGCACGCTCTCCGGGGATGCCTCGCCCGAAGAAGCCGCTGTAGTTGAGAGTCTGGCTTCCGCATCCCGCGATCGGCATAGCAGACTGGCCGTTGAGCTGGCCCGCACTCCCTATCGTAGGCTCGACCGAGCGGGGAGCCCTGACGCGGAGATGAAGCGGGCGCGGCGCCTCTATCTGTGGGCGGGAGCCGGCCTGGCGGCATCGCTGATTCTCGCGGTTGCGCTCATCGGCTGGTGGCGGCTGGCCCATACCCCCGAGCGGCTGCTGGCCGAGGCCTACACTCATTCCCGCATCTTCGAGTTGCGCATGCCCGGTGCGGGTTTTGCTGGAGTCACTCCGCGGACGCATCTTCGCGGCAGCGGAACAGGACGTGAATCGGCCCTGCTGTTGGATGCGCGCTCGAGCATTGAAAGGCATCTGGAAGATGCGCCCGAGGACGCGCACTGGCTGCAACTCGAAGCCCGCGCCGACGTGCTCGAAGAGAAATTCGATCCGGCCATCGACATTCTTGACCGCCTGCTCGCCGCGGGACCGGTCACATCGAGCTTGCTGGTGGACGATGGGGCCGCTTATTTCCAGCGCGGCGCCGCTGCCGGCAGCGAAAACGATCGCGACACCGCGCTCGACTACCTGCGCCGCGCCGACGAACTGGCTCCGGGCGACACCCTGGTCCTGTTCAATGAAGCCGTGGTGATGGAGGATCGCGGCCAGTTGATGAACGCTGTCGAGACCTGGAACCGCTACCTCCAATTCGAGCGCGATTCCCGTTGGCTGGCAGAAGGCCGCCGCCGCCTGCAGTCTCTGGAAGAAAAGCTGAAACAGATGAAGACGCATCAGAGCGGGATGGAGCAGCACCTGGCCACGCCCGCGGCAATGCGCGCCCTGGCCAAGGGACTCAGCGTGCCCGAGGCTCTGACTGCGGCCCGCCTTTCCCTCACCCCCGATCCCCGCTATCGTCACCCCTAATACTGGGCGGCGGGGTACGCCTCTGGCTGGGGAAGATCCAACTTGAGCCGGGTGTTCCACGACGGACGATAGCCCCGCCTATTCCGACCTGTTCCCCGATCCGCGGGTCTGCGTTCCAGACTTAGCTTCTTTCGCGGTCGCGCCCGTCCGGCTCCGCTATTCCAGATTTTGAATCTGGGTGTCATCGGGAAGCTTCACCACGAACTGGTCGTCCGTCAGTGGTAGATTCTCCTTCACGCTCTCGACCCTGAGAACGATCTGGGACTCCTCAAGCGGGCGCTTGATCGTCACCAGGGAAGGATACTTGATTGAGTCGAAATCCTGGTAGTTCGTATAGTTCACCTGGGTCTCAAGGTTACCGTTGCTGTCATACATATCTTGTTGGTAAGGAAGGAGACTATCACGACTGAAGGTGATCACGCGCACTGGCGTCAACTCCTTGCTCCCCGGCTTGCTCCGCATAATGCTCAGCACATACTCCGGCACGAAATAGAGGTGTTTCTTGGCTGTGTCCTCGACTGTTTCCGAGTCCGCGGTCACCGCGTACAGGTCGTCCGGCTCCAGCCCCCGCACCACCATCGCGTCGAAAAAGAATCCCGGCCGCATGTTTTCCAACGCGTTAGCCGATTTTCTCTTCAATGAGTTGGAGCCTCTCATGGCCTTTTTCAGGGTTGGAATGGACAGAGTGAAGTTCTTGCCGTCGCTGGCCATGTCGAACGCTCTGACGCCGTAAAGCTGTCCCAGAACCCGCAGCATTCCGGGCTTGCGCAACAGGATGTGTCCGCGAAGCGTGGGATAATCTTTTGCCAGGCCTTCCTTGGTCTTGATCACACTGGCCTGAATCTCGACGGTCGCAGTGAGGGTATCGAGTGCCTCCCAGCGTTGATTGAGCCGGGTAACCAGCTCCTCCGGCGTGGCTGTTTGAGTGACCAATGGCGCCTGGGGCACCGGCAGCTTGCGAGTGGTAGGGAAAAGCGAGCAACCAGTGAGCAGGAGCGGAAGAGCCAACGCTCCGGCTGCGGCGTATCGAAGGCGGGCATTCATCGGCCACCTGCCTTCTTCACGGCGTGTCGGTAGCCGGCTACGTTGCGGTCCTGCTCATCCAGGGTGCGCGAAAACAGCGACAGTCCCTGGGGATTGGCTCCGGCAGCCACAAAATACAGATAGTCCGTCTTCGCGGGTTCCATGGCCGCCCGCAGCGATTTCGCGCCCGGATTCGCAATCGGGCCAGGCGGCAGGCCGGTGTGCAAATAGGTGTTGTAGGGAGTATTGAGGCTCAAATCGCTCTGGTGGATCGCGCCGCGCCACCGGCCCTCAAGCTCCAGCCCGTAGATCACGGCGGGGTCGGTCATCAGCGGCATGTTCTTGGCCAGGCGGTTGGCAAACACGCTGGCCACCAGCGGGCGTTCGGCATCCACTGCCGTCTCCCGTTCCACCAGCGAAGCCATGGTCACCACTGCGTGCATGTTTCCTTTCAATCCAAGCTGCTCGGCCACCGCCCTGAAGCGCCGGACCATGATTGCGGCGATCTGCGCCGGAGTTGCCTTGCGGGCAAAACGATACGTGTCTGGAAACAGGTAACCCTCGAGGCTCTTTGCGCCTGGATCCAGATCGGCCACCAGCCCCGTCTGGTTCACAGCAGCGTCCAGGAAATCCTGCGGCGCGCCTAGCCCTGCCTGCTGCAACCGGGCGGCGATTTCAAAGATGCTAGCACCCTCCGGAACGGTTACCGTCCTGGTAAAAACATCCCCGCGCGCAATCCGCGCATAGACATCGGTCATCGGGGCCGGATGATCGAACCGGTACTCGCCAGCTCTGAGCGTTCCCCACTTCAACCAGCGCAGCAGATCGAAGGCAAACCGATTGCGCACTACTCCTGCCGCTTCCAGTTGCTGGCCGATCCGCGCCGTAGAGGAACCGGGCGCAAGTTCAACAAACGTCTCGCTTTGCGGCCCAAACGGCGTTAAGACCAGCCAAGCCGCCGCGCCAACCGCAAGAAGCGCCACAAAAAGAATTGCCAGCAAGAATCCTGCTGCGCCAGAACTCTTCTTTTTCCTGCTCCTCCGTTTGCGGCCTGCCATTCAGTTGCGATCAACCCTTCATTGAATACAGACGAGAGAAATCCCCTTGAGGATTCCCTAACTTTGATTGTATCGGGCAGGAATCGCCGGGGCTGGGCATTTCTTTCCGGGGCGAGGAGCCTTAAACTGGAAGCCAGGAGCTGAAAACTGGAAACTCATCCGCGCTATCTCGGTCTCGACGTCGGCAATCGCCGCATCGGAGTGGCTGTGTCGGATGCGCTGGGGTTGACGGCGCAGCCGGTGCTGACGCTGGAGCGGCGTCACAACCGCCGGGAGGACCTGCGCTCGCTGGCGCGTCTTTGCAGGCGATTTGGAGTGGTGGGCATTGTGGTGGGCAATCCGGTGCATCTCTCCGGCGAAATGAGCCCTCAGGCCGCCAGGACGCAGGCTTTTGCCGCCGAGCTGGGCAAACTGACGGGTCTGCCCATTCACCTGTGTGATGAGCGCCTGACCACGCGCGAGGCTCACCAGATTCTTTATGAGGCAGGGCACGCCCGCCAGGAACACCGGCGGGTGGTGGATCAGGTTGCGGCTACGCTGATTTTGCAGGCGTTTCTGGAGCAGGGGTCAGGGGTCAGTGATCAGGGGTCAGAGGTCAGAGATCAGGGATCGGAGAATCGATGAATCAAACTGTCTGGTTCCGAGCAGCGGACAGAGATTAGGGAGGGGACTTAACAAACGAGCCTCTTGCAACATTCCATTGAGACTGCAAAAAGC
>PLFY01000003.1:0-3666 GCA_003138365.1 Acidobacteriaceae bacterium
GTCCAGTTGTCGGCGTTGTAGTAGCTGAAGAGGCCGATGTAGGAGACGAAGATTCCGCCGTCCAGGTTGAGGCCGTGGTTCACATCCCAGTGATAACCGCCCCACGCTTCGGAGACGTATTTATACGCGTCGGTTAGATCCCACTGGCCGCGATTCGGGCTGGAGTCGTTGCGCGGTGTGGTCGTGGCGAACATACCATACATGGTTAGAAATCTGCCCCGGACATTATCGATGCGAATGTCGCCACCGAAGCTTAATTGCTCAACCTGAACCTCATCGGAGCGGAAGGTCTCTGTCGAGCCACCGAGCGTGTCGTCCTTGGGGTGGTTGTAATCCAGCGTGTAGTTGATGTCGGCGCGGAACTCCGGCGTGAAGTACTTGGTGCTCATCGGGCTGTCCACCACGCGCCCGTTGCTGTTCAGCCAAGTCCAATCGCCGGGGAATGGCGCTTCCTTGGTGGTTCTCTCGGCGCTGATCTCCGGGGGCGCAGGAGTCGCCGCTGGGGGTGGAGCAGGCGCTGGAGTCGCAGCCTGTGTCACCGAAGTACTGGAAGCGCCGCTTGCCTTCTGTTCTGCTTCAAGTTGCGCAATTCGCGCCTTCATCTCCGCGAGTTCTTTGATAACCGCATCGTTGTTGGGCGGCGTCGCGCTTGCGCTCGGTGGCGTCGTGGCGTTATCGGGGATTGAAGTTGCGCTTTGGGCTTGACCCGCAAGCTGCATAACAAGACCACAGATTGCGACCCCCAACGTTATGGTGGCTTTGAAATTTGTCTTCATGGTATCTGACCTCCTCGACGTCTTGCGTCGCTTGGCTGAAATGCGTTGGCTCTCGCTGAAGTATGGCTAGCCTGTCGCTTCCACCTACCTCACCCCAATTGTTATGCAAAGCGACATAAGGGAGTCGCAAAGAATATGCAATGATTTCAGAAATACTAAGTAGTCTGGCGTCTTATGACGAGCGCTTTTTGGAAATACTTGCACCGCTCCAGCCTCAAGCTGGAGTGGCTTACATAGACATTAAAGCTAGGTCTATAAAGAGTCCGTATGTGTTTTTCGGAAAGTTATAAGTAATACATGAGACTTGCATGATGAAGTCGTGAAGATTAACTATTTAAGTTAATTCATGACGATATTTCCAGATTTTAGCCAATTAAAAATGGCGGACTATAAACTTGCCTGGCGGCTCGTTGTCTTTATCTTATCTTTATCTTTTTGTCTCTAGCATGGAGGCTAGTCGCCGCGGCTGCCGGATCGGCCCTGGCGCGAATCCTGACTCGGCAAGACACAAGACAACATCTGCCGGCCAGCCTGTGTAGCCAGCCGAGCGATCCAGGGAATCAAAGCGACAGATAGGAGAATCGAATGCGGCAAGCGAAACAAGCATGGATTCTATTGGCGCTGACGGCCATTGCCGTTCGGGCGCAGGATGCAATGATTGCGAGTCGGCAGGTTCATCAGGCTCCTGACAAAGATGGCGTGTACTACACAGGCCCCGAAGTCACTGCGCCCCGACTGCTGAGCACCGTATATGTTCCATACCCTACTGACGTACCCGCGAAAGAAATTCAAGGCATGACCGTGCTGGCCATGGTCATTGACGCCAATGGCATTCCTGCTCACATTCAGGTGTTGCACAGGCATGGGGAGGCATTCGATCAGGCCGCTATCGCCGCTGTGAAACAGTCGAAGTTTGAGCCGGGCAAGCTCGGAGATAAACCTGTGCCCGTCTGGATCGATGTGCGGGTTGTCTTCCGCGCCAACCGCAGCCAGGCTGTTCCTCAGGTTCTTATTGCCGAGAGAGATCTGCCTCTGCCGGACGAATCGCAATTTGTAAACAAGCATCACAATCCTCTCCCGTACACACCGCCCATCCCCATCCACACGGTTGACGCGGACTTCGCCGACTCGTTTGCGACGCATCCGTATGTGCAAGTGGCCATCGTCGATGTGCTGGTGGGCGAAGACGGATTGCCGAAGGAGGTTCGCGTTAGGCGCGGCCTCGGGTTCGGATTGGACAAAAAGGCCGAGGCCGCCGTCTGGCAATACAGGTTTTTTCCCGCCACCAAAAAAGGCCAGCCCATTGCCGCGCGCAGAAACGTCATGGTCGATTTCACCAAGTTTTAATTGAATTGTTCGTCCATTCGGGGAGCGGCTGTGCGCCAAACGAAGTTCACGTTTGGCGCTTGCCGTGGCATAGTTCATGCCGGGATTATTGCTCTGACCCGTTGCGCGGTCTCTGGCCAGTTCTCTTTTCTCCATCCCCTTCACGGTTCGATTTGTTGCGGTTCATTCGGCTTCCTCACTTCCATGCAATGAATCCACTACACCCCGGCGTTCCTCTCACGTGAACTCTTTTGATTACTAACGGTTAGCGCATTGTCTTCCAAGAGCATACACATATGTTTTAAGAGACATCACAACGAGGAACCGGATGCCCATTGCAAAGAAGGCCACGACCCGACCGAAGCGCAGAGTCGTTGCTCCCGTGTACCCGCAACATCGGGGTGCCCTACAGAGATCGATTGGTGATTCCGGCAATGTTCTCGACACATCTTCGAGAAGGACTGTGAAGATGATCGCGGCAACCATATGGAGGAACCTCGTTCGTTTCCGGCTCAAGACACGACATAACCGTCCACGCAGCCTCCGGCTTCTTGCGTTGCCGGAATGAGAAAACAGGCTGACATGGAAACAGAATGGCTTACCGCAAATGAGGCTGCCCAATACCTGAAGGTGAAGCCGCGCACACTGCTCCAGTGGGTACGCGAAAGGAAGATTCCTGCTCACCGGCTGTCCGGCGTGCGGCGGTGTGTCTGAAGATTCCGCAAGCACGAGCTGGATGCTATCCTGTGTTCGTCATCCGCTGACCCTGCTGAATGGAGGCAGCAATGAGGGCCCAGCGACACGCAAGCGGGTCTGTGCGCTACGACAAACGGCGCAAGACCTGGAATTACCTCTGGTATGACGGACCAACTCGCCGGTCAAAGCGAATTGGGACGAAGCAAGAATTTCCAACCAAGGCCGCCGCATGGAAGAAAGTTGAAAGCCTTGAGATCCAGCAACCAAAAACACAGGACGGAGACACGGTGCGGAGCGTGATTACACGGTATGAAGCGGAGCGGATGCCCTCACGTCAATCGACGGCGCGGGTGTATCGCTCTTTCCTGAATAACCACGTTCTGCCGAAGTGGGCCGATACGCGGATTCAGGAAGTACAACCGCGTCCGGTTGAATTGTGGCTCCGTGAACTGCCCTTATCGCCAAAGTCCAAGACGCACTTGCGGTCACTCATGCACGTGCTTGTGGAGTTTGCGATGTGGTCCGGCCTGTTGGACATCAGCCGCAATCCCGTCTCCCTCGTCTGCAATATCGGGGCAACGCGGAAGGTGCGGAAAGCCCGGAGCCTCACATCGGAGCAGTTCCACGCTCTGTTGCGAGAGCTGCAAGAACCATTCGGGACGATGGCGTTGCTCTCTGTGTGCTTGGGCCTTCGCTTCAGTGAGGCGCTTGCGCTTCGATGGGGTGACGTGGATTGGCTTGGCTCACAGTTGAGTGTCCGGCGTGGCATCGTGGAGCAGGTTGTGGCCGATGTGAAAACGGAAGGCTTCGCCCGGACCTTCAATCTTACGGGCGAAATGCTGGAACGCCTGAACAGGCTGCGGAAAAA
>PLFY01000003.1:3681-37603 GCA_003138365.1 Acidobacteriaceae bacterium
GTTTTTCCGCAGCCTGTGAAGTCCTGCAAGCAGCGGTCCGACTTTTCGGGATCTGAGGACTGGATTTTCGCAAGTCCTATCAAACTCGGCAGGCTCCCGTATTCCTACACGGGCGTGTGGCGGGAACTTGAGCGGGCGGCGGAGGCCGCGAAGGTCGGGCACATCGGGACGCACTCTTTCCGGCACACTCATCGCTCATGGCTTGACGCTGTGGACACGTCAGTGGCCGTCCAGCAAAAGATGATGCGCCATGCGGACATCAGAACCACAATGAACATTTACGGGGACGTTGTAACGGAAGAGATGACTGCTGCGGGAATCAAAGTCGCTCAGATGGCTTTTCAGGGAAACGGAGAGCAAGCAGAGCGCAAATGGAGCTAAGTTATTGATTCTTTGGCNNTCCTCAGGTAGGACTCGAACCTACAACCCTTCGGTTAACAGCCGAATGCTCTGCCATTGAGCTACTGAGGAGTGTTTTGCAAAAAAACTCCTCTATCAAGGTAGCAGAGCACGCGGGGCGCGTCAAAATTCCGCTGGATAAAGCGGGTTTGAGCCTGAGGTCTGGTCCTGGTCACGAGCGCGCTGGAGCGCTGGAAGGGAGTTCAGCCGTCCGGGAAGCGTGCCGAGGCCGGCGCAGGCGATACGATAGTAGAAACGATAAGGAGAACCCGATGTCCCGGATTTCCCGGCTGGATTGCAGCGAAGTGAGCGCAGAAATGGCGGCGCTCTATGACAAAATCTTTGCCCTGCGCGGTAATGTGCCCAATATGTTCCGGGTGATGGCCCACCGGCCAGAGATTTTCACGACCATGCAGGCGCATTTTGCCGCCGTGCTCACGACCGGCACGCTCTCGCCCAGGCTGAAGGAGCTGATCATCGTGCGCACCAGCCAGGTGAATGTGACGCCCTATTGCCTGGCCAGCCACACCATTCTCGCAAAGAACCTGGGATGGAGCGACGACCAGCTCGCCCACCTGGCTGAGTGGCCCGCGCGCGAGGATTTTACCCCCGCCGAAAAGGCCGCCCTGCGCCTGGCCGAGACCGTTACCCGCGACGCCAACACTGTTTCGGATGAGCAGTTTGCCGAGCTGCGCGGCTTCTACTCGGAAGGAGAGATTGTGGAGCTGCTCTGCGCCATCGGCCTCTTCAACTACTTCAACCGCTTCAACAACGCTCTCAAGATGGAGCCAACCAAATCCGGCGAGGGTGGACCCGGCGAAGGCGGTTGCACAGCATGAAACTTCAACTCCCCGCCGGCGACTTCCGCGCCTATCTCTTCGACTGCGACGGCACCATTGTTGATTCGATGCCGCTGCATTACATCGCCTGGAAGACGGCCTTTGCGGAGTGGAATTGCCCCTTTCCCGAAGATCTTTTTTACTCGTGGGGCGGCAAGCCCACACGCGAGATCATCGCCACGCTGAATGAGATGCACGGCCTCGCAATGCCCGTCGAATCTCTCGCCGAACACAAAGAGGAACTCTACTTCGAGTTGCTCCCGCAGCTCAAGGCGATCCCGGAGGTTCTGGAGCTGATCGAGGCCGAGCAGGGCCGGATTCCCTTCGCCGTGGTCTCAGGCGGCAGGCGGATTTCTGTCACCAAGGCTCTCAGCGCGCTGCATCTGATGGACAAGTTCGAGACCATCGTCGGCTCAGAGGATTACGTCAACAGCAAGCCGGCCCCGGATGCATTTCTGGTCGCTGCTGAGCGGCTCGGCGTTGCGCCCGCCGATTGCCTGGCCTTTGAAGATACGGAACTGGGCATTGCGGCGGCAACCGCTGCGGGGATGGCCACCGTCAAAATCGCCTCGCCGCAGGAGCGCGCCGAACGCGAGGCCGTCCGTACGGGAACCAAAGCGTAGCGCAAGGCGTAGAACTCCAGAGGAGCGAAGAAGATTGGCCTCTACTGGCAGAGCACCCATAGAAATAATACCGAGTTCCGAGTCGTCCAATGCCCCGCGCAGGGCAGAGTGGACGATCCTGCTCTCGATCGCCGCCGCCGTCACGCTCGTTCATCTGGCCACCAACGGCCGCTACGGCTTCCACCGCGACGAGCTCCAGTTTCTCAGCGACGCCCGCCATCTCGACTGGGGATTCGTGGCCTATCCGCCGCTGACGCCTTTTGTTGAACGCATCGGTTTGGAGATCTTCGGCCTCTCGATGGTGGGGCTGCGCCTTTTTTCGGTTCTTGCGCAGGCGGCGGCCATCATCGTCACCGGGCTGATGGCGCGCGAACTGGGCGGCGGACGGCTGGCGCAGGGCACGGCTGCTCTTGCGGTGGCGCTTTCGCCGCTGCCGCTCTTCGAGGGCACGGAGTTCCAATACACCTCCTTCGATTTCCTGTGGTGGGTGCTGATTGCGTACTTCACCATTCGCCTGCTGAAGACGGAGAACCCGCGCTGGTGGCTGGCCATCGGAGCGGCTGTTGGCCTGGGACTGCTCACCAAATATTCGATCCTGTTTTTGATTGCCGGCATTCTGGGCGGAATGTTGCTGTCACGCGCGCGGCGATTTCTCGCGAGCGGCTGGTTCTGGGCCGGCATCGCTCTCGCGCTACTGATTTTTCTGCCCAACTTCCTGTGGCTCGTGCGCCACGACTTCATCTCCTACCACTTTCTCCAGCACATCCACGTGCGCGACGTGGGCGAAGGCCGCGCGGATGGCTTCCTCCAAGATCAGTTTCTGATCTGCGTCAATCTCTATGCCGCGCCACTCTGCATCGCTGGTCTGGTCGCCATTCTACGCGACCGCCGCTACCGGATGCTGGCCTGGATGTACCTGATCCCGCTGGCCCTCTTCTTCTTCGCCAAGGGGCGAGGATATTACATGGCCGCCGCGTACCCCATGCTGATTGCGATGGGTGCGGCGGAGGGCGAGCGATGGGTGGCGACGTTGTCGAACTTGTGGCGCTGGGTGGTGATGATTGTTTTCTTCCAGGGGATCGCTGGATCTGGAGCATATGCTGGCGCATTGATCCTGCCACTGGCGTCAACAGGTCCGCTCAAGGAGTTTGCGTTCCAGCGCAACCCTGACCTGCGGGAGGAAATAGGCTGGCCCGAACTGGTAAAAACTGTCGCCGGCATCCGCGATTCCCTCACCCTTGAGCAACAGGCAAGCATAGGCATCATTGTGGGCAACTACGGCGAGCAGGGCGCAATCGAGATGCTCGGCCCGGCTTATCACCTGCCGCCCCCCATCAGCCTGACCAACTCCGCCTGGTTGCGTGACTATCCTGCCTCGCCGCCTACAACGTTGATTGTGGTGGGTGTTTCGCCCGAATGGGCGGAAAAAATATTTACCGGCTGTCATCTGGCCGGGCACAACGGAAATTCGGAGGGCGTGAAGAACGAAGAGAACCAGTATCACCCGGATATCTTTGTCTGCGGCGCTCCGCGGCTACCCTGGCCGCAGTTCTGGATTCAATATCAGTCTTTTGGATGAAATCATCCAAAATAATCAGTAGTAAAGCAGCACCGCCATCCGGTAGGCCGTGAACGCGCCTTCCTGGCTCTGTGGCGAGCAACTGCCCACTGCCGCCTGATGATACTTTCCCGTCGCCAGCCTCTCCACCAGCGCCTGCGGCAGTTGGTTCAGGTCAGCGTTCAGCCAGCGCATCACAAAGCGGGGTTGCGGGCCGGAAGCCGCGTGCGGCATCCCGCCGTCCATCGCGCAAGCGGTGCGGGCCAGCGCCGCATCGCGCAGAACGCCCACTCCGCTGGACTGCAACAGCGCGGCAATAGCGCCTTCCTCTTGCTCCTGCGTCAGCACGGGCACGGCGCGCTCATAGTCGGCCACGGCATAAAGCGAGCCGCCGCTAGCTACCACGGCTATACCCACGCGGTCCACGGCGGGGTTCAGCAGGTTGGTGCGGTGGTGCGGCGAGTGCATCCACGCATTGTGAATCGTGGCCGGATTGGGGCCAACCGCCACGTTCTCCTCGACCAGGCTGAAGTGCGCTCCGGCCTGTTTGGCGCGCTCGCTCACATCCGGCTCGCCCACATACTGATGCGAGATTGACCTATCGGCGGCCATGCGCTGGCAGTGCTGGCGGGCAGCCGTGGCCAATGCAGCGTCCCACCGGAGCGGCGCGGCCCCGGCTTGAGCGCGCGCCTGATTGGCCAGCAAAACAAGCTGCCAGGCCTCCGCCTGAATCGCGTGTGAGCTTTCAACCCGCGAAGAGCGAGGCGCCTGCGCAAAAACCACGGGCGCAACCAGCGCTAAGGATAAAACCAAACCCTGCCGCAAAACGTTCATAATCGATTAAACCCCGCTTCAGTGCCTCTGTCGCGGTATTCTTGCTGTGCCGATGCCTTTTTTCTCCGCCAACACGATTCCTGCCCTCCGCAACCGCATCCGCCGCCAGCCGCTGGCCGTGGCGGGTGTGCTGCTGCTGGCGGCCTTTGTGTTGGGCGGGTTGACCGCGCCCTGGCTCGCGCCCGCGAATCCTGCCGCCATCAACCTCGCGCATCGCCTGGAAAGCCCATCCGTCGCGCACTGGGCCGGAACCGACGAGCTGGGCCGCGACACNNGGCTACCTGGGCGGCTGGATCGATATTGCCCTGACTACCTTTGCGATGAACACCTTTCTCGCACTGCCGGGCATTCTGCTGGCCATCGCCTTTGCCGCCTTCCTGGGGCCCGGCTTCTCCAACCTGGTGCTGGCTCTGGCCATCGGCGGCTGGGCCGGCTACGCCCGCCTGGTGCGTGCGCAGGTCATGTCTGTGCGCGACCGTGAGTACGTGGACGCGGCCCGAGCTCTGGGCGCCAGCGGCCTGCGCATCTTCTTCCGCCACATCCTGCCGAATATCGTCCAGCCCATACTGGTGCAGGCCGCCATCGGCATGGCCGGCGTGATCCTGGCCGAGGCCACGCTCTCCTTTCTCGGCCTGGGCATTCCCGCCCCCGCGCCCAGTTGGGGAGCGATGCTGAACGACGCGCGGCTGCACTTGTTCGACTCGCCGCACATGGTGCTCTTTCCCGCCGCCGCGGTGGCCGGCGCGGTGCTGGGCTTCAACTTCATAGGCGACGCGCTGCGCGACCAACTCGACCCGCGCACCCGGCTGGAGATGGGGCTTTAGATGAAGATCGGCGTAGTCAGCGACACCCACGGCCTCTTCCGCCCCGAGATCAAGCGCGCTCTGAAAGGCGTCGAGCGTATCCTCCATCTGGGCGACGTGGGCGACTTTTCGGTGCTCAAGGAGTTGGGCAAGATTGCGCCGGTCACCGCAGTGCGCGGAAACACCGACCGCGAAGGCCCGTCGAGCGAGCTGCCGGAGACCGAAGTGGTGCTCATCGCGGACAGCTACGTTTATATGCTGCACGATCTGAAGCTGTTGCACCTGGACCCGGCGGCGGGAAAGTTTGCCGCCGTGCTCTTCGGCCACACGCATCTACCCAACTACGACGTTCGCAAGGGTGTGCTCTACTTCAATCCCGGCTCCTGCGGGCCAAAGCGCTTCAAACTGCCGGTCACGGTGGGAGTGCTCAAAGTCAACAAGGACGGCGAGTTCAAAGTCAAGATCATCAAGCTCGATTGCTAGGAGCTACCTTTACCGCATCCGCGGATTGACCCAGCGATAGACTACATCGGTCAGCAGGTTGACCAGCACGTAAGTCAGCCCAATCGACAGCAGGCAGCCCTGCACTAAAGCATAGTCGCGATTGGAGATCGCACTCACCGTGAGGCGGCCGAGGCCGGGCCAACTGAAGATGGTTTCGGTCACAATCGCGCCGGCCAGCAACGCGCCGAATTGCAAGCCGACAACGGTGATGATGGGGACCAGCGCGTTGGGCAGGGCGTGGCGGCAGACGACAGCGGTCTCGGAAAGGCCTTTGGCCCTGGCTGTCCGGATGTAATCCTGGCTCAGTTCTTCCAGCATCGCGGTGCGCACCATGCGCGTGAGAATCGCGGCCAGCGATGCGCCCATCGCAATCGAGGGCAGCACAAGATAACGCCAATCGATAGAGGCGCTTCCGCCGGAGTTCGCGCCGGAGACCGGGAGCCAGCCGAGGCTGATCGAGAAGACCAGAATCAGCACCGGACCCAGCACCAGGCCGGGAACGGAGAGGCCAAAGAGACTCACGACCGAGAGCAGTTGGTCGAGCCAGCGGCCACGGTTGACAGCGGCCAGAATGCCGGCGGGCAGAGCCAGAAGCAGACCTAACCCCAATGCCGTCAATGTCAAAGCCAGCGTATAAGGGTAGCGGGCGGCGATCAGGTGGGCGACCGTGTCGTGCAGGCGAATCGAGTTGCCCAGATCGCCATGCAGCACGCCTGCCCAGTAGCGCAGGTACTGCTGAGGGAGGGGCAGGTCGAGGAAATACTGATGGCGCAAAGTCGCTGTGTCGGTCGGAGTTGCACCATCGCCGAGCATCTGCTGGATGGGGTCGCCGGGAACCAGGTGAATGAGTAGAAAGACCAACGAAACCACCAGCCATACGACCGGAAGCGTGAGCGCGAGGCGGGTGAGGATCGACTTCATGGGGCTGGTTCAACGATAAATCAGGGACCAGGGTTCAGGGGTCAGGGATCAGTTTGGGCAACTGAAAACGGAAGCTACAGGTGATCTGTTTTTCAGAAGTGTGAAGCTATCTGTAGCCGGTTTACCCCCAAAATGAGCAGCTACAGGTTACTGGTTTCGGAGAATGTGGTGTTCAGCAACTGTCCGGTTTTTTGGAATCGGTGATCTACAGCTCACCACTTTCAGTGAATCGGCTGCAAATCCCTCATTAAAAAGAGGAGTATCGGGGGAAAGAAGTCAGAAACAAGGGTCCGACGCGAATTTTTCACGAAGATTTCTGACTATCATTGGTCAGTTGTCAGGGGGAGTCGCCGGGCACGGTTCGTGGCATCCCAGATCCCAAAGGCGGGACCGGGGGCACCCGCATGGTGTCATTTGCCAGTGGGAGGCGGTGCTTCCTCCACCGGCTCGACGCGGATTTTGGCGATGCGGCGGCCTTCCATTTCGACGACCGTGAGCCGCCGGCCTGCGAAGACGATGCTTTCGCCGGCCAGGGGGATGTGGCCGAGGCGCATGAGGAGAAAGCCGGCCAGGGTTTCCACGCCGCCTTCGCGGGGCAGGCTCCATTGCATCTGGGTTTCCAGGTCGCGGAGGTTGACGCCGCCGTCCATGAGAAGCGCGCCACTGGCCGTGGCTAGGACGGGGAGTGCAGGCGAGTCGAACTCGTCTTCCCACTCGCCGGTGAGCTGCTCAATGGCGTCCTCGGCGGTGACCAGGCCGACCGTGGACCCGTATTCGTCCACCACGATGGCCATGTGGCGGCGGCGCTGCTGGAAGTCGCGGATGAGGTCGAGAACGGACTTGGTTTCAGGAACGACGAAGACGTCGCGCATAACCTGAGAGAGCTTTAGTTCGACAAATGGAGTTGAGGAGGGCCGGGGATTGGCCTTCTTGGTCTCCCAGAGGCTGCCCTGAGGTTGCCGAAGGGTCTCAGAAGCGGACTCTGGGGCAGCCGCTGGTTCCGGGACGCCCGGCGCTTTGGGGCGGAAGTACATGAGCCTGGCGAGGTCCTTGGAATAGACAACGCCGACGATATGCTCGGGGCCTCGGGTTTCGTCGTAGACGGGGATGCGGGAGTGCTTGCGGTCGATGACTTTGGCGCTGGCTTCTTCAACCGGCATGTTGGAGGGCAAGGAGAAGATTTTTTGGCGCGGGGTCATGATCTCCCGGATGGAGACTTCATCCAGCTCGAGGGTTCGGTGGATCAGGGTCTCCTGAAACTTGGGCAGCAGGCCCATGCGGCGGGCGGAGGTGGCGATGAGCTTGAGCTCCTCAGGGGAGTGGACGGAGGCGCGATCGGACATGGGGATATCGAATCCGAGGAGGATGACGGCGGCCGATCTCTTGAGGAAGCGCACAGCGGGGCGGGCAAGGGCGATGAAAAAGAGCATGGGCGGAGCGACGGCAACCGCGAGAGCTTCAGCCCGGCGCAGGGCAAGCGATTTGGGCACCAGCTCGCCAACCACCACATGGAAGTAAGTGATGAGGCAAAATCCAAGGGTGACAGCGACGATGTGGGCGTAGATGAGAGCGTGCGGCTGGGTGAGGGGCAGCAGGCTCAACCAGCCCATCAGAACGGAGGCGGCGAGCGGCTCGCCCAGCCAGCCGAGAGCCAGTGAGCAGAGGGTGACGCCGAGTTGAACGGCGGGGAGGAAGTCGTCCAGATCCTGCTGGAGGCGGCGGACGGCGCGGGCTCCNNGGAATGCCGGCGGCGAGCATCTGTTCAATGCGGGTGTCGCGGATGGAGACGAGAGCGAACTCAGCGGCCACAAAGAAGGCGTTGCCCAGGATGAGCAAGGCCACGGCGACAAATTGCAGGAGTGGAAGACCGTGCATCTCGCCTGTGAGGATAGCACTGGACAGGGATCAGGGGTCAGAGATCAGGGGTCAGGGGTCAGGGGTCAGTTTTGTCCGGGCCGGCCGCTTGGGAACCACGGCGCGGCGGGTTGCGTATGAAGTTTCAAGCAGGTGACGGCAGAGATTCGAAGCCGTCTGATAGTTAAGGTCTGCTTCATCAATCGATTTACGCTTGATAGGGTTGTAGTTTGACTCATTCTTTTGGAGGTTCCCGCGTGGCTGCGTCTCGAAAGAGCAAGAAATTCTGGATTTGGCTGAGTGTAGCCGGCGTTCTGGCGGTGTTGGTGCTGGGGCTTCTTCTGGCTCGTCTGGCCAAGGGGGCGACCATCGATCCGAACAAGCTGGCCAAGGTGACGCGCGGCGATGTGGCTCGGTCGGTTGTGGCTACCGGGAAGATCCAGCCAATTACCCAGGTCGAGGTAAAGAGCAAGGCCTCGGGAATTGTGGAGAAGCTCTACGTTGACATCAACAACGTGGTACACAAGGGCCAGGAGCTGGCGCAGCTTGACCAGCAGGAGATTGTGGCGCAAGTGGATGCGGCGCGGGCGCAACTGGGATCGTCCGAGGCCAATGTGTCCACATTCCAGGCCAATATCGAGCAGGACAAGGTGAATGCAAACGCGCCGGACCTGCCCATGTACAAGGCCACGCTGGACCGCAACATGGAGATGCAGAAGGAAGGCATCGTCAGCCGGCAGGTGCTGGACGACGCCAACAAGGACTATCTGGCGGCACTCACCAGGCGCGATAGCTCAAAAGCCCAAATAGGCGTGGATACGGCGAAGCTGAAGCAGGCGCGGGCGCAGGTGCAGCAGAGCCAGGCCAGCCTGAAGCAGCTTGAGGAGCAACTCAGCTACACAACGATCGTGGCGCCGATGGATGGGGTGATTCTTTCAAGAGACGTCGAGATCGGCGATGCGGTGAGCTCGATTCTGGTGCTCGGTTCGACCGCCACGCTGGTGATGACCGAGGGCGACATCAACGAAGTCTACGTGCAGGGCAAGGTGGACGAGGCCGATATTGCCCACGTCTACATGGGCCAGCCGGCGCGCATCAAGGTGGAGAGCTTCCGCGACCGCACGTTCAACGGCAAGGTCACGAAGATTGCGCCGATGGGCGTGGAGAAGGACAACGTAACCACGTTTGAGGTGCGGGTCTCAATCAACAACCCCGGTGGGGAGTTGAAGGCCAACATGACGGCCAACGCGGAGATCCTGCTGGACGAGCACAAGGGCGTGCTGACGGTGCCGGAGAACGCGGTGATGTACGACAACCAGAAGAATGCTTCGGTGGAGATTCCGGACAAGAAGCAAAAGGAAGGCAAGCGCAAGATTCCGGTGAAGGTGGGGCTTTCCAACGGTTCGGTCACTGAGGTTTTGAGCGGGCTCAAGGAAGGCGACCAGGTGGTGTTGCAGCAGTGAGAGAAGCAGGGATCAGGGAACAGGGGTCAGGGATCAGAGATCAGGGATCAGGGAACAGGGATCAGGGAACAGAAAATCCCGGGTGTCCGCCTGCGCACAGTGGTGTTCGGATTTGAACGCTGGACAAATGGATCGTTGAGCTCTCCGAAGCAGTTTTGGCTGAATTCGCAGGGTTTGTGACTGGCTTGGTTTTGGCAGCCCGAATGCAACAATTCGCAGGGAACGTTTGGTGTCCTGTTGCCTGATCTCTGATCCCTGATCCCTGTTCCCTGTTCCCTGATCTCTGTTCCCTGATCTCTGACAACTACGAAAGGAGCACGATGAAGAAACTTTTGATTGCAACGATGGCGGCGGTGGCGTTGGCAGCGGTTCCGGCGCATGGTTCGGAGGCTACGTTCGAGCGCAACCTTTCAGTGAATGGAAGAGTGGATCTTTCGATCGCGACCGGGTCCGGCAACATCCACCTGACCCAAGGCTCCGGCAACAAGGTACACATCTTCGCCAAGGTGAAGTCGAATTGGGGCGGAAGCGATGCGCAGGTGCGGGAGATTGCGGCCCACCCGCCGATCGAGCAGACGGGCAACATTATCCGCATCGGCGCGCGCCACGAGAACCTGAACCACATCAGCATCGACTATGAGATTGAGGCGCCGGCGGACGCCTATCTTGACGCTGGCTCCGGCTCGGGCAACATCACCGACGACGGCATTGGCGAAAACGCCAAGTTGAACACGGGGTCGGGCAACATTCACGCCACCGGCCTGCACGGAGGCTTCAAGGTGGGCACCGGCTCGGGCGACATCTATGCCGAGCAGACCGGGCAGGGCGACGTAAAGGCCGAGACCGGATCGGGCAACATCGAATTGAAGAATCTGCGCGGAGGTTTGCACGCCGAGACCGGATCGGGCGACATCAAGGTTGGCGGAGCGCCCACCAACTCCTGGCACATCGGGACAGGCTCAGGCGGCGTCGAGTTTTGGGCTGGCGACGCGCCGCTCACGCTGGACGCCTCAACCGGATCAGGCACCATTCACACCGACCGCGAGATGCTGACCCAGGGATCGTCCGATAAGCACCATATCACCGGCAAGTTGAATGGCGGCGGCCCAACAGTGCGGATCGAAACCGGCTCGGGCGATATTCGCGTTCATTAACTTTCAGAGATTCGGGGGCCAGGGATCGGTCTTCTGACCCAACGGTATTGGCCAGGCTATCAAATTCCGTCCTCAGGCGAGACCCTGATACTCCTGGAGTGGTCTCGCCTGTTTTTTGTCCTCAGTTCTGGAAAGGCAGTCGAAATCCAAGCTCAGTTTGATCTAGAATATATATGAGGTTCCCCAATGCTTACAGAAGCCCAAATCGCGGATGTGTGGAAAGGCCAGATTGAGGCCGAGGTGCGCTCCCTGTATTTCGGCGATCTTGCGAGCGAATTTACCCTGCACAAGCAATGGATTACCGGCCTCTCGTTCTTCCTGTCCTCGGGTGCCGCAGCAACGCTGATTGCCAAATCGCCGGTGTGGGTCCCTATCGCGCTCTCCACGATCGTGGCTGTCATTACCGCCTATGCGGTGGCTGTCAATCTGGATTCCAAGATCAGGACCATGGCCAAGCTGCACTTCGCATGGAATCAGATTGGCAATGATTACAAGCGTTTGTGGAACCACACTTATAGCGAAGAGGCGGAATCCGAGCTTGTGGATTTACAGCGCCGGGAACTGGAACTATCCGAACTGGCCACAACGGATGCCCCAAACGACCCCAAGCGCATGCTGCGCTGGACCGATCAGGTATTCAAGCTCCATCGATTGGAAAATGCATGAGTAAGGAGCTACTTGCAAAATTCGACGTCGGGAACGTTTGAAGTGTCAGGGCACGACTTGAGNNGTGGAATTTTGCAAGTGGCTCTAAGTCCAGGGAATTTCTTTCGGAGAACTGGCCTCCGATTCCCAAGCCGGTGCCGCCGCCGCCCAAGCCGCCTCCGCCACCACCTCCGCCGCCGCCAAAGAAGTAGCGCCAGCGGCATCACCTTTGTTCGCACCCCATCCAACGCAGCCGGAAACAAGACGCGCTTTGCTTCGATACCTTGTCACTTTAGAAAATAAAACGGGTCAGGATACTTGACGGAAAACTCCGCTTCTGGCGCGCCCTTCAGATCGCTCCACTGATCTCCGACATTGAGAACAATCTTGTATCCCTGCGCCTGGATGGTTGCGCGCGCGGTGGACTTGAATGCCTGCGTGGTACCGGAAGCTTGCGAAGCCTGGCGCAGGATCAGCCCTTGCCAGTTTTGGAAGCCCTGGTTGTGAAGATTCAGCTCCGTTACGGCTCGCTCCGCCTCGGCCCTGCCGGTAACGAAGAACACGCTCACCCCAAGCCGCCGGGCTTCCTGAAAAAGCCGCAACGTGCCTGGAATGGCGGGGGCCTTGGCGGTCTCGACCCAGGCGTCAAAGGCGGTCTTGTCGTAGGCAAAGTCCGCCGTGACCATCTCTTCGTAGTTGGAGAGCGTCGTCTCGTCGATGTCGAGCACCAGAGCCAGTTTTTCCTGCGGGCGGGAGTGGGCGGCGCGCATGTCCAGGAAGGTGATGGCCCGATCCGCCTGATGGTCCATATCCTTGGCGTAGCAGCCGCATTTGCAGGTGCATGAATGGTATTGCTTGAGCTCGGCCTTGAGGTCGTCCAGGTTGAGGATGCGCTCCGCAGGCGCATACGCGCTCATCCTGATGGCCTGCTGCGGACCTGTCTGTTGCGGGGCCGCTTGTTGCGCCGTCAGGTGCGTTGCTGCAAATGCCAGGCAGAGTGTCGCCGCGAGAAGTGCCAAATGCTTCTTCAATATGAAAACCCCTTCTGGAAAATACTAATGCAAAGGCGGCTCGATTGGGATTGCGCAATCATTTCATGGACTGCCGAGATTGCCACGGGGCGAAGCCGTACGCCCCCACATGGTCAATTCAGGTCTCAGAGCGCCAATTCGCAGCCATTACACTGGAAGCATGGTTCGCGTCTTTCGCCCACTTCCCGTTGAACGGATTAAACTACTGGTCTTTGATCTGGATGGCACGCTGATCGACTCCGCGCAGGACCTGTGCAACAGCGTGAATGCGACCCTGGGCCACTTTGGGCGCGGGCCGCTCGAAGATAAGGCGATTGCCGGCTTCATCGGGGACGGCGCACTGATGATGGTGCGCAGGGCATTCGCTCAGGCTAGCGGCGGCCCGGTGGATGAGGGTTTTCTCGACACGGCTTACGCCTTTTTCCTCGACTACTATCGCGTCCACAAGCTGGATTTTACCTACGCCTACGCCGGAGTGCTCGAGGCTCTTGCCGCGCTGGCCGCATTGCGCCATGCGCACGAGCTGCCCGCCGGAACCGCCAGAACCATGGCTGTGCTGACCAACAAGCCGGTTCGCCCGGCGAGAGACATCTGCGAGGCGCTGGGCCTGGCGCCGTACTTTCTTCGCATCTACGGGGGCAACAGCTTCAGCACCAAGAAGCCCGATCCCGGGGGGCTGCTCGCCCTGATGGACGAAGCTGGAGCGCGGCCGGACGAAACGGTGATGATCGGCGACAGCCAGGTGGACGTATTGACGGCGCGCAACGCTGGAGTGTGGTCGGTCGGCTGCACTTTCGGCCTGTCGCCTGAAACCCTGCTTGCCAACCAGCCTGACGTCCTTGTCGATTCGCCGCAGGAATGGACGGCAGCCCTCAACGCCGCGAAAATCGATGCGCCAATTTAGGGCCTGTTCGCAAAGGGAGCAGCTTCCTCCTTGCGCATCTCAACGGCCCAGGATGCACGCCAGCCATGGAGGCGATACTATAGTTGTAAGCCCGTATTTGATCATCGCCCCTTCGAGCTTTTCTTGCGTTCGTCCTGGAGAATCCGCACCATGCGCTCTTTTGCCCTGGCACTGATGCTGTTGATGCTGTTTGTGCCGTGCAGCTTTTCCGCGGCCAACAGCTCCAACCCTCCGCCCCCCACATCTCCGGCCGTCAGCGGAGTGGTGGCCGATCCAACCGGCGCTATTGTTCCTGGCGCCGAAGTGGACCTGGTGGATACGAATGGCGCCGTTGCCGGGAGCATTCACTCCGACGAAGACGGCAATTTCCAGATGGTGGCGCCGCACACCGGCAACTTCACTTTAGTCGTCTCCGATCCGGGATTTGAAACTGTCCGGACGCCCGTGCTAGTCGCCGCTCCCGGCGGTCTTTTGCCCGGTTCCTTGCATAGTCCGGCTGCCTCCGTTCCCGCAGTTCCGCTGTTGGCCGCCGCGCGGCTACGCATCATTCTCCCGCTCGCGTCGGTGGCTACCAACATACGGGTGAATGCGGAAACCAACGAGGACCTGACCGCTCCCGACATCAACCGCGACTCCTCGGTGTTGAGTTCGCAGGACCTGAAGTCGCTGCCCATCTTCGACAATGACTATGCCAGCGCGATGAGCGCGTTTCTGGACGCGAACGTGACGGGAACCGGTGGAACCGGCCTCATGGTGGATGGGGTGGAGGCCAACCGAGCCACGGTCTCCGCATCGGCCGTGCAGGAAATTCGCATCAACCAGGACCCATACTCGGCGCAGTATTACTATCCCGGCCGTGGGCAGATGGAGATCATCACCAAGTCCGCCGCGGACCACTATCACGGCCAGTTCAACTTCCTTTTTCGCAACTCCGCTCTGAACGCCCAGAATGCCCTTGCGCCGTCGAAGCCCTTCGAGCAGCGGCAGACCTACGAGGGCAGCGTGACCGGGCCGATTCCTCATGCGCGGAAGAGCAGCTTCCTCGGCTCGTTCAACCGCGTAATTTATGACCAGGACTCGGTGGTGAGCGCAAACCTTGTGCCCACCGCGGCCGACGCCAGCGGCGCGTTTGAGGCCAACGTTCCCGCGCCCGCGCGCAATACCGAATTCAGTGCGCGTGCTGCGCACCAGTTCGGCGAGCGGCACTCCGGCTACGCGCAGTACAGCTACCAGGACTGGACCGCGCAGAATCAGGGCGTGGGCGGACAAACGCTCTCCTCCGCCGGCTACAACAACCAGTACCGCGAGGACGACGTTGTGGCCCACTTGGACTCGACCGTGTCAGCCACGATGCTGAATCAGGCCACCATTGTCGGCGAGCGTGACTTCAACCGCAACAGCAACGTTGCGGAAGCTCCAGCCGTCAACGTGTCGGGCGATTTTGTGTCCGGCTCGGCCCAGACCGACTCCTTCAGCACTGAATACAACTTCCGCGTCTACGACATGGTGACCTGGACCCGCGGACGCAACCTCATCAAATTCGGCGCCGGCACGCCGCACATCGACCGCCGAGCCTACGACGACAACACCAACGCGCTGGGCACGTATACGTTTGGCCCCACGCTGGCGCCCGATGGCGTAACGGCGCTCGAGACCGCGCTCGAGAACTACACGGCCAACCTGCCCTCTGGATTCTCAGAGAACACGGGCGACACTCACTTTGTGTATCGCCAGCAGGAGATGGGCGCATTCATACAGGACCAGTTCAAAGCCGGCAAACAGTTTACGATTACGCCCGGCCTGCGCTATGACTGGCAGAACTTTCTCGCCGGCCGCCGGCTGGGATTCTCTCCGCGCGTTTCCTTTGCGTGGCTGCTGAACGAGGCAACAAAGACCGTGGTTCGCGGCGGCGGCGGCATTTACTACGATCGCTTCGGCTCGGGACCGCTGCTTGACCTGGCGCGGTATGGCAACGCCAGCCGCCGCGCTTTGCTGCTGTCGCTGAATCCGGCGCAACTGCCGGCCACCGGCTGCGTGCCCATTACCGATTGCTTCACGCTGAGCGCCCAGCCGGCATCGCTGGCGGAGTTGGCGCCCAACGCCAATATTCCTTACCAGATTCAATACGGTCTCTCCGCCGAGCGCCAGTTGGGCGAGAAAGCCACCGGCGTGGTGAGCGTTTACTCGATGCGCGGCATTCACAGCTTCCGCTCCGTTGACATCAATGCGCCCACGCCTCAGTCCGGCTACACAGTGCGGCCCAACCCGGCCTATGGCCGCATCCGCCAGATGCAACCGGAGGGTTTTTGGGAGGGCAGCGGCCTGGACTTCTCCTACCGCGGCCGCCTCAACAAATATTTCACAGGCTTCGGCCGCTACACGTGGTCCCATTACGAGTCCAACCAGGGAGGCATCGGCTGGTATCCGCAAAACCAGTACGCCCCCAACGACGAATGGTCGAATGCCGGCTCCGACCGGCGTCACCGATTGGGGATGTATGCAATGTTCCAGCCGGAGAGTGTGCTGAATCTGTCGGCGGGGATCTTCGCCAACACGGGCACGCCCTGGACTGAGGTGACCGGCGCCGACGCCTATGGCGACGACCTGTTCAACACCCGGCCCGACGGCGTGGGGCGCAACACGGAGACCTACCCGTCCTATGTGGACCTGGACCTGCGCTGGGGCCACGACTTCGCCATCACACCCAACAAGGACGAAGAAGCGCCGCGCCTGGGCTTCTCCGCAGGGGGTTTCAACCTGCTCAACCATCCCAACCCAACCGGCATCGACCCGGTGGATACCTCGACATCGTTTGGCCAGGTTACCTCCGTTGCTCCGCCGCGGCGCATTCAACTTGGCATGAGGTTCGAGTTCTAGGTCTCTGACCGGATGAAATGGTGCTATGAGGGGTGCGAGCGCGGGCTGGGAAGCCCGCGCCACAGCCGGTCAGGAGACCGGCGCTACTTTCCGGCCATTTCACAATCATGCGGTCACAGTACTAGCCAATGCAAACGGATTGGGCGCCCCAGGTCTGGATTTTGAGGCCTGGGAACTGCCCCGGAACTTTTCCAGCGACCAGGACGTAGTATTCAACGAGGCGCCCACGACGATGAAGCGAATGTTTGCAGCTTTCCTGCTCAGCGCAGCTTTTGTGGCTGCCGCGACTCCCGCCCATGCGGACCGGGATGCAGTCCACTTCTTTTCCAACATCCACGTAGCCTCGGACGCCACGGTCCACGACGCCGTCTGCTTTTTTTGCAACGTGAACGTCGAGGGCGAGGTGCAGGGCGACGCTGTGGTGTTCTTTGGAAACATTCACATCGCAGGCAAAGCCGACCACGATGTTGTGAACTTCTTTGGAGAAGTTTCAGCGGATGACAATGCCCAGATCGGCAATGACCTGGTGAGCTTTTTTGGCCTGATCCGGCTGGGAGAAAACGTGGCTGTGGGCAAGGACATGGTGGCGATGTTCGGGCTGGTGCGCGCCCCGGATTCGGTCACCGTGGGCCACGACCGCGTATCCATGCCCGCCGTGATCCTCTTCGCCCCGCTCGTTCTCTTCGGCCTGGTGGCGATCCTGGTTGTCCGCGAATACCGCGCCTATCGCCGGCGGCAGTTTCTGAGCGCCTACAACTTCCCGCCCAGGGCGTAAGGTTCGCTACACATTCTTGCGCTTAAGAAAACCTGAAGTCACGGCGCTCTCCAGCCGGATGAGGCTGAGTTCCCGGTTGCGTGCGCAGCNNCTTTATTTTGAACACGTTCAGTTTGTTCAAAACAGGGAGGCCGTCCATGTACGAAACAACCTATTACGTCAGCTATCTCGGAATCTGCGCCGCGCTGATCTTCTGGCTCGCGCGCATCCTGAATCGCTCCGGGGCAATTTTCCTGCACGACTCCTTTGGCGACAAGGAGGTGCTGATCCGCTCCATCGCCCACCTGTTGGATATTGGCTTTTACCTCTTGAGCTTTGGATATGTTGCGCTTTCCATTCGCGTCAATTGGCAAATATGGCCAAACGAAACTCTCACGCAAGTGCTGGGCTTTGAATTGGGGGAAATTGGAGGGTTTCTGCTTCTGCTCGGATTCGTTCACCTCTTCAACCTCCTTCTGTTGGCCATCTTCCGCCGCCGCACCGTGGTTTCCCCCACGCCGGCAGCCTTGTGATCGCCATGGCGCGCCAAGTCACCCGCAAATCCGACGCCACGCGCGCACGCATTCTTGAGGCCGCCTTGCGCGTTTTTCGCGAGCGCGGCTTCAACACTGCCACCATGCGGGAGATTGCCGCGGAGGCCGGCGTGGCCGTGGGCGCGGCGTATTATTACTTCGACTCCAAGGATGCGTTGGTCATGGCGTTTTACGAGCAGTCGCAGGATCAGATGGCCCCGGCGCAGGACCGCATCCTGGCTTCATGCCGAACGTTTGAAGCACGCCTGCGCGGGATCATTGGCCACAAGTTCGAGCACTTTGCCCCGAACCGGTCCCTGGTCGGCGCCCTGTCCGCACATATCGATCCAGATCATCCGCTTTCGCCCTTCAGTCCGGCCACCGCGAAGATTCGCGATCGGGACATCGCGTTCTTTGCGCGCGCAGTCACGGAGTCCGGCGTACGCCTGCCGCCTTCCATCCAGCCCTATCTCCCACGGCTGCTTTGGCTCTACCAGATGGGCCTGCTGCTCTTCTGGGTTTATGACCGGTCGCCGCGCCAGGCCCATACCGCCCTGCTCTTTGACAAGACGCTGCGCATGATGCTTCTTGCGTTGAAATTGGCGGGACTTCCGCTGCTGCGGCCGCTCTACCGGCCTGCGGGCGAACTGCTGAGAACCATCTACGGGGAGGCTTGACGATGACCACGCGCGCGTTGCGGATTGTGCTCCCCGGCGGCAGCGGGCAAGTGGGCCAGATGCTGGCGCGGCGCCTTCAGGAGCGGGGCCATCAGGTGACGGTCCTGACCCGCGGGCCGTATACGCCGCCCTGGCAGACGGTGCATTGGGACGGCGAGCACATCGGCCCTTGGACCGAGACCCTGGAAGGCGCGGACGTGTGCATCAACCTCTCTGGCCGCAGCGTGAATTGCCGCTTGAATGCCGCCAACCGGCAGGCGATGTACGACTCGCGGATTCATACGACGCGGTTACTCAATCACGTGATCTCCGAGCTCTCCGAGCCGCCGCGCGTGTGGCTGAATGCGTCAACGGCAACCATCTATCGCCACGCACTCGACAGGCCCATGGACGAGGCGACAGGCGAGCTGGGCGGCAACGAGCTCATCGGCGCAAGACGGCGCGCACCCGATACGTGGAACTTTTCAGTGCACGTGGCGAAAGACTGGGAGGCAGCGTTTTTCGAGACGGAGACGCCGCGCACGCGCAAGGTGGCCCTGCGCAGCGCCATCACTTTCAGCCCCACGCCCGGCAACGCCTTTCAAGTCTTTTCGAATTTAGTCCGGTCGGGGTTCGGCGGCACGCAGGGCAACGGCCGCCAGTACGTATCCTGGATTCACGAAGCAGATTTTGCGCGCGCTGTCGAATTCCTGATCGACCATGAGGAGCTTGCCGGTCCCGTCAACATTGCCGCGCCGAATCCGTTGCCCAATCGCGAGTTCATGGCAGCGCTGCGCGACGCCTGGGAGATGCCCAACGGGTTCCCCGCGCCGGCTCCGCTGATCGAGATTGGCGCATTCTTTCTGCGCACTGAGTCGGAGCTGGTGCTCAAGAGCCGCCGCGTGATTCCCGGCCGCCTGCTCGACGCCGGCTTCGAATTTGAGTTTCAGGAGTGGCCCGAAGCCGCCGAAGACCTGGTGCGGCAGTGGAGAAGCAGGGAATAGGGAATAGGGAGCAGGGATCAGGGAACAGAAAGATCGGAGAACCACGAGTGATGCGCACGCGAGCGCCGGCAATGCGCAGGGACCTTTGAGTTAGAGCTGGAAGCAGGTTCGTAGTCCCTAGGTCCGTGACCGGATGANNTTCATACGGCCAAAGAACTAGTCCCTGTTCCCTGTTCCCTGTTCCCTGTTCCCTGCTTTTTTCACTTCGCCGGCGTAATCTCCGTGACCGGCAAATCCCAGTGGCCGAGAAGAATCTCAAACCGCCGCTGTTCTTCTTTCTGATAAGTCGGCTGGTCCGGCCATAACTCCTTGATGAATCCCTCTTCGTCGGGGTTGGTGGTGGTGGCCACGGTCGAGTTCTTGTAGCGGATGGTGACGCGATAGTCCCAGCGGCCGTCCTCGGTGGTGTGGTAGGCCGGCGAGTCGATCTTGACGGAGAGAATGCGGCCCGTAGCTTGAATTTTCTTGAGCAGCGGGTAGTGGTTCTTGAGGAAAAGCTGCAGGAACTCCTGCTGATGGCCCCATTGGCACTTGTAGTAGTACTCGATGGTGTAGGGCTGGTCGGCGCCGGTCTGCGGCGGCGCACCCTGCGCCCTGAGCGGAGCGGCAAACGAAGCGGCAAAGACGACGGCGAGAACGGCGAGAAGGATCCTGCGCATAGTGCCTCCTTGGATCGGCTTGAATCGGCTGGTTGCATTGTATCGCGGAGGCATCTACGGCGGAGCGGCGGCTACTTCCATTTGGGAAAGGCGCTGCCGTGGTAAGGCGAGCCAACCCCGGCTTCGCCAGCTCCGCCTCATGAGCGATAGAGCCTGGTTCTATCGCTCATGGTCTGAGCCGGTGATGGCCGGAAGCGAAGATCGAACGCCGCAGGCTCGCAATGGTTACTTTTGTGCGGCTAGATGGTTACTACCGGGTAGGGGGGTAGGGGGGTGGTCATGCGGCGGCCTTTTTGGGCTCCTTTGGCTCGTGGCGGAGAGCGCCGACGGCGACCTGGGCGGCGTAGAGGAACTTGGGGCCTTCGATGGGGTCGATGGCGCCGGTGAGCATGCCGTGAGCTGCGCAGGCAATAAAGTCGCGGATGTTTTCGTAGCCGGTGAGGTCGGGCATGGCGGCGCAGAAGGCCTCATTGGCGAGTTTTCTGGTGTCGTAGAGGTCGCGCTTCTTCGCCCGGCTCTCCTGGAGTGAGCGGTCACGGGCCGCGCAGCAGCGCTGGACGGCGGCATTGCGGTCGGGCGGTTGGGGTGAGGCTTCGTCGACGAGGGTGAGGGCCGGTTGGGTCATTTTGGGATCTCCTGCGAGTATTGTGCGCGGAGTGGGGGTAATTATCTGCAAAATGGGGCGGCGGGAGTGGGGAGAAATTTTCTAGTGTGGCATCTCAGAAGTCCGTTACAGAAGTGCGCGACGGAAATGCAGATCCTTCGACTCCGCTGTAGAGCGCTTCGCTCAGGATGACCACCTCTATTGGCGTCTCAGGATGACAATATTTATAGAACGACAAGACACGGGGCTCAGATTGCGATTTTGGTTTCGATGGCGTCGTAGTCGGCGCGGACGCCGCGGGACGTGGCTTCGAGAAGGCCGGCGCCGGCCAAGGCTTTGACGTCGGCATGGACATTGCTGTAGTCGCGGCTGAGGGCCTTGGCCAGGGCTCTGACGCTGGTCACGTTGTTGCGGCGGACATAGCTAAGCAATTCCATGCGCTTGCCTGTGAGGACGCGGGCCAACGTGTCCCAGTTTTCGAATGCCAGGTGGCGCTCATGGAAGGTTTCTCCCCGCTCGGCGCGATGCCAGGCGTCGATGAAGTTGCGTGAAGTCTGCTCCTTAATGTTCCCGCCAACAGTGAGTTGAACATTGCTCATTGGTCACCTCGCACGCGTTCCACATCCGACCAGAAATCGGCTATCAATCGTTCGACACTGGTGAAGGCGTAGGCCGTCTCTGTGCCTTGAAAGTGCCGATGGTCGCCTTTGCCCCGCTCATCGTCATAACCAACTTCTCGAACGCCGGGACGGCCATAGAACAGCGAATACTTCAAGCGGTGGGCTGACGGAGGGACAGGGGATGGGACATGCCATAGCACTATCTCCAGTATCGCTCCGTCTTCAAAATCGACGCGCTGTTCATAGAGCAGTTCGGGCATCATTCCGCGCTCATGATGGTATTATAGACCATATGGTCTTGTTTGTCATATATTGTTAGGAATTGAAATGGCGGAGTTGGGGGATTTGCGCCCAGGCCTCAAGAGCCAGAACCGTGGCGTCCGGCGCTCTTCCTTCACGGCAGCAGCTAAGCCTCCGGCGTGTTTCATGGACCCCAGGGATTGAAGACAGCGACGCCCTGACCGGCAAAATCCTTCACATTGCGGGTAACAACGGTTAGGTCATGAACGAGCGCTGTTGCGGCAATCATGGCGTCGGCAACTTTGAGCCTTCTTCCCTTTTTCTCCGACTGCGCGCTCAAAGCTCCCCAACGCCTCGCAACGGCCTCATCGAACGGAAGAATCCTGGTCCCAAACCACGGGCGCAGCGTTGTCTCCAGCCACCTCTCAAGTTCCTTTCTCTTGCGGCCCGAGGCGAGCAACGAGACTCCTTTGACAATCTCTCCCAAAGAAACAACGCTGAAGTACAGGCGCTCGTCGTCGGCAGCCTCCAGCCACGCCTCCACACGCGGCTCGGGCATTGGGCGCATCAATTCCGAAGGAATATTCGTGTCGAGCAGAAAGCCGTTCATAGCCGGAGGTCGCGGCCCGTATCCTCGTCGCGTTCGATGCGGAGATCGATGCCTCTGAATGGGGAGCCGGCAAACAGTGCCGCCAGACTCTTTCTGCCGTTTTGGCGATGGCTGGCCCCAACGCCGGAGCGTTCCCGAACCGGCGCGGCGCTGAGCGCCCGCAGCAGGATTTCTTCGATCGCCTGCGAGCCGCCGCTTTCAAGCCGCTCAACGATTAGGGCCTCTAACTCCGGACTTTCGATCTCAAGCTGCATGTGGCCTCCGTTCGCTGTGCGTCCCAGCAAAACCTATCGCGATTCTACAGGAAAGTCAAACGCATCCCCCCTCCCGCTTGCCGGTAAGCACGCGGGCGAGAGCGTCCCAGCTTTCGAAAGCAAGATGGCGCTCATGGAAGGTTTCCCCCCCGCTCGGCGCGGTGCCAGGCGTCGATGAACTGGCGCGAGGCTTCACCCTCAAACGCGCCACCGACAGTGACTTTCAGATCGCTCATAGGAATCTTTCTGGTTTCATTATCTCCCAGGTCTCAAAGCGAAGCCCGGGGCACCCAGCACCCGGCGCTGCCACTTATGATGGTTTCAGACCCCGGAGAGTTGACATGAGCTTGATCGGTGAAGGAATGGAGCTATTAGGCCTATTCGACAAAGCGAAGAACGCGGACCTCTACAAGCAACTTGGGGATTGGATTGATAAAGTCCGCGTCCTCCAAATCGAAAATGAACATCTCCTAACCGAGCGAAAAGAGCTGAAAGAGCAGCTCCGATTCAAGGGCGTACTTGAGCGCATTAACGGCCATACTTTTGTCCAGGGCGACGATGAGGAAATTTGCCCGAGCTGCGCCGCCGTAACGATGAGGGCTGTCCATCTCGAGCCCATGCATTCACCAAAACCGCCATACCAGAAAGCTACTTGCCCGGTGTGTAAAACAGTCTATTTGCATAATGTGCCGGTGAAGCGCGCTCATTGATTCCGGTGGGACTTATCTCAACGCCATCCTTGCGCCTCTCTGCCAGAATGCCTTCGCTCAGACACCCTGAATGGGCAGGCCAGCGTGATCGTGACCTTCAACGAGAAGGACCTGCGCAAGGCGCGCAGCAGTTTTGGAATAGAGGTACTTCGTCCCGGCGAAGTGCTGAGGAGGCTGAAGCCATGACCACCCGAGTTTCTACATTTCCCTTGCGGCTGCCCGTCTCGCTGAAGACTGCGGTGGAGAGGGTCAGCAAGCGCGATGGGGCCAGCATGAACCAGTTTCTGGTCATCGCCGCCGCCGAGAAGATTGCTGCCATGGAGACCGAGCGCTTCTTTGCGGAGCGCCGCGAGCGAGCCGACGATGCGGCCTTTCTGCGTATTCTCAATCGCGACGGCGGCGAGGCGCCGCGCCCCGAAGACACTCTCGATTGACCAATTGATCGATCGCTTGGCGGCGTAGCCAGTGTAACCATCCCAATGTCAACAGCCCGCAGTGAAAGACCAGACAGCGGAAAACTTCCCTCAGGGGCTAAAGCCCTACGTTTGTTTTGTGCCACTTACGGCACGACTGAAGTCGTGCCCTTTCACAACTGGGCAGCCGACACATTCGGTTGGCCGCTCAAAGTCTCTTCTGTTATGCGCCACAACATATTCGCTTCTTCTTCGCTCTTCGCGTATAATGCTTGGCATGGACTTTCAACTGGTGACTACATATAAGCCGCGGGGGGATCAGCCGCGGGCGATTGAGGAACTGATGGACGGGCTGGCGGCGGGGGAGCGGCATCAGGTGCTGCTGGGCGTGACCGGGTCGGGCAAGACGTTTACGATGGCCAAGATCATTGAGCAGTCGAACCGGCCGGCGCTGATTCTGGCGCATAACAAGACGCTGGCGGCGCAGCTCTATCACGAGTTCAAGCAGTTCTTCCCCGGCAATGCTGTTGAATACTTTGTGAGCTACTACGACTACTACCAGCCGGAGGCGTACATTCCGGCGGGCGACCTTTATATAGAGAAGGAAGCGACGATCAACGAGGAGCTGGACAAGCTGCGGCTCTCGGCCACGCGATCTCTGTTCGAGAGAAGGGACGCGATCATCGTCAGCTCGGTGAGCTGCATCTACGGCCTGGGGTCGCCGGAGGCTTACTACGGGATGCTGCTGCTGCTGGAAAAAGGGCAGCGGATCAGCCGCAAGGACATTACGCGGCGGCTGGTGGAGATTCTCTACGAACGGAATGACGTGGACTTCCGGCGCGGGACATTCAGGGTGCGCGGGGACGTGATCGAGATCTATCCGACTTATGACGAGTTGGCCTACCGGATTGAGTTGTTCGGGGACGAGATCGAATCGTTGAGCCAGATCGACCCGCTGTTTGGGACGGTGAAGCAGCGGTACTCGCGGCTGCCGATTTATCCGAAGAGCCACTACGTGGTGCAGCCGGAGCGGAAGGTTCAGGCGATCGACTCGATTGTGAAGGAGCTGAGCGAGTGGGTTCCGGAGCTTGAGTCGCAGGGCCGCATGGTGGAGGCGCAGCGGATTCACCAGCGCACGCGATTCGACCTGGAGATGATCAAGTCGATGGGCTACTGCCACGGGATCGAGAACTATTCGAGACACTTCAGCGGGCGGCTGCCGGGCGAGGCTCCGCCGACGCTGCTGGACTACTTTCCCCGCGACTTTCTTCTGTTTGTGGACGAGAGCCACGCGACGATTCCGCAGGTTCACGGCATGTGGCACGGGGACCGCAGCCGCAAGCAGAATCTTGTCGACTACGGGTTTCGGCTGCCCTCGGCCATGGACAACCGGCCGCTGAAGTTCGAGGAGTTTGAGAACCGGATTCATCAGACGATTTACGTTTCGGCCACGCCGGGCCCGTACGAGCTGACGCGCTCCGCCGGAGTGGTGGTGGAGCAGGTGATCCGGCCGACTGGGTTGGTGGACCCGGAGGTGGAGATTCGCCCGGTGAAGGGCCAGATCGACGATTTGCTGGGTGAAATCAGGGACCGGGCCAAGCGCGGCGAGCGAGTTCTGGTGACCACGCTGACCAAGCGCATGTCCGAGGATCTGGCCGGCTACTACACCGAAGTCGGAGTCCGCTGCCGGTATATGCACTCGGAGATCGAGACCCTGGAACGGGTTCGTCTGCTGGCCGGGCTGCGCAAAGGCGAGTACGACGTGCTGATCGGGATCAATCTGCTTCGCGAAGGCCTGGACCTGCCGGAGGTTTCGCTGGTGGCCATATTGGACGCGGACAAGGAGGGTTTTCTGCGCTCCGCCGGGTCGTTGATTCAGACCATGGGCCGGGCGGCGCGGCATCTGGAAGGACGGGCGATTTTGTACGCGGACCGGATCACCGACTCGATGCGCCGGGCGATTGACGAGACCGATCGGCGGCGGACCGTGCAGCGGGCCTACAACGAGGAGCACGGCATTATCCCGCAGTCAATTATCAACACGATGGATATGGGCCTGGCGCAGATTCTGAAGGCCGAATACGGCGATGTGGAGGCGGAAGAGACGGCGGGATTGCCGGAATTCACTACGCAGGCGGAGCTTGATACGTTCATCGCCAAAATGGAAACGGAGATGCGCGAGGCGGCCAAGAAATTCGAGTTTGAGAAGGCTGCGCGGCTGCGTGACAGCATCAAGGAGCTGCGGGAGAAGGAGTTTCTGTTCGGGTAGAGGAGTCTTTGCGCGGGCCTTCTTGTCAGAGGAACAATCCCTCAGGGGCTGAAGCCCAGGTTCTTGGCTGCTGCCAGCGGCACGGCTGAAGCCGTGCCCTTTCAAAGCGGGACATGGCAACTCTAGCTCCGCTCTAGACCGGCGAAAGATCAACTGCCAGACTGAGAATGAAGCTGTGCGGGCAACCAGATCGAGTCGCGTGTCATCGTAATTGCTTAGTTGGTAAATAGAGGGCGCGGCCTCCCAGACCGTGCCTGATTCAGGAGCGCATGGCGACCATTCTATTGGTGGACAACGATCCCCTCCAGGCGCTTCAACGCAAATCGGTCCTGGAGCGGCGTTTCAACGATGTGCAGCGGGCGAGCGATGCAGCCGAGGCTCTCTGCCTGGTGGAGCAGCCCCAGTTTGCCGGCAATCTTGGCCTCATCATCTCGGGAGAACCCATGCAGGGCATCGGCGGCCCGGCGTTTGTGGCCGAACTGCATACGCGCCTGCCAAACGTGCCGGTGTTGGTGCTGGGCAGCGGAGGTGAAGGCGCGAACGATTACGCCGGCGGATTGGTGCGCTTCCTGGCCATGCCCTTCACGCACGAAGAGATGATTCGAGCGGCCGGACTGCTGTTTGCACAGCATGAACTCAAGCCGGCTTGAGCGTTCGATCCAACTCCAAGAGCCCCGCTTCGCCTCCTCCACCCTTAGTGTGAGCCAGATCACATGCTGGAAGCCTATGATGGTTTGAGAATAGCCACGTTGGGAGATCATCCGGCTCCCCGTCTGCGTGCGAGAATCATCATGGAGTCCTAATGGGAGCGTTTGGCAGTTTTGCTTTAATCATCGCGTTGATACTGGCCGGCTACAATCTGCTGGCGGGCATTTTGGCGTTGCGGCTGATTGCAACCGGGCAGCAGGTGCGGATCTCGCCGGAAAGACTTGCGGACACTGCGCGCCGGGCCGGGATTGCCAGCTTTGTGGCCGTCACCGCAGCCGCCTTTGCGCTGGTCTGGTCAGTCTTTACCAACGATTTTTCCATCACTTACATCCTGGAACACTCGAACCGCGCCCTGCCCGCCGCGTATAAATTTTCAGCCCTGTGGAGCGGCCAGGAGGGTTCGCTGCTGCTGTGGGCGTGGCTGCTGGCTGCCTATGGATTTGTACTGCGGCTCACGCACAAGACCGACGTGAAGCTCTATGCCTATGCGGGAACGATTCTGGCGGGAATCCAGGTTTTCTTCCTGCTGATCCTGAACATTGCCGCGCCGCCTTTTGCGCTGATGCGGGGAGCCATTCCGGACGACGGCAACGGGCTTAATCCGCTGTTGCAATATCCGGAGATGGTGATTCACCCGCCGATGCTTTACCTGGGCTACGTGGGCTTTTCGGTTCCCTTCGCGTTTGCGCTGGGCGCCCTGATGATGCGCTACCCAGGGGAAAAATGGATCAAGGTCACGCGCGTGTGGACCATGGTGACCTGGCTGTTTTTGACCGCCGGCATCTTTCTGGGCATGCACTGGGCCTACGCCGTGCTTGGTTGGGGCGGCTACTGGGGCTGGGACCCGGTGGAGAACGCGAGCTTCATGCCGTGGTTGACCGGCACCGCCTTTCTGCACTCCGTGATGATGCAGGAGAAGAAGGGCATGATGAAGAGCTGGAATGTGTGGCTCATCTTCTCCACCTTTCTGCTGACGCTGCTGGGCACGCTGCTGACGCGCGCCGGGCTGGTGAGCTCGGTACACGCCTTCGCGCAGTCGTCGATCGGCACCTGGTTTGTGGTGTTCATGGGGATCGTGCTGGGGGTATGCATTTTTACCTATGTGTTGCAGCGCAGCCACCTGAAGAGCGAACACCATCTGGAGTCGCTGGTCAGCCGCGAATCGAGCTTTCTGTTCAACAATCTAGTGCTGCTGACGGCCTGCTTTGTGATTCTGTGGGGAACGCTGTTCCCCATTCTGAGCGAATACGTGGTGGGCAACAAGGTCACGGTGGGCGCGCCGTTTTATAACCGGGTCGCGGTTCCCATTGGACTGTTCCTGCTGTTCTTGACGGGTGTTGGCCCGCTGCTGCCGTGGAGGGCTACGTCGTTCAGGAGCATACGGCGCAACTTTGTGCTGCCGGTGATCGCTTTCTGGGCTACGGTGATCGTCTGCTTCGTTGTGGGCGTGCGGCCGTGGAAAGACGGCTCTCTGGATCAGGGCAATTTTTACGCACTCGTGGCCTTCTCAGTGAGCGCAGCCGTGATGACCGCCATTCTGAGCGAATTTCTGCGTGGCGCCGGTGTGATCTCCAAGCAAACGGGGCGCAACCTGATTGTGGCCACGTGGCTGCTGACGCGCAGGAATACGCGGAGATATGGCGGCTACATCATTCACATTGGCGTGGTGATTATCGTGATCGGGCTGGCCGGCGCGGCCTTCAACCGCAGCGAGGAGCGGGAGCTGGCGCTGCATGACAAGCTGCCCATTGGCCCCTACACGCTGGAGTGCGTCGGCTTTACCCAGGACTCGAATCTGAATTACAACTCCGAATACGCCCTGCTGGACGTGTACAAGGACGGCAAGAAGCAGTTTCAGATGACTCCCGAGAAGCGCGTCTATCTGGCCAGCGAACAGCCGCAGACCATGGTGGCCATTCACTCGACTCCCAGTTGGGATTTGTACGTGGTGTATGAAGGGACAAACCCCGATACGGGGCAGCCGATTATCAAAGCGTTTCTGAATCCGCTGGTGGGTTGGATATGGGCGGGATTGGTGGTGCTGGTCTTCGGCACACTGGTGGCGCTGGTTCCCAGTTTGAGCCCGGCGGCTGCTTCGATGCGCGCACCTGGCCGAACAGGTCCTTCTGAGCCTGCGCTGAAGGGAGGCCGCTTGTGAGACAGCTCAAGGGATTTTCTTTTCTGATGAAGGCGGTGCAAGCGGGGACGCTGGCTTTGGCCGTCTGCTTTTCGCTGGGCGCAACGGATTCCAGTTCGCGTCTCAACGACCTGGGCCACAGGCTCATGTGCCAATGCGGTTGCGCGCAACTTCTCGGCGAGTGCGATCACGCCGGTTGCCCTTCGCGCGAGGGGGAGCTGAATGAATTGAAGGCGGCCATCGCCGCGGGTAAGACCGACCAGCAGATCAAGGACTCATTCGTGGCCAAGTACGGAGCCGTGGTGCTGGCCGCGCCCACCGCACATGGCTTTGATCTGGTGGCGTGGATCGCGCCTTTCGCGGTGTTCGGAGCGGCGCTGCTGGGGACGATTCTTCTGGTGCGGCGCTGGGCAAATCGGCCGGAGGGCAGAACGCAGGCCGCGGGCGGCCCCGACCTGGCAACTTTGGACCCGGCCGAACAGGCGCGACGAGAAAAGATTCGCCGGGAGACAGACACCGGCAACGACGGAGGGTTTTGAGCGATGACAACATTGCAAGGCGTGGTCATGGGCGGGCTGTTGACGGTTGCGCTGCTGATTTACACTTTCTGGCCGGAGAACGTCTTTGCCAGCCAGCGCCAGAAGACCCGTCTGGATTACCTGCTGGAGCGCAAGGACCAGCTTTACGAAAATCTGCGCGACCTGAGCTTCGAGTATCGCGCGGGCAAGTATCCTGAAGAGGATTTTCAGGCGCAGCGGGCGCAGCTTGAAAATGAGACGGCGCTGTTGCTGGCCGAGATTGAGCACTTGCAGCAGGCGTGAAGCGGTCTGGAATTTGCAATCTAGGAAGGGGGCGAATATGTCCAGCCACAAAACAATCACCGTCACGGCAAATGGTCCGTACCTTGTCTCCGGTTCGGTGACGCTGGCCCTTCAGACGATCGGAGTCAACAAAGCAGGCGAGTCGACCGAATGGATAGAGGGCAAATCGCTTCCTGCCTCCGCGCAATACGCGCTCTGTCGTTGTGGAGAATCGAAGACAAAGCCATTCTGCGACGGCACGCATGCCAAGGTCGGCTTCGACGGGACTGAGACGGCCAGCCGTGAGCCGATGATGGAGCAGGCGAAGCTGTTCGACGGACCAACGATGCAACTGGCCGACGCCGAAGTCTTCTGCGCGTTCGCGCGCTTTTGCGATCCGCATGGCCAAGTGTGGACTCAGGTGGAGGGGACCGACGAACCCAAGAAGCGCGAGCAGTTTATCCGGCAAGTTGGGAACTGCGCTTCCGGCCGATTGGTGGCCATCGACAAGGAAACCGGAAAACCGGTCGAGCCTAAACTGACACAGTCGATCGGATTAGTCGAGGATCCGGCGCAGGAGTGCAGCGGCCCGTTGTGGGTGCGCGGGGGTATTCAGCTCATCGGCGCCGATGGCCAGGCCTACGAAATTCGCAATCGCATGACGCTGTGCCGTTGCGGCAGGTCCCAGAACAAGCCTTTCTGCAACGGGATGCACGCGTCCGACCCCAAGTTTCGCGACGGTATCGGATGAACACCCTCTTCAACGCTCACGGCTTTTTAGACAGAACTTAGCGCTTCACGATTGAAGGAATCCATCACGACTATGAAATCGACTCATTTGATTCTTCGCACTCTTGCTTTGAGCCTGCTGGCAGCAGGCGTTCTGGCGCAGGCAGCTACCGTCACCGGCACGGTGACCGACAAGACCACCGGCAAACCCGCCGTGGGCGACGTTGTAGTTCTGGTAGACGTGCAGGCTGGCATGGGGGAAGTGGCCCATGCAACGACCGACGCGAACGGACGCTTTTCGCTGAAGGAGCCCGGCAGCAGCCCTTACCTGGTGCGGGTAACCCACCAGGGCGCAGGCTACTTTATTGCCGCGCCCCAGGGAGGCGCGCCGGCCGACATCCCGGTCTACGATGTAGCCGCCAAGGTTCAGGGCGTCTCCATCGAGGCGGACGTGATGGAGGTGGAAAGCGACAACGGCCAGCTCAAAGTGACTGAGCGGTACTTCGTACACAACAACAGCTCGCCGCCGATGACGCAGTGGAGTCCGCACTCATTTGGAATTGTGCTTCCGGCTGAGGCGGTAGTGAACGGCGTAGGCGCGCAACGTCCCACGGGCCTGCCCACCTCAGTCAAGCTGGACCCGGACGGCCCCAAGGGCCATTACTCGTTCAACTTCCCCATCCAGCCGGACGAGGGCGACAAGGAAACGCTCTTTCAGCTCAGCTACGACGTGCCCTACAGCGGCGGCACGTTCACCTTCAAGTCCCAGGTGTTGCTGCCGGCCGATAACGTGGCCGTGATTCTGCCCAAGAGCATGACCTTTACCGCAGGCGCGGGCGCAGCCTTCAAGTCCGTGCCGGAAGATCCCAACGTGCAGACCTTTGTGGCCAAGAACGGCACTCCGGGCAAGCCGCTGGAGTTTACCATTTCCGGCAACGGAGCGATTCCGCGCGAGCAGCAAGGCGCCGCGGCTGGACAGCAGCCTGCCGCGGGCATGGGCGCGCAGGACAGCGGAGGCGGTTCGCAGGATTCGAGCGCGAGTACGCCCGGGACGCAGCCCGGCGGCGGCATCGGACCGCCCGTCGGCGGGTCCGACGCGATCAGTAAGTACAAATGGTGGATTATGGGCGGCCTGGCGCTGCTGTTATTCGCGGGCGCTGCCTTCCTGCTGAGCAAGCCGGCCGGCGCGCCTGGGGCCGTGGCCGATGCGGGAGCGGGAAGTTATCCCGTCTTTGCTTCGCCCGCATCAAAGAATACCGCTTTGCTGAATGTGCTGAAGGAAGAGCTGTTTGCGCTGGAGAGCGAAAAGATCTCCGGCACGATCGCTCCCGAGGAATACGTCCAAGTGAAAGCGGCGCTGGAGACCGTGTTGAAGCGGGCGTTAAAGAAAAGCTAGTGGTCAGTGGTCAGTGATCAGTGGTCAGTGATCGGTTCAGAAGTGCTGCTCGGTGTCCGTTGAAACACCCCGGCGGCACTGCAAAGAGAGATCGGCAGACTCTGGAGTCTACAATCTTTTCAGGCGATCTTCGGCGGGTCCGCTGACAACTGAAAACTGACCACTGAGAACTGAATTCATGAAGACTCTTCTCCGCACTCTTCTCTATCTCGCGCTCATCGTGTGGCTGGGCGCGGAGATCTTCTTTCCCGTGGTGGCCGTCATCACATTCAATACGCTGCTGCCGGACACGCACACCGCCGGTACGATTGTCGGTGAATTGCTGCGCATTCTGCACGGCATGGGGCTGGTTTCTGGAATGGTGGCGCTGGCTTTGCTGGCGCTGTTTCCCGCGTGGGGTATCTACAAGCCGCGCCGCGTGGTGGCGCCGATGGCTCTGCTTGTCATGATGATCGCCTGCACGGTGTACTCGCAGTTCGCCATCATTCCGGCGATGGAGCGGGACCGGATTGCCGCGGGCGGCGCGATCCATGCAGCCGACGCAGCCAACCCCAGCAACATCGACTTCAACAAGCTGCACAATCGAAGCGAGTACGTGGAAGAAGCCATTCTGCTGCTGGGGCTGGCTACGGTGGCGCTGGTGGCGGCGGCGGAATCTGGGAAGAACAGGGAGTAGGAATTGGGGATCGGAGCGATAGAGCCCGGTTGAGATTTGTGGTCTCCCACCCTTGCCACAAAAACAAGAACGTGGCAAGGATGGGGCACCCAGCTTTGTCTGCACGAATGGCGCATTCTGATTTCTGATCTCTGACCCCTGATCTCTGTTCCTGTATCATCGAAGAGGCCCGGAAGCGCGGTTCTCATCGTGCAGGGGCCGTAATGGGACGTGCATGAAGACTGGCATTATCGGCCTGCCACAGGTGGGCAAGACATCGTTATTCAAGATTCTGACCAAGGCGAAACTCGAGGAGCGGAGCGGCTACTCGAACCCGCGCGAGGAGCACATCGGCGTGGCGCGCGTGCCGGACGATCGGCTGGACAAGCTGTCCGCTCTCTACTCGCCGCGCAAGACTACCTTCGCGGCCGTTGAATTTGTGGACGTGGCGGCCATCGGGCAGGAGGCGCTGAAGGAGACTGCGTTCCTGACCAGCCTTCGCCAGGTAGACGCGCTGATTCACGTGCTGCGCGCCTTCGACGACGACTCGATTGCACATGTGGGCCCCATCGATCCGCTGCGTGACATCAAAAATGTCGAGTTCGACCTGATGATCAGCGACCTCACACAGGTTGAAAAGAGGCTGGAGCGTCTGGAGAAGGACCTGAAAAAGGGACGCACCAGCGAACTGGAGCGCGAACAGGCTCTGCTGCTGCGGTCAAAAGAAGCGCTCGAAAAGGAGCTGCCGCTGCGCGAGCTGGAGATGACTCCCGAGGAGAAGAAGCTCATCAAGGGCTTCATGTTTCTGTCGCAAAAGCCCATCTTATATGCGCTTAACATCGGCGAAAGCACCACGCTCGGCACCGACCTTGACGCGGCGGTGAGCCTGTTCAAGCTGGACGAAATTGCGCAGCGGCCCAACGCCGGCGCAACCGCCATCTGCGGCAAGGTGGAGGCGGAACTGGCGGAGATGGACGACGAAGAAGCGGCGGAATTCCTGGGCAGCTACGGTCTGCATGAGAGCGGGTTGGTGCGGCTGATCCGCAAGAGTTACGAGCTGCTTGGATTGATCAGTTTCTTCACCGCCGGCGAGGACGAGTGCCGCGCCTGGACAGTGCCGGTGGGGTCGAAGGCGCCGCAGGCCGCAGGGGCCATACACTCCGACCTCGAGCATCACTTCATTCGCGCGGAAACCATCCGCTGGGACAACCTGCTGGCGGCGGGCTCCGAGGCGGCTGCGCGCTCCAAAGGGACGCTGCGCCTTGAAGGCAAGGAATACATTGTGCAGGACGGCGACGTGATGCACATCCGGCACAGCGGGTAAAAAACCGCCTGCTTTGAAGGGTACGGGCTTTAGCCCCTGAGGGGCGGTTCAATGCGAATACACAGAAATCAAGCGGTGTCGGTATTGGTGACTCTCCGATTATCGTGTGTCTTTTGCTGTTTGCTGCTCTCCGGCTGCGGCCCGAAACCTGATCCACAGGTTGTGGGGCAAAGTTTGGCAAAGGCTGTTCCGATGCACTCGACGCCTGCGCAAGTTCTCAGTTATTTGAGTGGGCGGAAAATCGAACACTCTGAATACCGTAGGGATGCAACGGCTGGCAATTTCATTCTAGCCACCATCCCCGATTCCAGGTGGGGGTGGGTCAAGACCAATTGTCTTGTCCTCTTCCAATTTGACGACCATGATCGCCTGATGAGCTCCGATGTGCGCGAGGATCATGAAGGACCATAGTATACGAATCCCTCAGGGGCTAAAGCC
>PLFY01000003.1:37655-45460 GCA_003138365.1 Acidobacteriaceae bacterium
TCGTTGCTGAAGCTCTCATTGCTGCTCGGCGCCATTGCCGCGCTGGCCGACGTGGCCGGCGGGTTTGTTCTGGTGCGGGCGCACGGCGTGGAGCGCTACCTGCGCTACTTTGTCGCGCTCGGCGCCGGCTTCCTGATGGCTACGGCTCTCATCGAGATGACGCCAGAGAGCCTGCATCTGTGGAACCAGACTGGCAACCCGCAGCTCGGACCGATCCTGATCATGGGCGGCTACTGCGTGGTGCATCTGCTGGAGCACACCATCAACTCCCATTTCCACTTTGGCGAGGAAACGCATCACGGCGAGTTTGTCTCCCGGCGCACAGGCAACTCGGTGATGGCGGGCTTGAGCGTACATGCGCTGTTTGACGGCGTCGCCATCGGCTCGGGCTTTGTGGTCAACAGCACGCTGGGCTGGCTGATCTTTCTGGCGATCTTGCTGCACAAAGCGCCGGAAGGGTTCACCATGGCGTCTGTGATGCTGGCCAGCGGACGCAGCCGCGCCACGGCGTTCTATTCCGCGGTGGCGCTGGCGGCGGCTACCCTGGTCGGCGTGTTGGTCATCGAGCTGGTTCCAAGCTGGCTGGTCTATGGATTGCCGATCTCCGCGGGCGTGGCAATTTACGTGGCGGCCACAGACCTGGTGCCCGAGGTCAATCGCGAGCCTGGCATCCGCATGGCGCTTGTGTTCTTCGCAGGCGTAGCGGGATTTCTGGTGCTGCGGATGATTCTGCCGGCGATCTAAATCTCAAGCGGGCTTTTGGCCAAGTGCATCAGGCGCGGCGTCCGAAACCGAATCTGGCGGCGTAGAGCCTTGCCAACAGGCGCGCATAATCCACAGCGACTTTGAAGTTGGCCTTGCTGGCCCCGCGGTAACGCAGGCCGAAGGCGAACGGGATCTCTTCGACCGAGCGGATGTGTCCGCGCACCAGAACTTCCAACAGCAACTTGAAGCCGGACTGCTGGAATGGGACCTGGTCAAGGCAACTGCGTCGAACCAGGAAGAAGCCGGACATGGGATCCTTGGCGCGGAGCCTCGACCTTTGCAGTGGCCAGGTCACCCAGACGGCGGCGGCTGACAAAAGCTTCCGGGCTGGATTCCATTTTCCCAGGTCGCCGCCTGGGGTGTAGCGGCTGCCAATGACCAGATCGCGGCCACCCTGAATGGCGGAAAGCAGCTTCGGCAGCAATTCCGGAGGGTGCTGAAGATCGGCGTCCATCACGCCGAGAATCGCGGCGTCCGTGTTCCGCCAGCCGTGGAGTATGGCGCCGGACAAGCCTCTCTCTCCTTTGCGCACCAGCAGGCGCACGCGCGGATCCTGCTTTGCGATGGCCGAGACCACATCGCCGGTGCCATCGCCGCTGTCATCGTCAACCACCAGGATTTCGTAGGGAGTCTCCAACGGATCGAGCACGGATCGAATTTGGTTGAGCAGGCCGCCAATGTTTTCAGCTTCGCAGAGCGTAGGAATCACGAGCGCCAGCTTTTCCTGATCGTGGTCCACGCGGCCCGCCTCCGACTGAGTCAATAAACCCTCCGCGGCTAACGGCATATAAGATGAACTCAACGCGGTTGACGGCATGATGAACCAGTCTGAACGGGGATTGAAGGACAACAGTTCTACAACTTGTTAGACGATACACTTCACTGCCCGGTTGCGGCCAGTCCATTGCCCCACGGTTCATCGCACGCCCTGAACTCGAGTTTCGGCCAATTTGTTTCGAGCGCCGGCGGTTCGAGCAGATTGGACTGGCAGATAAGCCGGCTCGGGCCTCAGCTGGAAACCTACAGGGCGGTCTAAACTTGAAATGTCGAGAATCACCCCGGAGCTCTTCCGGACAAATGACCAGGACTTGCAGCGGTCTGTTTCGAATCCGCGCTGGTCTGACGAGTGGGGAATCTCTGTTTGAGGCTGAAGCGCTTAATTTCTGAATTTTTGCCCGTTCTGCTGTTTACCACGCTAGGCTTTCTGGTCATGGGCTATCACCCCGGCCTTGAAGACGACGGCGTCTATCTGACAGCGGTCAAAGCCGATCTCAACCCCGCACTCTTCCCGCACAATGCGGAGTTTTTCAGGCTGCAACTGCAAGCGACTCTCTTTGACGGCTGGATGGCCCACTTTGTTCAGTGGACCGGGATTCCGCTGGCCTGGGCGGAGTTAGGCTGGCAGTTCGTCTCGCTGTTCCTCATCCTTTGGGCATGCGACAGAATCGCGAGGCAACTATTCGGCGATAGGCGAGCGCAATGGGCCGCTGTAGCCATGGTGGCAGCCATGTTGACCCTGCCTGTGGCGGGGACGGCGCTCAACATCGCCGACCAGCATCTGCATCCACGCAACCTGGCAACCGCACTGATCCTGCTGGGCATTTCACGGATTCTGGAGGGGAAGCGCTGGCACGCCGTTCCTCTGCTGATACTGGCCTTTGTGCTGCATCCCATCATGGCCGCGCTGGGCATCTCGTTCTGTGTATTCCTCACGCTGGCACTGCTCGAACCGGTTCCATTCCGCTTGCGCGCCTTGCGCGACTCTCTGGCTGCAGCCGTGCCGCTGGGCTGGATGTTCGAGCCGGCCTCACCAAGCTGGCGGGAGGCTCTCGCGACGCGCGGCTACTACTTTCTCTACCACTGGGCGTGGTACGAGTGGCTAGGCGCACTGGCGCCTCTGTTTCTATTCTGGCTGCTCAGCCGCGTGGCGCAAAAGCACGGCGAAACCCGGCTGGCCCGCTTCGCCCTTGCGGTGTTTGCCTATGGCGCATTTCAGCAGATTGTCGCCATGATCATCCTCACGCCGGCCAAATTGGAACGGCTGGCGCCACTGCAACCCATGCGCTATCTGCAACTGGTTTATATCTTCATGGCGCTGGCCGCGGGTGGATTGATGGGGCGCTTTCTGCTCAAGACCAAGGTCTGGCGTTGGGCGGTCTACCTGCTGGTCTTCAACGGCGGCATGTTTCTTGTGCAATGGGAGCTGATCGACGACGGCGCGCACCTCGAACTTCCCACGATGGTCAGCTCAAACCCCTGGCTGCAAGCCTTTGCGTGGATTCGCCAGAACACTCCGGCCGACGCCTACTTTGCCCTCGACCCGCAGTACCTTTCCGCGCCTCGCGAAGACTTTCACAGCTTCCGGGCGCTGGCCGAGCGGAGCCAGTTGTCCGATGCCGACAAGGACGCGGCGGTGGTGACGCAAGTGCCCAGCCTGGGACCGGAATGGCACTTGCAACAGGTGGCCCAGGCGGGCTGGCCGCACTTCCAGCTTGGGGATTTCGAGCGCCTGAAGGCGGAGTTCGGCGTGGGCTGGGTGCTGGTTTCCTGGCCTCAGCCGGCGGGGTTGGCTTGCCGCTGGCACAATGACGCGCTGACGGTCTGCCGGATTCCGTAGCCTGCAACTGCGAAAGCCCCGGTAAAAATGCACGTTGAAATCTCCTCATTTTACGCGATTCACTTTGACCCCAAGATCGCCAGCTACCCAAGAGGATTCAGAACCTTGGCGCCTATGGGTGGAGAGAAAACGGCGTACATGCCGTCCCAGGGGTGGAACTGGCGGCGCCGGTAAAGCCATTGTGTGTCATCCTCGCTTTTAGATTCTCGATGTTAAAATAATGGCAATAGTTTGCAGGATAGATGTCAACATATTGACGATTTATTGAGTGGATGATTATATATTGACAGGCAGACTTTTGCCGATATAATGTTCTTAACGGTTCTATGAGATCCAACGGACTAGCCTAGGGAATCTCTGAACAAGTTCTTCCTGGAGACAAGCATTCCCTCAGGGGCTAAAGCCCGCGTTGATTTTGCAGCATTTGCGGCACGCGACCCAGGGGTGTCCCTGGGTCGCCCCGGTCGTGCCCTGACACAATTCAGGCTTGTGCAGGGGTTCCCTAGTTCACAATTGAACCAGGCTAGTCCACTTGATCTACAGGGAGGAGACCGCCATGGGAGCATATGCGTTCCCGGACATCGATCCGAGAATCCGGCACGTCGGTGTGAGCAAATTGCGCGATTTGAATGCAACCAAGCTCAAAGAGCAAGGAGACGACACTTTTGTCATCCAGGAGAACGATACTCCTCTTTCGGTACTCTTTTCGTACAAAAGGTACCAAGAGATGAGGACAGAAATGAACTCGCTGTTGAGCATGATCGAAATGCTCACAAACGACACCGAACGGATTGGAGTGCTTGCAGCATTTGAGGATATTCGCTCCGGGCGCATCCGCACCCTTGCTGAGATCGAAGCGGATATGGAAAAGGAGTAGTTGATGTCAGCAGCGGGAAAGGGAGAGAAAAGCGAACAAACGAAGTCAACCTCTCCCCTTCCCTACACAGTCGATATGACAGCCACGGCAGAGCGTGTATATGTAGAGCTATATCGTAGATGTAAGGCGGCTGAGAATTTGGGGCATTCGGAAAGTGCTCACTGCAAGATATTCCACATGGTACAGGAAGCAGTCAAGAGGATCATTCCTCATGATCCCACCAACAAAAGTCATGCCCTCCGGGGTCACCTATCGAACATTTTCCGGCTTCGCAAGGGTAGACTGAGGATCGTTTGGATCGCTTCATCGACAATGCGGCGCATATGCATTCTCTTTATATCGGAGACACTACGAAAAGATGGCGATCCAAATGACCCATACGAGGTTTTTCAAGGCCAATTGGAATCTGGCTTCTTCGATGAAGCATTGCAGAAGTTGGGAGTAAGAAGGGCAGGCGTCAAACGCAAATAGCTTAGCCCGTCGTTGTTTCCCTGACTGTGCGCGCGGCAACCCGGTTAACCTCATCACGCGCTTTCTTCTCGGCTGGTTTCCGGTCTGGAGACCTTTGGCCTTTCCTTTGAGCATCGGCCCCGGCGAAATATCATAGACTCGAAACATACAATTACCGGCAAGGAGACCGGGCCATGCTCAACCTCGCGCAGCGACTGATTCTCGGTTGTGTTCTGCTTACCGGCCTCACGCTGGGGCTGGTTGCGGTGACTCACCGCGCATTGGCCGCGGCGGGACAGGCCAAGCTGGCCTATGTTTTCGTGTTGGCTGCGGTGCTGGTGGGGGCTGGGACCATCTACTTTGTTCTGCGGCCTATCCACAGGGTGGCCCGGGATGCAAAGAAAATCGCGCAGGGCAACATGGAACACCGCGTGGAGTGGAGCAGCCGCGACGACTTTGGCCTGATCGCCGTGGAGTTGAACCGGCTTGCGGTCCGCCTGCGCGAACTGCGGGACTCCGAGGCCGGACGCCGCCAGATGGAGTTTCAACTCTCCGACGCGGTGCTGCAATCCATCTTCGAGCCCATCATCGTGACCGACGGCAAGGGCCATGTGCTGAAGGTGAACCAGGCCGCGTCTGAGCTGCTGGGCGAAGGCGCCACGGACCGCATGGCCCTGAACAATACTCCCGGCGGAGAAAAGATTCTGAACGCCATCCGCAATGCCGTCTCCATGCAGAAGGCGGTGGCCGCGGAGGACGAGGCCTCCATGCTGCCCATGCGCATCGGCAACCAGGAACGCAGTTATCGACTCAGGACAACGCCCATGCGCGACTCCGAGGGGCGGTTGCTGGGCACGGTGACTACGCTGGAAGACGTGACCAGCCTGCAGGACACCGACCGCTTCAAGACGCAATTCATCACCGTGGCCAGCCGCAAGCTGCGCGACCCTCTGTTGCAGTTGCGCCGCAGCCTTTATGCGCTGAGCCAGGGCTTTGGCGGAGAGTTGCGGGGGCTGCAAACTGAGTTGGTGGTCCAGGCCAGCAACGAGTCGGAGAAGTTGGACGACATCATGGGCGACCTGATTGAAGTGGCCGAATTGGACACCGGCAAGCGCGAACTCAAGCCAGAGCGGCTTCACCCATTGCAGGCGCTCGGCGAGGCTCGCGACCGCTGTTGCGACGAGGCAGCCCGGAAGCACATTCGCGTGGAGATGCGCGCCTATGCCGATCTGTCTCTGGTGAACGCCGATCGGCGCGCATTGCGCTCCATCCTGGACAACCTGCTGTCGAATGCGCTCCGCTATACGCCGGCCGAGGGCGAGATTCTGCTGGCCGCCGAGGAGGTCAAGGAATTTGTGCAGTTCACCGTGCGCGATAGCGGCCGCGGCATCGAGGCGGAGCGGCTGAGCACCATCTTCGACCGCTTCAATCCATTCTCAGAGAGCGGCTCGGGACTGGGCCTGGCGCTGGTGCGGCGGCTAGTGGAGTCTCTGGGCGGACAGATTGCCGTCGAGAGCCGCCTGGGCCATGGAACCACCTTCCGGTTTACTATTCCCGTGGCGGCGGTGGAATCAATCCGTCATCCCGTTGAGGTGGGCTGAGCGATGGCCGAGATTGTTCTCGAAAAGAAGCCGGAAGCCGCCAAGCTGCGCATCTACATTGGCGCGGCGCCGGGCGTGGGCAAAACCTACCACATGCTCAACGATGCCTACATGATGAAGCATCAGCAAGGCGTGGATGTGGTGATCGGCCTGGTGGAGAGCCACGGGCGCAAAGAGACAGAGGCGCGCATCCGCGACCTGGAGATCGTGCCCCAGCGCGTGATTCCCTACCGCGGCGTCGAATTGAAAGAGATGGACGTGGACGCCATCCTGGCCCGCCATCCCAACACCGTGATGGTGGACGAACTGGCCCACACCAACGTGCCGGGCAGCAAAAACCGCAAGCGCTACGAAGACGTGCTGGAGCTGCTGGATGCGGGCATCAACGTCATGGCAGCGGTCAACATCCAGCACCTGGAAACGCTGAACGACGCCGTCAACCGCTCCGCCAACACCATCATCCGCGAGACCGTTCCCGATAACTTCCTGAAGCGCGCCGACGAGGTAATGAACATCGACATCACGGTGGACGAGCTGCGGACTCGCCTGCGCGCGGGCAAGATCTACGCAGCGGAAAAGGTGGAGCAGTCGCTGGCCAACTTCTTCCGCAAGGGCAATCTGAACATGCTGCGGGAACTGGCCCTGCGCACCACCGCTGAGCAGGTGAGCAGCCGAGCCTCGGAATATCGCCGCACCCAGGGACTGGAGCAGGCTCCGATTCCGGAGAAGGTGATGGTGTGCCTGAGCGCGCGGCCCGGCACTGAGCGGCTGCTGCGCGTAGGCTCGCGCGTCGCCGGTCGCCTGGCCAGTAACTGGTACGCCGTTTACGTCACCCGCCCCGACGACGACAAAGGCCACGGCGACCCCGAGGCGCACCACCGGCTCGAAGAGTACGAGCGCATGGCCCGCGATCTGGGCGCGAAGGTTGTGAATCTGACCGACCGCAACGTCTCCGACGCGCTGATCCGTTTTGCCCAACAGGAGAACATCTCCCACGTGGTCTTCGGGCAATCGGTTCGCTCGCGCTGGGATATTCTGCTGCGTGGGTCGGTGCTCAACCGCTTCCTCTCCGAGGTTCGCGACGTCACGGTGCAAGTCGTCCCGATGAACAAGCCGCTGCGCAAGGGCTGAGAATTCCTCAGAAAATGGCGAATCGGCGGATGGAGCACCAGGTTCTTTGCTTTTTAGTCCTCCACCGGCGTTGCCGACCCATAGGAGATGAAGCGGGCTTCCTGCGGCGGCCAATCGCAGAGGACCGGGTTGCCTATAACGAACCGGCCCCTGGGGCCTTTCTGCATCCCATGTCTCAAAAGCGAGACATGGGGCGCCCGGCTTGGCGATCAGAAGAATCTCTTCCAGCAGATGTTCCCGGTTCCGTTCCACGCAAGGGTCGCGCAACTCAGCAAAATACTTCAGGGGATTGTCCATCTCCCCTTCTCACCCAACTCAGCCGCCTTGCATATAGCAAGCTATGGAGCTACTTGCAAAATTCGAC
>PLFY01000003.1:45510-54033 GCA_003138365.1 Acidobacteriaceae bacterium
GTGGAATTTTGCAAGTGGCTCTATGGACATTTATATTCGTCGGCCCTGACCCACGGCCCAATCAACTTGACAAGTGTTGTCAAATATGACTACACTCTCGTAGGGATGGCAGACAGCCGATGACCAGACAGACGCGGCCCATCTCGTGGATCAAGGGCGCCCATAAGGAGTTCGAGAAGTTTCCCGCCGACGCACAATCCATCTGCCTTACCGCTCTGACGATTGCGGCAGAGAACGGCAAGGCCGACATTGCCAAACCGCTCAAGGGCATTGGCTCCGGCATCTTTGAGATTGCGCTGCCGTTCCGTGGGAACGCGTTTCGCGTCGTCTACGCCGCGCAGATTGGCGACGAAATCTGGGTTCTTCACGCCTTCCAGAAGAAATCGACCCAGGGCATCAAGACCCCGCAACATGAAATCGAGCTCATTGAGAGCCGGCTGAAGAAACTTAAGGAGGTGCTCAGATGAAAAGCGAAGCTATTGAACTGGTCCGCGGCAGCGGAAACGTCTTCCGCGACCTGGGCCACGCCAGTCCCGATGTCGAGCAGTTGAAGGCCATCCTCGCCGCCGAGATTATCAAAATGCTGGACCGCAAAGAGCTGACCGTCCGGGCCGCTCACGCGCAGACAGGTATCGCCGCAGCCGACTTCTCCCGCATCCGCAACGCCGACCTGGCCCGGTTCACCCTCGACCGTCTGGTCTCGATCATCAACCGCCTGGGCTCCCGCATTGAAGTCCAGGTCAAAGTCCGCACCCTCGAGCCCTACAGCCAAGCCGCAGCCGGAGACTGAATCGCGGGTGGCTCAGGTCTCGCTTCTTGGGCCTGGGATTCCAATCAGTAAGTATCCTCCCGCCGCAGCCCGCAATACAACAGCACCACCTCGCGCCCAACAACGTCGTAGTGAAAGCGGAATCTCCCCGAACGCAGCCGGTACTGGCCTTCCCCGGCCGCAACACTTTGCAGCTTCTTGATCGCGTATTTGCCGCTCTTGTTGTATGGGTCCAGCGAGAGAATCCCAATCGTCTCTTCAAACCGCTCCACGAGGTCAGGATGCTTGAGCGCCAGTTTCTTCAGCATCCGGTCAAAGTGCGCTGTAGTGACAACGGAATACGTTTTCGCGTTCAGGGGTACGGTCAAGCTAGGTCCGTGACCGGATGANNTTTCATACGGCCAAAGAACTAGGCCGTCTTCCGAACCGCGCTCCGCTTTAATTCAGCCAGCAGTCTCCCAGCAGGTCGAGTCTTACCGGCAGTGTGGTCCTTGCGGCTCGCCGCGATCGAAGCCTTGACTTTTGGATTGCGCAATTCCAGATAATCCTCCAGCTCGTCGGCTGCCATGATCCCAATGACAGGAATCCCATCCTTCTCCAGGATGAAGTATTCGTTGTTATTGTGGGCCCGTCGGGCAATCTGTCCGAGATTGATGCGCGCCTTCGTAATCGGAAGCCGATTGATAGTAGCCATTGATGAAGATTGATTAACCTCAATCAAAGTATAGCACAGGCCTCATCAGGCCAGGACTTCATCCCGCAAGCTCAAATCCCGCAAGCCGCAGCGCTTTCTTGTCGAACGTTAGAGTGCTGTCGCATCCTGCCCACGCTCCCAAGGCTCCAATCAGCGCATCGGCAAACGCGCCCCATCCCTGTCTGAGCGCCACCATCGCCGTGTACACCTGCTGTTCGTTTTGAACCACTAGCGTATCGGCCTGAAGCATGCGCTCTACAGTATCGGCGATCTCCCGGTCCGGCAATGCATACACGCTCCCAAGAACCCACACTGTTTCAGCCATCGTTACCAGGCTGATGAAGCCGGGATGCTCCCGCGTAAATCGCAGTTCTATGATCTCTGTTGCCTTTGGCGATTGGATCGGGTCGTCCTGTGTGAGGTAGCGGATGAGAATATTTGTATCGAGCCCGTTCATCGCTCCCTCACCGGAGTTTGCCGCGCTTTATGCCCTTGGACGCGCCTGCCGCAACCGCTTCTCGCATTTCATCCAGAGTGGCAGGCCGCCGGCGCCGCGATGAGACGATGCCCCGCAAAGCCGATGTGGGCAGCTTCGGCAAAATCACCACGCTGCCGTCCGGATGCACGAAGAACTTGACCCGGTCTCCCGGTTTCAGTTGCAGGTGTTCCCGAATCGTCTTCGGAATGGTCGCCTGCCCCTTGATGCTCAATGCGGATTCCATGCGTCCCCTTTACGTTTTCAAAAAAGTAATACCACCCGGTCGGCATAAAGTCAATCCCATGGGCGGTTGGCCTGGTCACCAATCATCGAATCTGAGAGAGATGCGTCGCGAGGCAGCCTCATCAGGCCAGGACTTCATCGCGCACAAAATGGAGACGGATGATCTTCGGAGCATCCATCGTTTCGTCGAAGTAACACTGGACGGCGTCTTTGACCATCGCGCGCAACTCTTCCAAAGTATCTCCCTGCGTATGGATGCCGTAACCGAGGGCGTTGGCCGTATAGCCGCCATCGACTTCGTCCTCGCGCACTTCAAAGACGATCTCGCTCATCGAAGAAGCCCTCTCCATCGTGAACAAATGCTACACCACAATTGCCGGCTGGGTGGATTCAAGGTGCAAGCGCATTTTGCCGCAACGGCGGCCGGGTGCCCCATGTCTCGCTTTGGGAGCTGGGAGCCCATACCCCAACACTGTGACAGCCGTCGCCGCATTCCAGCACCGGTGCGATGGATCCTTGACCTTTACTTGAAAACCGTCGAGGACGGTGCTACGCTAGAGTGTGACTTAAAAATCACGCAGGGCCGTGGCCCGTGAACGAATTTGGAAGCTACTCCCAGAGAGATTCTCGTTTGCCAGGAGGAATCCGGGCGAGAGCCGTTCACCGAATGGCTGAACAGCCTTGACGTGCAAACCAGAGCCCGGGTCCGCGTTCGTATTGACCGCCTTGAAGAAGGGCTATTTGGCGACGTTCGAGAAGTCGGCGAAGGCGTCTCCGAACTGAGACTGGACTTCGGCCCCGGCTATCGGGCGTATTTCGGACAGATCGGGCCGCAAATCCATCTGCTGCTTGGCGGTTCGAAACAAGGACAGGAAAAAGATATTCGCATGGCGAAGAAGTTTTGGAGGGTACATGACAATTAAGACGATCTCCTACCGCCAGTCTCTTTTAACGGCCCTCTTGGACCCAGTTGAGGCATCGGCTTACCTCAATGCAGCAATCGAAGACTCCCCTGAGGCCTTCCTGAAAGCTCTCAAAAACGTAGCTCAGGCCCGGCAAATGTCCAAAGTGGCCAAGGATGCCGGGATCCAGAGGGAAACCTTGTATCGAGCCTTTTCCGAGCAAGGCAACCCCACCTTCGAGACGTTGTCCTCAGTTCTCCGCGCATTGGGGATGAAACTCTCCATCGCTCCCAGCGATTGCGAAACCGCTTTCACAACAAGGTGAGGGGTTGGACGACCGGCTTCCCTTAGCGCATGGCCACGAGGATCCGGCGATCGCCCTTGAAGGGCATGCGGCCGTGACTCACCAGGTAGTTATCCACGAGGAGAAAATCGCCGCGCTGCCAGGGAAACCTTACTGTCGCGCTTTCAATTGCCGCGTTGATCCTGCTGACCTGGGAGTGGGAGATCGGGTCTCCGTTGGCGAGAGTGGCGTGGAAGGGCCTTCGATGCGGGAACGGATGCGCCGCGGTATAAAGAAGCCAGCGCGGCAGGCCCGTGGATTGCGGCGTGGCCAGAAACGACGCAGCCTGGTTGAACCAGACTTTTTCCCCCGTCTGAGGATGCAGGCGGGCCGGCGGCAGATCGTTGGTGATGCGCGCTCCCTGTTCCCAGTCCCAATGCACCGAGCCGCCCTGATCGGCGCAGACCCGCTCGACCACCGCCCGATCGCCGGTTGCAAATGCTTCCATCCACGAAGTGTGCAGCTCGGAGATTAAGTTGAAGAGCCGGTTGAGGGGATTCCAGCGCGGCCCGTACAGGTAACGGGAATAGCGAATGCCGGCCTGCTCGAACCGCTCGCGTATATCCGCGGGAATCCGCTCGTAGACTATCCGCGAATCGGCGAGCGGAGTCTCACCCCCATTCCCAGGCGCAACCTCGCAGAAGAACGCGAGAGTACGCGGGGAATCGGGCAGATAGGACATCTCGTTGTGTTGCGGAATCCGGAGGTAATTGGGAAAGCGCGTGGATTCATACACGCCGGCTGTGACTTTTGCGCGCGGACTGATCCCGCCCACATAGGGCCGGAGCACATCTCCAAAGCACTCTGCCGCCGCAGCCTGAAACTCCTCAGCCGTTCTCAACCCAAACCCGCGAAAGAGAATGGCTCCATAATGGCGCAGGATTGCCGCCAGCGGTTCCCTGCGCGCGGCGAGCAGTTCCACCAGCGGCTCGCCGTGGATGGCCGTAATCACCGCCGGCAGTTGCATCTCATTGAGAAATGTCAGGCGCTCGTCGATCTGCATTCCTTCCCGATCGGATGCCAGGTCTTTCAATACGTTTTGCGGTTGTGCGTCCACTCCAGATCTATTCCAGGCACCGGGCTCTCCCGCCAGCGAATTCAGATGTCCCACCTTGTTCAGCAAGGGTAGGACAAATATACACTCTCCGGAAAGCCGTCACTGCATGGGCGGGAAGGCCCCGACACACTGCCCCAACTTGGTTAGTGGATCTACCGCGATCAGCGAGGCGCCCGGAGCATTGTTCATCGCCGGAAGCGGCGGGGCAGGGGTGACCTCAACGCCCGTCCCTTTCAAATCAAAGTTGACATGAGCCATGGCCGCCTTTGTGTACTGCGAATGCACCTGCTCCGGCTTGATGTCTTTGATGGTGACAGTGTCGAGCGTAATCTCTGTCATGTGCGCGGCGTCCTTGCCGGCGATGAGCACATCGCCCGGCGTGAGGGAAACGATGTTGCGCAGCGTGATGGCCTTGTAGTCCGGTATGCGGTCGCCTACAACGCCGGGGTCCACAAATCCTTCCACTGTGCCGTTGTTGTAGAACGGGCTGATGGCGATCGGGATGGCAACGCCTTTCATGCAGATGTTCTCGTAGGTCAGGTCATGCACAAGACCTCCGCGCGCCGCATTGCTCTTGATGCGGATGCCGCTGGTGGTGTTCTCCTCTGTCAACCCAGCCACCAGGAGAAAGCTGTCGCCAGTGAAGGTTTCACTGCCAATGGACATTCCGTGCCCGTCGTAAAAATGATTGTTGAGCACGCTCATGTGGGTTATGCCGGTCTTGATGGCAATGTTATCGTCGCCGTTGTCGATCCAACTGTTGGCGATGGTAATGTTGGTCGAGCTTCCCGGATCGATGCCGTCGGTGTTGCGCGCATCGGCGCCGCGAACTGTTGGCGTGAGCAGATGCACGCCCCACGCGGTGAAGCCGTCCGTATTGCTCACCGAGACATGGTAGTTCGGCGAATTGTGGAGCGTGATGCGGTACAGGATAAAGCCGTCCGCGTGGTTTGCCGTAATCAGCCGTGTGCTGAAATAGCGCAACTGCTTTGGTTCGGCGGTGCGCGCCATCTGCCACCAACTGTAATCGTGCCCGACGATCTTCGCACCGCCGCGTCCATCAATCACTCCGTCGCCCATGATCGCGGCGTTCTTNNCTTTTGGCCGCATCCCCGGCCGTAATGTAGGCCGAGCTCACATCGGTCATCGTGCCGCAAAGAAGCGGACCGTCTCCGGACGGGTTGGGATCATAGTCCTTAGGATCGCGCGAGCCATAGAGTGTCGCGCCCTTGTCGATCAGCAGCGCCACCCCTTCCCGCATGTCCAGCGAACCGGACAGAAACGCATTCCCTTTGTCGCCCGGAGCCAGCTCGACAGCCATCCCCGGCTTGCATGCATCCAGAGCCTTCTGGATCCGGGCTGTATCGGTCGTCTTCTCATAGACTTCAGCCAGCTTCTCGCCGTCTCCCGACTTCTCTGCGAGCAGCTTGGTGCATGTTGCTGGCAGCACAGGTTCGGTCACCGTGCGCGTATCTTGCGCCAAACCTGAAAGCGTCGCCATCAATACCATCGTGATACTTGGCGCCCAGATGCTATAAGTCTGTCTCATTGCCCGCCTCTTCTACTGTTTTCTAAAGCATTGGGAATTATAGCTCGCCACAATCTTAGTTGTTGCACCGGTTGCGGCGACTCTTTGCTTTGAGCTCTTCGGATTCGACTCATGGCGACCGGGAGTTCCAAACACCCGGCTAGCCGGCGACCGGGAGCTGGCCATCTTCCAAGTGGATTTCCTTCGCCCGGTCCAGCGCTGCCTGAACATTGGGCATGATGTTCTCGCGCCCGACGCAATCCAGGAAGCGCTTTCCGCTCAAGAGCTTGGACGGCTGTTGCATGGCGCCGCAGAGCACCAAAGTTCTCTGCGATTCATGCAGACGCCGGGCAAACTTCTCGATAGCGTGGATACCGGTAGCGTCAATCGCCGTCATATTGCGCAGGCGCAGAATCACAACCGGCGCAAACGCCTCCAGGTTCACCGTAGCTTCAACAAGCTTTTCAGTAGTGCCGAACAGAAATGGCCCGTGAATCCGCAGCAGCGTTACATACGCGGGCACGATGCGCCCTTGCAGCACATGGGGCAGTCCGTCGCGAATGTAGTCATCGGTTACCGGGGCCACGGTCGTGGTGTCGGCGATCCTGTAGATATAGAGAAGAGCCGCCAGCGCGAGTCCCACGCCGACAGCCACGGTCAAGTCGGCAAAAACTGTCAGGGCAAAGGTGACCAGCCATACTGAGATGGCCGCCAGGTCCATCTGGAAGATGGCGCCGATCTCATTCCACTCGCCCATGTTGTAAGCCACTACAAACAGCACAGCGGCCAGTGTGGCCAGAGGAATATAGCTGGCCAGGGGTGCGGCCACCAGCAGGATCAGCAGCAGAGTAAGCGCAGCCACCATGCCGGAGACGGGCGATCGCGCACCGGAGCGAATATTGGCGGCAGTGCGCGCGATGGCTCCGGTGGCTGGAATACCACCGAACAGCGGAGAGACCATGTTGGCGATTCCCTGCGCCACAAGCTCCACGTTGGGGTTGTGCCGGTCGCCGGTCATGCCGTCGGCCACAACGGCCGAGAGCATGCTCTCCAGCGCCGCCAACACCGCAACCGTGAAGGCCGAGGGAATCAACGGCAGAATGTGCTCAGCGTGAAAATCGGGTATTGCAAAGGGCGGCAACCCGCGCGGAATCCCGCCGAACTTGCTGCCAATGGTCTCCACCGGCAGGTGAAACAGAACGCTCACCCCGGTGCAGACCAGCAGGGCCACAATCGACGCGGGAATGCGCCTGGTGAAGCGCGGCAGCAACAACAGAATCGCCAGAGTGCCCAAGCCCAGCGCGAGCGCCGACAAGTTCAGGCTGGCAAAATGGGCGACGAGCAACCTCATGCGGGGCAGAAACTCGCTGGGAACCGCTCCTGTCCGCAGGCCAAAGAAATCCTTGATCTGCGTGGAGGCGATCAGCACGGCAATGCCATTGGTAAACCCGATGACGACCATCCGGGGAATGAATCGGACGGCAGCGCCAAGGCCGGTGAGGCCCATCAGCAGCAGCAGAATCCCTGCCATCAGCGTCACCATGGCCAGGCCGCTCATTCCGAAACGAACCACAATGCCCGCCACGATGACCACGAAGGCCCCGGTGGGCCCACCAACCTGGGTGCGCGACCCGCCGAGCGCGGAGATGAGGAAGCCGGCCACGACCGCCGTGTATAGGCCCGCCTGTGGAGTCACCCCGGAAGCAATGCCAAAGGCCATGGCAAGGGGCAGAGCGACCAACCCCACAGTGATCCCCGCCAAGAGATCGTGCACGAACATCTGGGTCGAGTAATCCCGGAACGCCAGAATCGATTTGGGAAGATTTGGATTGCTTATGGACATTGGGTCTATCTTCATTCTAGCCGCATCGGCAAATGCAGGGTCTTTCGCCGTTGCGCCGGGTCACTGGCCAGCTAACTTGCCGGCTCAGACTCCAGCGGCTTTCCATAAATCAACGCCGCATGTGCGGGTGCATAGTAATCCTCTTCCCTGCCCTCGCAGCGATAGCCCTGCAACTCATAGAGACGGATGGCGCGGGCATTCTCCGCATCCACATGAAGCCAGATTGCCTGAGCGCCCACAGCGCGCACTGAGTCCTCAATGCGGCGAAGCAGTTCTCCGCCAACGCCCTGGTTGCGCCGGTCCGGGGCAACTTCAATCGTTTGAATGTAGCCGATTACGCCGCCCGACTCCCGCGCCCACTCAACTATGGCGAAGCCTTCCATCCGCCCGTCCTCCTCCGCGATCCAGGTCGCCACATTCGAGCGGCTGACGAGTAGGCGCATATATCTCCGGCTAAAACGAAACGGCACATGGAAACAGACCTCCTCGATCGCATACAGCGAAGCGAAGTCCTGCGCGGTGTAAAGACGGTAGAGCACAGCACAACTTTAACGCACTGCAGAGGTGTCGTAGAGCCTACCCCACCGCGTAGCTGATCCGTTGCGTGCTGGCTGCTCCGCCACAACCCAAAGGGAATCATTCCAAGAACTAGGTCTCTGACCGGAT
>PLFY01000126.1 GCA_003138365.1 Acidobacteriaceae bacterium
GCTGACCGGGAAGCTGGTTGGCCTCTTAACTTTTATGCGCATCCCTTCTGTATACCTATTCTTTTGAAATCAGGGAGCTTCATTCCTCCAATGAGCCGCTCGCGGATTTGTCTCGATTTCCTTTGCCGGCGCGGCGGTCTCGCGCTTGCGACTGCGGTGATTCTGTTTGGTTTTTCCGCACAGAAGTCAATGTCGCAGGCGCTTTGGAACTCGGTTGGTCCGGACGGTGGCGACGCGCGCGCTTTTGCCCCGGTTCCTGGGCAACCCAATCATCTTTACCTGGGCACGACCAACAGTTGGGTCTATGAGTCACTGGATCAAGGCAGTTCGTGGCATCGGCTGGCGAAGCTGGATGCGGCGGAAGACCTGGTTCTCGATAGCATCCTGGTGGATTCCACCAATGCCGCCGTCGTGTACGCGGGCGGATGGAAGGCGGACCAGCGTCCAGGCGGGCTGTGGGTGAGCCGTGACGGAGGCAAGCACTGGAGCGCGGTGGAAGCTCTGCGGGACCAGTCGATTTTTTCCCTGGCACAATCGCCCTCGCAAGCCAACATGATTTTTGCAGGAACGCTCGAAGGAGTGTACCGGAGCACCGATTCAGGCGGGACCTGGACGCTGATCAGCCCGCCGGGCAGCCATGAGATTCATGAAGTGGAGTCGCTTGCGATTGACCCCGCGGACCCGGACATTGTTTATGCGGGTACTTGGCATCTGCCCTGGAAGACGGCTGATGGCGGCAAACATTGGCACAACATCAAAAAAGGCGTGATCGAGGATTCCGATGTGTTTTCGATGATCATCGACCCGGACAAGCCACGCATCGTTTATCTGAGCGCGTGCAGCGGGATTTACAAAAGCGAGAATGCCGGAGAGTTGTTTCACAAGATCCAGGGGATTCCCTCGACAGCGCGACGGACGCGCGTCCTGATGCAGGATCCGGCCAACCACGAGGTTGTGTATGCCGGAACCACTGAGGGGCTCTATAAGACGTCGGACGCAGGCAAGACCTTCCAACGCATGACCGGGCCGGACGTGGTGGTGAACGACGTGTTTGTCGATCCAGGGGATTCAAATCATGTGCTCCTGGCAATCGATCGCGGAGGCGTGCTTGCGAGCAAGGACGCAGGGGTGAGTTTTGAAAGCTCGAACGAGGGATTTTCCGGGCGCAGGGTGGAGGCGCTTCTGGTGGACCGCGGGAATCCGGCGCGCCTGTTTGCGGGTGTAGTGAACGACAAGAGCTATGGCGGTGCGTTTGTTTCAAGCAATGGAGGCGCGAGCTGGGAACATATCGGCGAGGGGTTGGAGGGGCGCGATGTCTTTGCCCTGGCGCAAGCACAGGATGGAACCGTGGTGGCCGGGACCAGTCACGGCATCTTTGCCTTGGCGATGGACAATCACCCCAACGACACGGATCCGTCTCAACCAGCTCAATCGTCGGAGAACGCGAGTANNACCCCAACGACAAGGACCCGTCGCTGGGGACCCCGGGTATTACAAGCGACGGCCCCATTTGGCAGCCGAGAAACACGATCACCAATACGAGCATGAAGGCGGCGATCGAGTCCCACCATGGAGAGCACGTTGACGTAGAGAAGCGGGTGACAGATCCTTCTTTTGAGCTGCAGAGCCGGGTGAACGCGCTGGATGTTTCGGGAGATGTGTGGCTGGCCTCGACCGGCTTCGGACTGCTGACCAGCCGGGACCAGGGCGCCAGTTGGCAGGGGGGCCCGGTGATGGGCTCAGGCGAATACGTTTCGGTGACTACGCACGAAGGCCTGATGGCCGCGGCCCGGCCCGATGGAGTGGTGCTGTCCACCGATTCCGGTTTGACCTGGATGCCGATGGGAATTCCGACGACGCTCACGCGCATTCATCGCGTGGCTTATTCCGCGGATGGGACGCTTTGGCTGGGCGCGCGCGAAGGGGTCTACTTTACGCACGATCAAGGCAAGACCTGGCTTTGGATCGGGCGGCTTCCATTCACCGATGTGGGCGATCTTTACTATGATGCGGCCATGGACAGGGTGCTGGTGAGTTCGCGGATCAGTGAGCAAATCTACGCGATCGACCCCAAGACGATGAGCTGGAAGTGGTGGCAGACCGGATACCGGATCGGGCTGGTTCGGACGGCTGGAGGGCGGGTGGTGGCGTCGTCGCTTTATGACGGCGTGGTGGTTGAGCCGCAGGCGGCGGAAGCGCAGACGGGGCAGAAGTGATTCAAGAGCAGGGAATAGGGAATAGGGAATAGGGAACCAAACCAGGCGGGGCAAGAATAGATTTCTGTATCATGGTTGTATGAGGGCTGAGACGCTGGATTCACGGGAACAGAATGGCTTTCGGAGCTATGACAAACGGCTTGAGCCGATTGCGGCCAAGGTGCTGGCCGGCGAGCGTCTCGACTTCAACGATGGGATTGCGCTCTACGGCTCGACGGACGTGCTGGCGGTGGGCTGGCTTGCCAACCATGTGCGCGAGCGGATGCATGGCGACGTGACGTACTTCAACGTCAATCGGCACATCAACCCTACGAATGTTTGTGTGGCGGCCTGCAAGCTGTGCGCCTTTGGACGCAAGAAGGGCGACCCGGCCGGCTACACGATGGCGCTGGAAGAGGCGTGGGAGACAGCGGCCTCGGGCTACTCGGAAGCGGTGACCGAATTCCACATCGTTGGAGGTTTGCACCCGGACTTGCCGCTGGAGTATTTTCTCGACCTGGTGCGGGGGCTGAAGCAGAGGTTTCCGAAGGTCCACATCAAGGCCTTCACCATGGTGGAAGTGGCCTATCTTGCGCGGCGGGCGAAGCTGAGCATCGAAGAGACACTGGTGAAGTTTCGTGAGGCTGGCGTGGACTCGATGCCAGGGGGCGGGGCGGAAATATTTGCCGCGCGGGTGCGGTCCATCATCTGCGACCACAAGATCGACGGCGAGGAGTGGCTGGAGACGGCGCGGCTTGCACACAAACTGGGCTTCAAGACCAATGCGACCATGTTGTACGGGCATATCGAGAACGATGAAGACCGCGTGGATCACCTGCTCAAACTGCGCGCGTTGCAGGACGAGACAGGCGGCTTTCAGACCTTCATTCCTCTGGCTTTCCATCCGGAAAACACGCCGCTCGACCATCTGCCGGTGACGACAGGGCTCACCGATATTCGCCAGATTGCGGTGAGCCGCCTGCTGCTGGACAACTTTGCGCACATCAAAGCCTACTGGCAGATGCTGACGCCCAAGATTGCGCAGATTTCCCTTCGTTTTGGAGCCGACGATCTGGACGGCACGGTCGTCGAGGAGAAGATTTACCACGACGCCGGCGCCACCACCCCGCAGGGCATGACGCGCAAGGAGTTGTGCAGGCTGATTACCGAGGCCGGGCGGGTTCCCGTGGAGCGGGATACGCTGTACCACGCGGTGACGCGGACCGAGGACAGCTTTACGGTGGCAGTGTAAGCGGAGAACAAGAGAGGCCGAAGCGATGAGTGCTTTTGGACCGGCAGCTATCCTGGGGCTCTGTCTGGGTTTCATGTGGGGCACGGGGTGCTCGCTGGCGATCATGTACTCGATCTATCTTGGCGGCTATCGCAAGGCGGTCGGAGATTCTCTTGCGCCGATGAAGTCGAAGCGCTTTCGGGAGACGCTGAAGAAGATTGAGGCGCGGCGGGTGCAAGAGGCAGCGGCGTCCGCGCCGAGGTGAGCGTGGCCTGATGAAGATGAATGCATACATTGCTCTGCTTCGCGCGGTCAACGTCGGCGGCACAGGCAAGCTGCCCATGACCGAACTGAAATCCATCTGCGAAGCGGCTGGCTTCAAATCTGTGCGGACCTACATCGCCAGCGGCAACGTCGTGTTTCAGTCCGCGAAGACTGAAGCCCAGGTGAAAGCTGCGTTCGAAGCTGCCCTTGCGAAGTACGCGGGCAAGCCCGTTAACGTCCTGGTGCGCACAGCCGTTGAGATGGCAGCCGTTCTCGCGGCCAATCCATTTCCACAAATGCCGGCCAACCGCACCCATGCTCACTTCCTCGACAAGCCTCCGGCCGCCGACACGCTGCAAACAATATCCAACCAGGCGAGCGAAGAGATCCGGCTCGGGCTGCGCGAGATCTATGTCTACTACGCCGATGGGATGGGCGAATCCAAACTGAAGATTCCGGCAGCGAAAAACGGCACCGCTCGCAACATGAACACCATCGCCAAACTTGCGGAGATGGCGGCCGAGCTTTAGGGAGTCTGGGAAGAAACAAGATTTCGCTTGTGCTGCAAGTTCAACAGTCCGAATGGAAACAGCGTGTTCATGTAAAAGCAGCGAGTTAGCCCCCGCTGAAGCGGGGATGGCGAGTTAGCAGGTTAGCGGCGGCATCGCTGGACGCAGTTTCATCGCTCCGCGGGTCGGCAAAGCCGGTGGACGACTGACACAAAGCCGGGGCTACTTGAAGGATCTCAGTGGCGCACAACCGTGCCGGCTTTCATGACAAAGCTTACGTGCTCGACGGCGGTGATATCTTCGAGCGGATTGCCGGGGACGGCGATGATATCGGCGAAGTAGCCGGGCTTGAGTTGGCCAATCTGGCCTTCCCATCCGAGGAGTTTTGCGCCGTTGAGGAGGTCGGCCTGGAGGACGGCGAGCGGCTTCATGCCGTAGCGAACCATCAGCACCAATTCAACGGCTTGTGTCCCGTGCGGAAAGGGACCAACGTCGGAGCCAACCGCAAAGGGGATGCCAGCGGCGATCTGCTTTTTGAACTCGCCGATCTTGTAATCGAGCAGGGCTGATTCACGCGCGGCTGTGGCCGGCGAAGGCGCGTTGCGGGCGAAGTACTCGAAGATGGCGAAGGTGGGAACGGCAGGGATTTGCTTCTCGCGCATCAGGCGCATGGTTTCGTCGCTGAGCTGTGTGGCGTGGTCGATGGAAGCAACGCCGGCCTGCGCCGCGTAGAGGGTTCCGGGCTCGCCCATGGCGTGGACAGCAACCACAGTGCCGAGGCGGCGGGCTTCTTCGACGGCGGCGGCCAGTTGCGCCGCGGTGTATTGGTAGGGCGTGTGCAGGACGCCCTCGATCATTTTGTCTGGACCGGTCTCGTAGACCTTGGCGAAATCCGAGCCCTCCTTGTGCTGGGCACGCATGACTTCGACGATCTGGTCGATGGAGTTGGCGTAGTCCGCGTTGGAGAGCACGTGCTGGGCAGGATTGAAGTGAAGGGCGTCTTCGTGGCCTCCCATGATGTCGATTGCGTTGCCGCTGATGCGCAGGCGGGGGCCGGGAATGAGACCCTGGTTGATAGCGTCGCGGACTGCGGTGTCGGCGGAGCCAGCGCCCTCGGTGCCCATATCGCGCTCGGCGGTATATCCGGCGAAGAGGTCGGCTTTGGCGGCCTGCTCGGCAAGGATGGTGCGCCATGGGACCGATTCCTCGACGGTTTGCAGGTCTTCAGCGCCTGGATGCAGGAAGAGGTGGACGTGGGCGTCGATGAGGCCGGGGAGCAGGGTGACGTCGCCGAGGTCGAGCATCTTTGCGCCCTGGGGATGCGCCACCGACTTGCCAACGGCACGAATGCGGTCGCCCTCGACGAGAACCTCGCCGGGCTGGAGCAGGGTTCCGGTGTCGATCTGGAGCAAGCGGGCGGCGTGGAGGACGATGGGGGCAAGAACGGGGCCTGCAGGTTGCTGGGCGGCGGCAAGGGGCGGCAGGCAGGCTAAGGCACAGCTCGCGAAGAGGGAGAGCCGGAGAAATGAAAGAGCGCCAACACGAGAATTCGGCATGGATAAGAATATGCCGGATTGGCTCGGGCTTGTCGATGGGTGTGCTTTGGGCGACTTGAATTGAGACGGTTCTTCAATACGCTGCGATCCCCGTGATGTGCTGGCCGAGGATGAGGGCGTGGATGTCGTGGGTGCCTTCGTAGGTCTTTACGGATTCGAGGTTCATCATGTGGCGCATGATGGGATAGTCGTCGGAGATTCCGTTGGCGCCGAGGATGTCGCGGGCCATGCGTGCAGTTTCAAGGGCCATCCAGACGTTATTGCGCTTGGCCAGAGAGATGTGCTCGTGGCCTGCTCGCCCTGAGTCTTTGAGACGGCCGACGTGGAGCGAGAGCAACTGCGCCTTGGAGATTTCGGAGACCATCCAGACGAGTTTTTCCTGAATGAGCTGGTGGCTGGCGATGGGCTGCTCGTGGAACTGCTTGCGGACTTTGGCGTACTGGAGAGCGGTGTCATAACAAGACATGGCTGCGCCGATGGCGCCCCAGCTTATGCCGTAGCGGGCCTGGTTAAGGCACATGAGCGGGCTCTTGAGGCCGCTGGTTCCGGGAAGCAGATTGGCGGCGGGGATGTGGACCTCCTGCAAGGTAAGGCCGCTGGTGATGGAGGCGCGGAGAGACCATTTGCCGTGGATTTCGTGGGCGGAAAAGCCGGGGCGATCGGTCTCGACCAGGAAGCCGCGGACGGTATTGTCAGCGGACCCTTCTTTGTTGTTGTCTTCGTTGGCGACCTTTGCCCAGATGATGGCAACATCGGCGATCGAGCCGGAGGTGATCCACATTTTTTCGCCGTTGAGTATGTACTCATCGGCGGATTTGCGGGCGGTGGTGGTCATGCCTCCTGGGTTTGACCCGAAGCCGGGCTCGGTGAGGCCGAAGCAGCCGAGTTTTTCTCCGCTGGCGAGGGCGGGGAGCCAGGCGCTCTTCTGCTCGTCGGAGCCGAAGGTATAGATGGGGTACATGACGAGGGCGGATTGCACGCTGACAAAGCTGCGCAGGCCGGAGTCGCCGCGTTCGAGCTCCTGCATCACCAGGCCATACTCGACGTTGGACATTCCAGCGCAGCCGTAGCCCTCGAGGCTGGCGCCGTAGAAGCCGAGTTCGCCCATCATGGGGACTAGCTCGCGCGGAAAGCGGCCTTCGCGAAAGCAGTCTTCGATGATGGGGATCAGGTTGTCTTCGACGAATTCGCGCGCGGTGCGGCGGACGAGGAGTTCGTCTTCGCTGAAGCTGGAGTCGAGGTGAAGGAAGTCGACGTTTTGGAATTTGAAGGACATTTTGCCTGCGCCTTGCTCTACTCGAGGAATTCACGGACGAATTTGTTTTCGGTGTGGAGGAGTTCATGGAGGGAGCCGTCGAAGATTAGGCGGCCTTCTTCGAGCATCAGGAAGGTGGTGTCGGGGTTGGTTACTCCTTGAGGCAAGGGGACCATGCAGCCCTGGTCCTCATCGAAGCGGTGGGTGCAGAGGATGAAGGCGTCCTGGAGGCGGTGGGTGACCATGAGGGACGGGGTGCGGTAGACGTCGCGCTCCTTCATGACCAACTCGATGATGGTGGTTGAGGTAACGGGGTCGAGGCCGCCGGTGGGTGAGTCGTAGAGCAGGAGCTCGGGCTGGTGGATGAGGGCGCGGGCAATGGCTACGCGGCGGCGCATTCCACCGGAAAGGCTGGCGGGATAGAGGGCGAAGGTGTCGTCGAGCTCGACGAAGCGCAGAGCTTCATGGACGCGGGCGTCGATTTCGTCGTCCGGGACTCGTTCGGAGATCAACTGGTAGCCGACATTGTCACGGACGGTGAGGGAGTCGAAGAGCGCGCCCTCCTGGAAGACCATGCCGGTGCGCGTGCGCATGGGAAAGAGCTGAGCCTCGGGCATGTTGGCGATTTCCTGGCCGAAGAGCTGAATGCTGCCCTGGTCGGGCCGGAGCAGACCGTTGACCAGCTTGAGCAGGACGCTCTTTCCCACGCCCGCGGGTCCGAGCAGGATGCGCGTCTCTCCTGGGGCTACGGAGAAGCTGACGTCTTCAAGAACGGGCTTGTCATCGAAGGCGATGGAGACGTTGCGAAACACGACGACGGGGCGGACGTCCGGAGCGGGAGCCGTGCCCTTGCTGGACTCGACCGAATCGGGCTGGACGGAAGCTGGGGGCTCACTCATAGCGGGGGAAAGAGGGCAAGCAGCACCCTGGTGACAAGGAAGTCGACGAGGATGATGCTGACTGAAGCGTTGACGACGGCCTGAATGGTGGAGCGGCCCACGCCCTGGGTGCCACCGGTGGTTCTCATGCCATAGAAGCAACCGACGGAGGCGATGATGTAGCCGGAGAAGAGCGGCTTGACCAGGCCCTGGATGATGTCGGGATAGCGGAGGGACTCCCAGGCTTTGGAGAAGTACTGGGTGCCGTCCTGGTGATTCAGGAAGACGGTGACGAAGCCGCCGCCGAGGATGCCGAAGGCGTCGGCGACGATGGTGAGAAAGAAGAGCATGGAGATGCAGGCAAAGATGCGCGGGGTGACGAGTTTGCGCATGGGGTCGACGCCGAGTGCGCGCATGGCGTCGATCTGCTCGGTTACAACCATGGAGCCGAGTTCGCTGGCCATGGAGGAGGCGTTGCGGCCGGCGACCATGATGCCGGTGAGCACCGGGCCCAGCTCGCGGATCATGGTGATGCTGACGAATTGGCCGGTGACAGCGGTGGCGCCGAACTGAGAGAGGGTGGCCGCGGATTGCAGGGCCAGCACGCCGCCGGTGAAGAAGCCGGAGAGCAGAACGATGGAGGCCGAACCAAAGCCGACAATGTCGGACTGCACGAGATACTCCGGCCAATAGCGGGGTGGGGAGAAAAGGTTCATGAGGGCACGCCAGGCAAACAGGGAGTAGTCCTGCGCGGTGAGCACGAGTTGCTTGGCGGTTCTCTCGATGTTGTTGGTCGCCATAGGGATTGCGCGCGTTGCGGAACGAGGGCGGAGCGACTTCTCTCCTGAATTGATGGTGCATGGTCAGAATAGCGCATCCGGGGAGGGGTGTCTGGTGCAAGGGTAGAGCGACATGCCGGGACGCTGCGGTTGGGTCAAGCGCAGGGCAAGAATTACGCGGTGGGGTGCAGAAAATCCATTCTTCGACGCCTTGGATTCAGGGTGGTTGCTTTGTTTCCAGGGAGTTGGAGTCTGGTGATTGGAATGCATTGAACAGGGCAGGCGCTGGGAGTTGTGTCGACAGATTCCAAAGACAGGCCAGAGACAGGACAGAAACAGTACAAGGGGGTGAAGGAGATGCGCTTTTTTGGTGTGCGGTTGATCCTTGCGCTGTTCGTGGGAATCACCCTGGTCTCGGTTGGCTCGACCTATTTTGAGGTCTTGGCCCACAAGCTGACGTTGCGCCGCGAGTTGGAACGGCGGACAGTCTCGTTAGGCGGGAGCCTGCAACTGGATCTGGAGGCGGTTGTGGCCAAGGGGCAGATTGGGGATATGTCCGCCCAGCTTGCGCGGTTGCGCACAAGGGATGAGGCGCTGGGGTTGGCCGTGTATGACCCGAATGGAGGGATGCTCGCCTTTGCCGGTCCCAGCGAAGTCTTCAAGGAACTTGCGCCGAGTGCGGTGAACAAAGCCATCCAGAAGGGGGTCGACTCGGGAGCGTTCAGCCACGATCCAGACCGGCAGTGGCTGGAGGAGGCGATACCGCTGAATTCCAGCGGGAGGCTGACGGGTGTTCTGGTGATTCTGGAAGATGCGGGGTTTATTCGCGCGGAGGGCGCGGCGGTTTGGCAGCGGAGCTTCTTGCGGATCGCGGCCTTCATGGTGTTGATTGTGGGCGTGACGCTGCTGATGGTGCGCTGGTTTCTGATGGAGCCGATGACCAGGGTGGTGGAACGGCTGCGGCGAGTACGCTTGGGCCATGGAAGCGCGGACGCGAACGAAAACAAGGCGGAGTTGAACATGTTTCGTCCGCTGGCGCGCGAAGTGGAGACGATGGCGGAGAGCCTGGTGGAGGCGCGCGCATCCGCCGCGGCCGAGGCTCGGCTGCGCGACGAGGGTGAGCACCATTGGACGGCGGAGCGGCTGGCTGTGCATGTGCGGGACCGGCACGGGTCGAGCCGGATTTTTGTCGTGTCAAACCGCGAGCCGTACATGCATGTGCGTCAGGGGCGGGAGACGGTTTGCGTGGTTCCTCCGAGCGGGCTGGTGACGGCCATTGAGCCAGTGCTGCGCGCCTGCGACGGCGTATGGGTGGCGCACGGGAGCGGAAGCGCCGATGCCACGAACGTCGATGCATTCGACCGTTTGCGCGTGCCGCCCGACGATCCACGCTACAGCCTGCGCCGGGTTTGGTTGACGAGCGAAGAGGAGCACGGCTACTACGACGGGTTTGCCAATGAGGGGTTGTGGCCGCTGTGCCATATCGCGCATACGCGGCCGATCTTTCGCGCTTCGGACTGGGATCAGTATCAGCGCGTGAACGAAAAGTTTGCCGCGGCGCTGCTGAAAGAAATGGAGGGCAGCGCCGAACCGGTGGTCTTTGTGCAGGACTATCATTTTGCGTTGCTGCCACGGCTGGTGAAGGCGGCGCGGCCGGATGCTCGTGTGGCGATCTTCTGGCACATTCCGTGGCCGAATCCAGAGGCGTTCGGGATTTGCCCCTGGCAGGCGGAGTTGCTGGACGGGTTGTTGGGCGCCGATCTGATAGGGTTTCACATTCCGCTGCACTGCAACAATTTTCTGTCGACCGTGGACCGTGTTCTGGAGTCGCGCACCGATCGCGAACACATGACGTGCCGCAGGAATGGACGCGCGACCACAGTGCGTCCGTACGCGGTGAGCGTGGCTCTGGACGGGACCAAACCGAAGACTGTGCTGGACGCGGCGGGAAAGAACGGGAACGGCCTGGCGCTGACTGGAAAGAACGGGACGGGAAAAGGCAAGACAGGGCAAAAGGGAGCGGGGTTGGCAACCACGCGCGAGGAGTTGCTGGAGGAATTTGGCGTGCGCAGCGAATGCCTGGTGCTGGGTGTGGACCGGATGGACTACACGAAGGGAATCGTGGAGCGGCTGATGGCCATCGAGCGACTGCTGGAGGAGCATCCCTGGCAGCGGGAACGGATGACCATGGTGCAGATTGCCGCGCCCAGCCGGTCGCGGATTCCCAGCTATGTGGAGCTGCGCGAGCGCGTCGAGTTAACGGTGGAGCGGATCAACATGCGGTTTCAGACGTCGCGCTGGAAGCCTATCGTGCTGATCGAGCGGCAGTGCAGCCACGAGGAGGTGGATCGCTGGTACCGCGCGGCGGAGATATGCCTTGTGACTTCGCTGCACGACGGGATGAACCTGGTGGCCAAGGAGTATCTGGCTGCTCGGGACGACGAAGACGGCGTGCTGGTGCTGAGCAAGTTCACAGGCGCGGCGGTTGAGCTGGGCGATGCGCTGCTGGTGAATCCCTACGACATTGAGGGCGTGGCCGAAGCGATCCATCAAGGCCTCGAGATGGACCGGGGAGAACGGCAGATGCGCATGCAGCGGATGCGGCGGCATGTGATGGAACACAATGTCTACCGGTGGGCGGCGAACATATTGGGCGATCTGCGCGAATTGCGAATGGAGAGCGCGGAGGATGCGGGGATGAGTCGCGGCGGGCTGTCAGTTGCTTCGGTCGGGGACGGGGATCGTCGTAAACTGGCTTAGAAAGCGGGGACGCGGTGACTCCTGAGGCGGCAGACAAGCTGGAAGAATTTTTTTGCTGTTTTGCCGGCGCGGCAAAGCCGCTGATCCTGCTGGATTACGATGGTACGCTGGCTCCGTTCCGTGTGGATCGGTTCAAGGCGCGGCCATGGGCGGGCGTGCGGGAATTGCTTGGGCGCATCCAGAGGCAAGGCCGGACCGGATTGGAGACCAGGATGGTGGTGGTGACTGGGCGGCCTGCCGGGGAAATTGCGCCGATGCTGGGGCTTGAGCCGGCGCTTGAGGTGTGGGGGCTGCATGGAGCGGAGCGGCTGTTTCCCGATGGCCGGCGGCAACTGCAACAGGCTCCGGCTGCGACCGAGAAAAGGCTAGACGAGTTGCGTGAGCGGTTGCGGCGCGATAGCCTGGGCGGGCTGTTCGAGAACAAGGCCAATGGGGTGGTGATGCACTGGCGCGGGGCATCGGCGCGCAAGGCGATGGGGATCGAGCGGCGGACGAGGGAGTTGTTTGAGCCCTTCGCGCGGATGGATGGGCTGGCGCTGTTGGAGTTCGAGGCGGGGGTGGAGTTGCGCGCGGGGCGCGACAAAGGCGGCGCTGTCGAGGCGATTCTTGAGGAGGCTGGCGCTGTCGGCCCAGTAGCTTTTTTGGGTGACGATATAAGCGACGAGACGGCGTTTCGGGCAGTGAACGCAGTGAAAGGAGCGCACGTGAGCGTGTTGGTGCGGCGTGCGCGGAGGGAGACGGCGGCGGATGTCTGGTTGAGGCCGCCGGGGGAGTTGAAGGAGTTTCTGGAGATGTGGTTGAAGGCAGGGAATCGGGACTAGGTCTCCGACCGCTTGATTTCGTGCATGGCGATTGAGTGTTGCGTATCCCTGTCCGCTGTTTCCCGCTACAATCTCATCCGTGACCACCAGTCTCTTCGACCTGTACAAGATCGGCGTCGGCCCTTCGAGTTCCCATACCATGGGCCCCATGCGTGCGGCCTGCCGCTTTGCGCGCGACCTTGGTCCCCGCGGCCTGCTCGATCGCGTGGCCCGCGTGCAGGTGGAGTTGTTTGGTTCGCTGGCCCTCACTGGGCTGGGCCACGCAACTGACCGCGCTGTAATTTTAGGTCTGGCGGGCAACGAGCCGGCCACCATCGATCCCGCGGCAATTGAATCCAACGTCGCCGCCATCCGTTCTGCACAGCGCATCGATCTCGCCGGAACGCATTCCATCCCTTTTGATGAACCCGGCGATCTGGTCTTCCAACGCTCCATCATGTTTCCTCCCGGTGCGCGCACCCAGCATCCCAACGGACTTCGCCTCAAAGCTTATGACGTGGCCGGCGCTGTCGTCGACGAGCGCACCTTCTTTTCCATCGGCGGCGGATTCATCACCGAGGAGGTTGCGTCCGATCCCACGAACTCCACCGGAAAACTAACCGCCGAGCAGAAGCAGCAATCCCCCATTCCGTTTCCCTTTCACAGCGCAGCGGAGTTGCTGGCCACGGCGCAGGCCAACGAGATCTCCATCAGCCAGCTCATGCTTCAGAACGAGTGCGCCATCGTCGCACGAGACTTGATGTCCTCGCGCAACTTGAACCAGGCGCCCGTCGAAGTCGTGCGCGAAGGTATTCAGCGCCTCTGGCTCACCATGCAAGCCTGCGTCGAGCGCGGCATCGCGGCTGAAGGCATTTTGCCCGGAGGCTTGAATGTTCGGCGCCGCGCGAATCGTCTGGCTGCGCGGTTGCGCGAGAAGGAAGCCAGCGATTTGCGCAGCGATCCTCTCGCCCCGCTCGACTGGGTAACCGTCTACGCCATGGCTGTGAATGAAGAGAACGCCGCGGGCGGCCGCGTGGTCACCGCGCCCACCAATGGCGCTGCCGGCGTGGTTCCTGCCGTGGCGCTTTATTATGACCGCTTCATTCCCGACTCCGACCACGAAGGCATCGTGCGCTTCTTCCTGACCTCGGCGGCCATCGGCATCCTCTATAAGGAGAATGCCTCCATCAGCGGAGCGGAGGTGGGTTGCCAGGGCGAAGTGGGCGTGGCCTGCTCCATGGCTGCCGGCGGACTCACCGCCGCTCTCGGCGGCACCAATGGACAAGTGGAGCACGCTGCCGAGATCGCCATGGAACACAACCTGGGCATGACCTGCGACCCTATCGGCGGCCTGGTGCAAATTCCCTGCATCGAGCGCAACGCCATGGGAGCCGCGAAAGCCATCAATGCGTCACGACTAGCGATGAACGAGTGTGAAGCGCACAAGGTCTCGCTCGATCAGGTCATCCGCACCATGTATCAAACAGGTCTCGACATGCAGTCGCGCTACAAGGAGACGAGCCTCGCCGGTCTTGCCTTGAACATCATCGAGTGCTGAGAAAAGAATAGGAACTCGCGGCAGCACTTTGAATTCTTCGACGCAAATCGACTCGCAAAAAACCTCTATCCCGCGTTCAACGGTCGATCAAATTGTGTCTTGCGAATCGATTCTCAATTCCGCGTTGAAAAATTGTTGCTGCTTTTTCCACCATCATGTCGTTTTTTTCTTGACACTGTTGTTTCATGAATCTATACATTCATCAACTGCAATATATCGATTGCAGAATCGATGCAAACCATCGAAAAGGGAGAATAGGAAAAATGGCAACCAAGAAGGCAGCGAAAAAGGCACCTGCGAAGAAAGCCGCCGCCAAGAAGGCGCCCGCGAAGAAGGCCGCAAAAAAGAAGTAGCGGTCAACCAACAACAAGGCAACACGCGAGGGGGACGCTCAAAGCGTCCCCCTCAGTGTTTCCGCGGAAGGATTAAACTCATAGCCGAAGGAACTGCTTAAAAACAACTATGACAAGACGACGCTGGATTGCCGAACATTGGGACGAGGCCACCGCGACCATCCTTGGCGCGCAGGCCGAACACATGGCGCGGGTGTTGCGCACCCTGCCGGGAATGGAAGCCGATGTGGTCGCGGGCGGCCACGTGTTTCACGCCGAAGTCGCCGCCGTCGGTCCCAATGAAGTCCGTTTCAATCTGATCGCCGAGGTGCAGGCCGATCCCGCGCTGCCAGTCACGCTGGTTGTTTCGGTGTACAAATTCGATCATATGGAGTGGGCGATTGAGAAAGCTACTGAACTGGGCGTTGCCGCGGTTGCGCCGGTCATCGCGCGCCGGACTGAAAAGCATCTTGCCCTGGCTGCGGAAAAGCGTGTGGAGCGATGGCGGCGCATTGCGCACGAAGCCGCCCTGCAGTCGCGCCGTTCCGATGTGCCGTTGATTCACGATCCAGTTTCGCTGGCCGAACGTGTCCGCGCCACGTCGCCGGCCACGCGTCCCGCTTCAGGGTCTACCTGCATGGTCCTCGCCGAGCAGGAGCGCACCACAACCTTGCGCCAAGCTCTCGATGAAGCCATAGCCGCCGCGCAAGAGCAGATGCCCACGCTCGAGATCGCCATCGGTCCTGAAGGCGGATGGGCTCCTGAGGAAGAAGCGCTCTTCGATGCCAATGGCTGGGTGGCCGTATCGCTAGGCCCGCGAATTCTTCGCGCTGAGACGGCCGCCATCGCCGCTCTCGCTGTGGTCGCGTCGTATTTGGAGTAGGAGAACACTGGGTGCCTCAGGGCCTGCCCTGAGCGGAGCCGAAGGGTCTCGCATTTGAGACCTGGGATTCATTTCCGCCCCAGCGAACCCTCACGCTGCAACGGAATAGAATCGTTCAAGATCAACCGGCGGAATGAGCAAGGAGCAGGGATGCATTCATTCAATCGTCTGAAACCGGAGCAGCGCGGCATACTCCGCGTGATGGCGCCGGTCGTGATCGGCCTCGCAAGCGTCGCTTCGGTCCACGCACAGCAGCCAGCGTCCCTCAGCATTCATTGGGACAAGGTCACGGTCGTCTCGCGGTCCACTCCCACGTTGCAGGTGGTTGTGAATCCGCCACTGCGGCCCGGCCAGCCGCTCAGCGCGGCCTCCTATCAGGCCGTCAAGGAGCTGGGCGCCGATTACGTGCGCTATGTGCCGTGGCTGCCCTATCCAAAGCTGGCGGTCGCCGAGCTGGAACCGCCCACCGCGCAGAAAACCAGTTGGGACTTCAGTCTCATCGACCCCATGATGAAAGACTTTTTCGCCGCCACTGAAGGCCATCCCACCGTGGTGAACTTCAGCACCATGCCCGCGTGGCTCTTTAAGACTGACAAGCCGGTCACGTATCCGGCAGACCCCAACCAGGTCACGTGGGACTACACGAAGGGAACTGAACTGCTCCATCCCACAGGAAAAGAGCTGGGCGACTACTACGGACGCCTCGTCAGTTGGTATGTCAACGGCGGCTTCAGCGATGAGAACGGCGTCCGTCACGACTCCGGCTACCACTACAAACTGCCGATGTGGGAGGTGCTCAACGAGCCTGAGTTCGAACACTCCACCACTCCCGAGCAGTACACCGAACGCTACGACGCCATTGTCGAAGGCATTCGCCGCGTCAGCCCGGAGACAAAATTCATGGGCATGGCGCTCGCGGCTCCTCGAGACAATCCACGCTACTTCGAGTACTTCCTCGATCCCGCCAATCACAAGGCAGACATTCCCATCGATTACATTTCGTATCACTTCTACGCAAGTCCCACGGCCACTGAAACCATTGCCGACTGGCAGTACACCTTCTTCGATCAGGCCGAAGGCTTCCTCACGGCCGTAAAGTACATCGAGAGCATTCGCAAGCGGCTCTCGCCGCAAACCAAGACAGACGCGGACGAGCTGGGAGTGATTCTTCCCACTGACAACAAGGCCGGGGACAATGTGCCGCCCCCTGCCGCCTATTGGAACCTGGCCGGGTCTCTCTATGCATACCTCTACATCGAACTCTCGAGCCTTCAGATCGACATCATCGGCGAGTCGCAGTTGATCGGCTACCCCACGCAGTTTCCCAGCGTGAGCATGATGAACTGGATCACAAACAAACCCAATGCGCGCTTCTGGGTGCTCAAGCTGCTCAAGGATTCCTTCCATCCCGGCGACCAGTTGGTTGAAACCTCGATCGGCTCACGCGATCTTGCCGCACAGGCGTTCCTCACGCCAACGGGCCAGAAGCTGCTGCTGGTCAACAAGCGCAGCCGGGCGTTTGAAGTCGAGCTGGGAGATGCTACGAAGGCCAGCGCACTCACGGTGGATGGCAAGTCCGGCGACGGCCCCGCGCGCGCGGTTAAGCCAATCGCCGGCAAGCTGGATCTCGAACCCTTCTCGGTAACTGTCGTGAGCTGGTGAGTGCGGGAGCGCGGCCAATTACAGATACATGGGTGCTCCACCTAGGCGCCCTCTGGGCACCGCGTCTTTTGTTTTTTGCGGCTAGGGGTGGGATAGCATGAGGCCCGCACCACAGGCGGAATGAATGCGCTCAAATTACAAATGCGCGTAGTGCAGCAGCAGCCCCGCCAATGCCGCGCCCGTAAGGTCGCCGACGATCGGAATCGGCGCATAGCGCCAGTTCGATCCGCCCTTGCCCGGAATCGGCAGCAGCCAATGAACAAGGCGCGGACCCAGATCGCGCGCGGGGTTGATGGCGTAGCCCGTGGTTCCACCCAGCGAGAGGCCGATGCCCCACACCAGGCTGGCCACAAGCCACGGTCCGAGTCCAGATGCAGGCCCGTTCGCTGAGACTCCATGCGAGAAGATCGCCCCGGCCACCAGAACCAGTACCGCAGTGCCCAAGGCCTCGCTCAGGATGTTGAAAATCGGGTTGCGCACTGCCCCGTTGGTGCAGAAGACGCCCAGCTTGTCGGCAGGTCCCGGCGTGAGCTTCCAGTGCGGCCCATAGTGCAGGGCCATCAGCGACGCGCCGGCCATGGCGCCCAGCAACTGCGCCGACCACATGCTCAGCACTTGCGAATAACTTCCGCTGATCACCGCGCCGGCCAGTGTAATGGCGGGGTTCAGGTTCGCCCCAGGGCTGCCAAAGGCCTGCGCCACCAGCACACCGCACAACACGGCCAGCGCCCAGCCGGAGGCAATCACCATCCAGCCTGCGTCCGCCGCATACGACTTGCGCAGCGTAACGCCCGCGTTGACGCCGTTGCCCAACAGCACCAGAACCAGCGTTCCCATGAACTCGCCAAACCAGACAGAATGCATCAAGGCTTCCTTACGATTGCGCCTCCGGGTGCGCCCAACGGTCTTGGGAGCCGCAGAATGCAATCCTTACAAGATTTGGTTAACTCAAGCATTCTGCACTGTCTGCCCCACTTCCGCCAAGGGGCTTCTGTCCTGCGCGCGCGGCGAACGTCTCCGAGAGGTTCGCCACGGTTTGCCCGGCGCACCCTGCTCCGCGCCAATCACCGTCTGCTCATACTGCACAGCTGCCATTCCGCGCGCCTGCCGGTCATCGTTGCTTACCGCCCGCAAGCGATACCATGGGAGAAATCGGGAGGGCCCGCGTGCAGAGGACAACAAGGCTTCTGATTTGGATGGCAGTGGCGGTCGCGCTCACTTTTACGGCGTCAGCGCAACAACCGCAAAAGGTGATCGGCTTCATGACCGACTTCGACGTCAAAGACGATGCCGTGGGCATCTGCAAGGCAGTCATGGACGGCGTGGCCCCCGGCGTCCGCATCATCGACATCACCCACCAGTCCGAGCCCTACAACATCGCCATGGGCGCGCGCTTTCTGGCCGGCTCCGCTCCGTACTTTCCCAAGGACGCGGTCTTCGTCGTGGTCATCGATCCCGGCGTCGGTTCCACGCGCAAGGCAATCATCGCCAAGTCCCGCGTAGGCCAATTCTTCGTGCTCCCCGACAACGGCCTGCTCACGCTCATCCAGGATCGCGACGGCATTGTAGAAGCGCACGAAATCACCAACCCCGCGTGGATGATCGGCTCCGGCATCTCGTCCACATTTCATGGCCGCGATATTTTCTCCCCAGCCGGCGCTCACGCCGCCCGTGGCGACGATTGGACGCAGGCCGGCCCAGCTCTCGATGTGAGCAAACTGGTGCGGCTCGATCTGCACAACGCGACGATCGATGAGACAGGCCTCCACGGCCAGGTCATCGGCACCGATGGGCCGTTTGGGAATCTGGTCCTCAACGTCCCCGCGGAGACCTTCTCTCAACTCGGCTACACACTCGGCAACCACGTCCCCATCGACCTAGCAGGCAAACACTACGTCTTCCCCTTTGTGAAAACTTTCAGCGACGTGCCCGTAGGCAAGGAGCTTTTCTACATCGACTCCCGCGGACGCCTCTCGCTTGGAATCAACCAGCGCAATTTTTCTGAAACATATAAAGTGGGCGAAGGCGCGGAGCTGACAATTCCGAAGAAATAACTTGCACGACCGTTCAAATGTTTCTGCCGAGGGGAACAAATCATGCGAAAGCTTTGCAACGCACTTACTGGAGCAATCATGGCCACCACACTCGCCGTCGCAGCCCAAGCCCAACCTCCAGCCCGCCACTGGGCCATCGTGCTGCACGGCGGAGCGGGCGTGATCGAGCGCGCCAGCATGAATCCTGAAACCGAAGCCGCCTATCGCGCCTCGCTCACCCAGGCGACGCAAGCAGCCGCCAAGATTCTCGACCGGGGCGGCTCTTCCGTCGATGCGGTTGAAGCCGCAATCCAGATCCTCGAAGACGATCCACTCTTCAACGCCGGCCGCGGCGCGGTCTTCACCGCCGAAGGCAAGAACGAGCTGGACGCGGCCATCATGGACGGCGCAAACCTCAAAGCAGGCGCGGTGGCTGGGGTTACCCGCACTCGCCACCCAATCTCGCTTGCCCGCGCCGTCATGGAAAAATCGCCGCACGTGATGCTTATCGGCGCGGGTGCGGACGCTTTTGCGGCGAGCGTTGGCCTCGAGCAGGTTGATCCCAGCTTCTTTTTCACCGAGCGCCGCTGGCAGTCGCTGGTCAAGCAATTGCAGAAGGAGGGTCGTCCCATCCCGCCGCGTCCCGCCGGAGCACCGCCGCCGCCGCTTGTGCCGGTTGCAGAGATCGAATCGCCCGATGCGCACAAGTTCGGCACCGTCGGCGTCGTCGCGCTTGATCGTGAAGGCAACATCGCCGCCGGCACCTCGACCGGTGGGACTCAAGCAAAGCGATGGGGCCGTGTCGGCGACTCACCCATCATCGGCGCCGGAACCTACGCCTCCAATCAGTCCTGCGCCCTCTCCGCCACCGGCACCGGCGAGTACTTCATCCGCCTCACCGTCGCCCGTGAAGTCTGCGCACTCGTGCAGTACAAGGGCCTTACTTTGCAGCAAGCAGCCGACCAGATCATCCACAAGGAGTTGGAGTCCCTCCACGGCGACGGCGGCCTCATCGCCATCACTCCCGACGGCCAGTTAGCCTGGAGCTTCAATACGCCCGGCATGTTTCGCGCCAAACTAACCGAAGGCGGCAAACTGCAGATCGGCATCTACAACGACGAGCCGTAAGAGCAATAATGGATTGTGAGGGCGTGGAATGAGTATTTCGTCGAGTCCAATGCGTGTCCGCTTCGAGGAGGACAGCTTTTGGGTCGATCTGAGTGATGGCCGCACCATCGGCGTTCCGCTTGCGTGGTTTCCCCGCCTGCTGCACGGCACTCCGGAGAAGCGCGAGCAGGGCAGGATCAGCAGCCTCGGCCTGCATTGGGAAGCACTGGACGAAGACATTTCGATTGCCGGCCTGCTGGCAGGACCAGGCGATCAGAGCACCAGCAACAAGACCTTCGCGGCGTCGGCGTAAAATCTTGGAGCCGGCCTGTTGCCCGACGAGATTCAGCCTACACTTTAGTGCTATTTATGTTTGCCGGATGGGTCGCTAGCCTTCTCTTACTCATCGTCGCTTTTCGAGTCAGAGGAGGCAAACGTGACAATCGAGGTGACTCCAAAGCGGCTGGCTTCAGTGCTCGCTGCCGCGTTGTTATTCTTCGGCGGTGTCACACTTTGTTTTGCCGCGTACAAACACTTCAAGACGGTCGCAGCAAACGAACTCACCGCGCAGCATCTCCGGCAGGCCGGGGACGCTCCACCCTCGGTTCAAGAAGGGGTGCGTACCGCGCTGCGTGCTTTCCAGGACGGATATACTCGACGCGACCCCAGGAATCTTGACTCTTTCATGAGTCGCCTGTTTGAGAAGAACGACGATATTCTGATTCTGGGAACCGATCGATCCGAGTGGGTTCGCGGCTATTCGTCAGCAGCTGAATTCATCAAGGCCGACTGGTCGAACTGGGGCGATTTCCGGTTTGCGGTCGACGACTCCATCATCTGCTCATCGGGAGATGTGGCCTGGGTTGCAAGTGTTGGAGCGGTTCGCACTGAGGGGGGCGATCGTCCCGTCCGTTTCTCCGCGATCCTCACGCGCAATGGAAACAACTGGCTCTTCCGACAGGTCCATTTCCAATGGGAAGACCGTCCCGCCACCCCAGCAAGCTTGCTGGCACAGAGATAGACGCACAGAGATAGACGCATACGCAAAGAGGCCATCCCCGCAAGGACGGCCTCCTCTGCTTGATTGACCCGCAGCCTACTGCACCGCGTTCCTCGCCATCGCCTTCTCCATCAGCACCTTATGCACGTTGTCTTCCAGCGCCTGCGCCTCGGGAAGAAACGTGAGCGCCTTCTGGATCTCGGGATCCCAGTCGGCCCTCGTTCGCAATCCCTGCAACTGCCCGGCTTGGATCGTAACGATCTTGTCCTTGATGCTCATCTTCAGCCAGTCCATCGATGCAGTCAGGTCGGCCTCGGTCCAGGGAATGCTCTGGCTCGTCAGATATTGCTTGAACTCGCTGAGCACCGCGTCGTCTACCTGGAAGTTCTTGTCCACCGCGTGCTTCGACACATAAATCGGCGCGAACTGGAAGAACGCATCCTTATACAGCAGCGAGTCCTCAAAGTGGCTGCTCTTGGGGCTCTCGATCTTTTCATCCGGCGTAATCCCGCCGCCGCCATACATCGTGCGGCCTGCGTCGGTCAGCTTGACCTCCTGGTTGGTGGAGTTGGAGGGCAGCGCTCCGGCGTGGTTGTAGTAGTAGTCGTAGAGCGAGACGCCTGCGTAGTTGCGCTGGATGAGGCGGCCCGAAGGCGTGTAGTAGTGATAGGTGGTCAACGCAAGGCCGGTGTTCTCGCTCAGATTGTAGACCGTCTGCACCAGTCCCTTGCCGAACGTGGTCTCGCCCACAATCAGCGCCCGGTCGTGGTCCTGCAAGGCGCCGCTCACAATCTCCGCCGCTGAAGCCGTGTTGCGATTCACCAGCACCACGATGGGAAATGTGTGACCGTCGTTGCCGTGCGTGGCCGTGTAGTTCACATCGGGATAAGCGCGTCCCCGTTGGGAAACGATGTTCTGTCCCTTGGCCAGCAGGTGATCGCACACTTCCACCGCCTGGCTCAGCAGCCCTCCAGGATTGCCGCGCAGGTCAAACACCAGCCCTTTCAGGCCGGTAAAGCTGTCAACCGCATCGTTGACCTCCTGCGCCGTCGTCTCCTGAAACTGTTTCAGGTGAATGTAGCCAATGCCGGGCCGAATCTCATATTTCAGGTCCACCGAGGGGTTGGGAATCTCGTCGCGCACCAGGTCAAAAGTCAGCGGCTTTGCCTCACCCACGCGAATCATCGACACTTGCACATGCGTTCCCTTGGGGCCTTTCAGTGCCTTGGCCACCAGGTCCGAGGTCATTCCGTCGGTGCTCTTGCCGTCCACGGCCGCGATCACGTCGCCGGGATGAATGCCCGCCCTGAATGCCGGTGCGCCCTCCATGGGAAACTCGACAAACACCTTGCCGCCGCTGTACGGCTGCTGGATGGTCATGCCCACGCCGTAGTAGCGGCCATGCTGCTCCTCGCGCATCCGGGCGTAGGCCTTGGGATCGTAGAAATTCGAGTGCGGGTCCAGCACCCTCAACATGCCTGGAATCGCCCCGTCGTAGATGGCCATGTCGGCCTTGTCGCCCGTGATCGGTTCGGCGTAGTTCTGCTCCACAATCGCATACACGTTGGTGAACGACTTGAGGCTGTCGCGGAGTTGGCTCTCGTCTGTCGAAGACTGGGCGCCTACCCTGCGCTGCAGCACGGTACCTGCAACGGCGCATACGGCGAAAAAGAGAACTACGGCGAAAAGGGCGCGGCGGGCGCGTGGAGTCATAGGCGGAACGAACCTCCGGATGGCAATTGCGGCAGGCGCCTGGCTGCGGTCTTTCCAATGTGCGAGTCCCGATCCACCGCAAGCGGCTGGAGGGGTTCTCGATAGAATTAACCTTGCCCGATTTCGGCAAGGCTAAAAAAGACTGGGAAGCCGCTTGAGGCCCTCGCAGAGCCGTCTTGGAAAGAAGTATACCACTGCACTGTTTGACGCGGGCTGTGCCTGTTCGGGTAGCCACGCCCTGCTGACCCGCCGGGATATATTCGCACTTTCCACCGGACCGCTGGCCGGGTACCCCCTCGATAACGACGGGTGCCGGGTGCCCCATGTCTCGCGTTTAAGACCTGGGAGTGCATGAACCCCGCTCCACCGTTTTCCCCGCCCAACGGCCACCGCTCAACAAATCTCCCCAATTCCGCTCTCCTTCGCTCCAGATTCGGGCCGGGAATCGCGCTCCGGCTGTCCTCTCCGCTTCCCAGGCATTTACAATAGCGTCTATGCCTCAGGGATTGATGGTTTGACCCCTGCCGTGTCCAACCCTATGACTCAGAGACCTCTTCGCACTCTCGCGGCTTTCGTGTTCGGCACGCTGCTGCTCGCAAGTTCCACCCTGGCGCAAACGCATCCCGCCGTGCCCGAAAGCCCATATGGCGGCAACACGGTCGAAGATATCGTCGCCCGCGTCAACGACCAGATCATCACGCGCTCCGACTATGACCGCGCAATGAAGGAACTGGACGCGGAGGCGCGCCAGCACGGCGCTACGATGCAGGAGATATCCGAAGGCCACAAGGATCTGCTCCGCAGCCTCATCGATCAGCAACTCCTGCTCTCCAAGGGCAAGGAACTCGGCATCACAGGCGAGACCGAGCTGATCACCCGGCTCAACGAGATTCGAAAGCAATACAACCTTGAAACCCTTGAAGACCTGGAAAAGGCCGCCAAGGAACAGGGCGTCTCGTTTGAGGACTTCAAGGCCAACATCCGCAACAACATCATTTCCCAGGAGGTGTTGCGCGACCAGGTGGCCCGCAAAGTTCAGTTCACGCCCGGCGAGGTGCAACGCTACTATGAGGCGCACAAGCAGGAGTATTCCCGGCCGGAGAGCGTGAATCTGAGCGAGATTCTGGTCTCCGTGGCCGCACCCGCCCCACTCACTGCTGCGCTACCGGGCAGCGCTCCCGGCGACGATCCGGCAGCCCTGGCCGCGGCCAAGGCCAAGGCCGACGACATTGAGGCCAAGCTCCATGCGGGCGGCGACTTTAGCCAGTTGGCGCGCAGCTTCAGCGATGGTTCCACGGCAGCCCAGGGCGGCGATCTGGGCCAGTTCCAGCGCGGCAAAATGGCCAAAGTCCTCGAGGATGCGGTCTTCGCCCTTAAAACGGGCGAGGTCACTGAACCCATTCGCACCAGGCAGGGCTTTGTCATCTTCAAGGTGGTGCAACACACCCCAGGAGGCGCTCCGCCATTCAAAGATGTCGAGCAGCAGGTGGAAGACGCCTTCTACGGCAGCCGCATGGAACCGGCCATGCGCGAATTTCAAACCACCATGCGCGAGCAGGCCTACATCGATATCAAGCCAGGCTATGTAGATACCGGCGCCAGCGCCAAACAGACCAAGCCGATCTACAGCGCCTATACCCCGCCCGCCCCCAAGAAAAAGAAGAAGGTGGAGCGCACCCGGTTCCGCGAGTCCACGCGCAGTTTCCGGCAGAAATCGGGGCAAGCTCCGCCTCCTGCGGAAGCTGCCGCGGCGCCGGCCAAAGCCACCAAAAAGGACGCCAGCCTGACCTCCGAGAAGCCTGGCAAGAAGGAAAAGATCCGTTTCGGCCAGGCCCCGGCCAAGACGCTGCCCAATGCGGCAACCGCAACCAAAACCGAAGATGCGGGCGCGGTTGAGCAAACCGCCGCGAATGAGCCCGTCAATCCGCTTGAGACAAAGGCCAAGCCGACGCAGAAGACCCGCTTCACCGATCGCGCCAAACAGCCCAAGCAGATCAAAGCCAAGGGACCGCGGCCGGACAAACTGGCTCCTGCCGCACCCGACGCCGCTGAAGTGGCCGACCGCCAGACCCAGGCCACCCCGCTTGGCCTGGCCGGCGATACGGCCGCCAAGAAGAAGAAAAAGAAGACCACAGAAACCGAAAAGACCAGGCTGGCAAACAAGAGCAAGCAGCCTGAGACGAAGCCCCAAGGCCCTGAGATGACACCGGCCCCTCAGGTGCCGGGAGCGCCTGGCCCGCAGACTCCCGCGCCCGCTCCGGCTCCCGCGCCCGCTCCGCAGTAGCCGCTGAAAGATTGCAACCGATCGAGTAGACTCGCCGGGCCTTGGACCTCAATCCCTGGCCCGGCTTGCTTTTTCAGAAGCTTTGGTCTTTACGCAATCGACGGGAAATGGCATCCTGCTCAAAGAGCAATCTCTTGCCGGAAGCTGAGCGCCTGGCGGTTGCGCGGGTGAGAATTCAGACGATTGCGCTGACTTGAAGAGGAGCCGGCAGATGAACATCGCGAGAACAACGATAACGATTACGATTGCCCACTTGATTGTCATCGTCTCTCTGATGACTTCCGTCTGCATCGGCCAGATCCTGTTCGCCTACTACTTGCTGAGCCAGGGCGCCTTGGAGCATTTGTTCGGATCGGTCCTGGTAGTAGGGAACTCCTTAAACCTGATCGTCATCTTTTTGGCACTCTTAACAAAGGCACGCAGAGAGAAGACCTCAGCGGAACGTTAGTTGAGCGAATTTTGCTCGATCCCCGCCTCGATGCGTTAAGCTTCTCGGCAGAATGAAAGACATCTACATCGCCGATCTGGCCAACTTTGACGAAGGCAAGCTCTTCGACGGCTACTTCCTTGTCCTCGCCAAGCAGCAGCGCACCACCAAGACCAACAAGCCCTACCTGAACCTCATCCTCGGCGACAAGACTGGCCAGCTCGAAGGCCGCGTCTGGGCGCCGGAAGACCCGCGCATCGCCAGGGACTTCGACAAAGGCGACATCGTCAAGGCCCGGGGCAGCGCCTCCCGCTTTGACGACCGGTTGCAAATGAAGGTCGACCAGCTCCGCCTTGCCCAGGCGAACGAGGTGGACAAGACCGACCTGATGCCGTCCACCACCTATGACGTTGCCGACCTCTGGCGTCAGCTCATCGGATTCGTCGACAGCCTCACCAATCCCGACCTCAAGTTGCTGCTTGCCACCCTGCTCGCCGACCCAGACCTCGCGCAAGCCTACCGCGAAGCCCCCGCCGCCAAGCAGCTCCACCACGCCTGGCTCGGCGGCTTGCTGGAGCACGTGGTCAGCCTTTGCACCCTCGCGGACCGCGTGGCTCCGCACTACCCGCTCCTCGACCGCGACCTCCTGCTTACCGGCGTCATCCTCCACGACATCGGCAAGGTCCGCGAGCTGAGCTGGGAGATCGGCTTCGAGTACACCGTCGAAGGCAGTCTGCTCGGCCACATCCAGATCGGCGCGGCTCTTGCAGAAAAGACCATCGACAGCCTCCCCAACTTCCCGCCCAAGCTCAAGACATTAGTCCTGCACATGATCCTCTCGCATCATGGCAAGCTGGAGTTCGGCTCGCCCAAGCTCCCCATGATCCCCGAAGCCCTGGTGCTGAACTTCCTGGACGATCTCGACGCCAAGATGCAAGCCGTCACCGGCGAATTCGAAAAGTCGATCCGCGAAGGCAAAAGCCCCGAAGAGTTGACTGGCAAGGTCTGGGCCCTCGACAACCGCCAGTTGCTGAATACAAAGCGGTGGCTGGGAGAAGGCAGGGATTGAGTACGCCTATGCACTTAACAGAATTAGCCGAAATCGTCGCTTCTGTGCTTGTCTCTCTCGGCGGAGGCGGTGCGATTGTCCTGGGGCTGTCAAACTGGCTCGGCAAGATTTGGGCCGAGCGCCTAATGGAGAAAGAAAAGGCTCGTTACCAGAAGGAACTCGAAAACTTCAAGGCCCAATTGAACCGCGAGAATGACCGCACAGGCCAAACATTGCGCGAGAAACTCGCGCTGTATAAGGATGCAATCCCACCCGTCGTTGACTTTATTATGGCGTTATCTAATGCGACTCCAGGCGTCAATGTGGCAATGTTGCTCATCGAATTCGAAAAGGAACGGCTCGCCACCACGGCATTACTGGGGATGTTTGCCCCATTGCCAGTATTTGAAGCATACAACGAAATAATTGATTACCTCTTCGACTGTCTAGAAGGCAAGCGGACCAACGAGTTTGCCGAGTTTCGCCGATTGGCTCTCAGGATGCTCAACGAGATTCGGCGAGACATTGGGGTCTCCGAGGAGGAACTAGTTTACCGGGTTCACCGCTGAGATGCCGAGTGCTCCACAGCCTGCCTGAAGCTTGTCAAGGTGTCCGGCATTCGAGACCTGAGACTGCGACTCCGACAACAGGATCATCGATTCTCTTCACTTCCCGAGATTCTTTGCCGATAGACGTCTGGAGTCTCAATGACAAACGCCGTCTGCCCAGTCAGCGCCAGCAGGTCACGGTCGCCCGTCACGAGAATGTCGGCCCTTCCGCTGTGCGCCAGATCAAGGAGAGCCTGGTCCGTGGCATCCCTGCAAAGAACCGAGCATGATTTCGCAACCTCGACTGCCTCGCAAAAAGGGATATAACTGGCCAACGCCTCCAACTGTTCCTCGGCGGTGAGCTGGAACTTCGGGTAGGCAAGGATTCTTGTCAACTCCGCTGCTGTCTCATGCGAGACGAGCGGCTCACAATCTCTGGCTTGCCAATGGCGAACCAACCAGCTCAGCCGGCCGCGGGTAAACAGGAGCGCGGAGAGGACAACATTCGTATCGAAGACGACTCTCGCTTTGGCGGCGGTACTCACTGGCTCTGACGTGCCCAGGCAATTGCGTCGGTAATGTCTTGCTCCGTGATGCCGAGGCTTTCGAGTTTGGCGCGCACCTCATCCAGACGGCTCGGCTGCAATGGCTTGAGCGTAATCGAGGTCCCATCCGTGCTCACGTCGAAGTACGCCACTCCGGCGAACCGCGTGGCTACCGCCTTGGGGATGGTGAGCTGATTCTTGACTGTCAATTTTGCCAGCATGGCGTCCTCGCAAGGAATAAAGGAAACAAGGAAATCTTACCACCTTCTGGCCCAACATTCCATCAAGCCAGGAACCAATCCCACTGCTCTTCAGTCAGCGGCACCACCGAAAGCCGCCCGATAATCACCAGCGGCGACTTCGCGAAAAGCGCCTCCGCCTTGATCGCGGCCAGAGTTTTCGCTTTCTTCAGTCGCTTGCCCACCTTCACCTTGACGATAGGCGCCTTGGGATCGGCAGGGTCCACGCTCACAACGGCCCCGGTCCCAACGGCGGTGCGCTCATCGCCGGTGTGGTAAAAAATCCACTTTGTCCCCGCCTTCATCTCGCGCAGGAACTTCACGGCTGTGGGGTTGGTTACGCCATCCCAGGTCGTCTCCTTGTCTCCAAGGAAATCGTCGAAGGAATAAACATCGGGCTCGGTCTTGAAGAGGAAGTAGGCCATGCGCTCCATGGTAAGCGAGGAAACAGGGAACAGGGAACAGGGATCAGGGAACAAGGAACACCGGAACACGGCGCAGAGAACCGGGGGATAGAGGATTGAGGAGGGGTCGGCGGGGATGGGGTTGGGATGCAAGCTTGCGGATCTGAGATGAACGCAAGCTTGCATCCCAATAACGCACGACTGGGAAACGATCAAGTGTGGAACCAGAAGCCTTGTCCAGAGTATCCGACGCTTGGATTGCGGGGGCTCGGGCGAGGTCAACTCAGGAAAGTGAGCCCGGAGTTCCGAACGGCAGGATTACCGTTCGTGGAGGCGACTGAGTAACCCATCCTGTGAGCACTCTAGGGCCGCATGGGGAAAAGAGTATCACAGAAGGAGGGCGTGGGACGGTAAATTGTGCAAAATTGACCAAGTTTCATTGGAGGCTTTTTTGGGGGGCTTCGAAGAGCAAGCCTGCGAGTTCTGGGAAGCCGCAGGCTTGCATCACGAAAACGCTGGACTGGGAAAGGGTGTAGCTGACTGAAAACAGGCAGACTTTGCTGAATGTTCCAGAACAATGAATCCGAATGTCTCAGCGAGGTCTGCCTAAGCGCGTGCTCAACGTGCGGAACGAAGAATCGAGTCTCCGCCTTTATCACCATGTGCTCATCGTGTGGGCACATTTGTGTTCGCATCTTTTTCAGGATGGAGGAGGATGGGGGAAAAACCTGTTCAATTCTGCTCAGTTCTCAAGTTTTTTCAGGAATCAATAACCTGCGGCTTTGCCGTAGTGGCTGCGGTGGTCCTGGCCACCGAGCAGGTCGCCGGTTTTGGGGTCGATGGCGATGCACTCGCCGTTGGACCAGTGGCCGCCTTTAATGTCGAGGTCGTAGCCGAGGGCGCGCAACCCTGCGAGGGTTTCCGGGGTGAAGCCGGGCTCGAGGTAGAGCTTGTCGGGCAGGTACTGGTGGTGGAAGCGCGGGGCGTCGACGGCCTGCTGTATGTTGAGGCCGCCCTCGGATGCTGATAGAAAGATGTTGGCGACGGTGGTAATGATGCGAGCGCCGCCGGGGGAGCCGAGGACGAAGCGGAGCTTGCCGTCCTGAAGGACGATGGTGGGGGTCATGGAGCTAAGCGGGCGCTTGCCGGGGGCGATGGCGTTGGCCGGCCCCTGGATGAGGCCGTAGATGTTGGGGACGCCGAGCTTGGCGGCGAAGTCGTCCATCTCGTCGTTGAGGAGAAAGCCGAGAGAGCCTGCGGTGACGCGGGAGCCGAAGGAGTCGTTGAGGGTGGTGGTGACAGCGACGGCGTTTCCTTCACCGTCAACAACGGAGAAGTGGGTGGTGTTGTTGGATTCCGGGCGTCGCTGGCCGGCGGTTTCGGGCGCAGGTGGCAGGAAGCCTACGGGACGGACGAGACCGGCGCTGGGGCTTGCCGCGTCGGGGCTGATGCTCTTGCGCCAGGCTGCGGCGTAGGCCTTTGAGGTGAGTTGAGAGACGGGAATGGAATTGTAGTCGGGATCGCCGAGGTAATCGGCGCGGTCCATGTAGGCGCGGCGGTAGGCCTCGGCGATGAGGTGCATGGAGGCGGCGGTGCGGTCGCCCAGCTTGGCCAGGTCGTAAGCTTCGAGGATGTTGAGGGCGCTGAGGAGCACAATACCACCTGAAGACGGCGGCGGTGCGCTGATGACCGTGTAGCCGTGGAAGGCGCCGATGATGGGGGTGCGCTCGACGACGGTGTATTGGGCGAGGTCATCGAGCGTCAGGAGCGCGCCGCCTTTGTGGAGTTCTTCGATAAGCTCGTGGGCCATTTTGCCGTGATAGAAGTCGTCAGGATCGGCTGCGATGCGAGCAAGGGTGCGGGCCAGCTCAGGCTGGCGGAAGGTTTCGCCTTCCTTATACAGATGGCCGTCGCGCTGGAAGATTCGTTTTGAGCCGGGGAATCTGGCCAGATCGGGGTCGGTAAGTTCTTTGGCCTCTTCGGTGCTGAGCTGGAAACCCTGGGTGGCGAGCTGGATGGCTGGAGCGAGGACACGCTGAAGGCCGAGCTTGCCGAATTTGCGCTCGGCGTAGACCAGGCCGGCAACAGAGCCGGGGGTGGCGATGGAGCGGTAGCCAAGGACGGATGAGTCGAGGCTGTCTTCGGGAATCACGTTGCCCTGAGCGTCCTGGTACATGGTCTCCGTGGCGGCGAGGGGAGCTTTCTCACGGAAGTCGAGGAAGGTGGCGTGGCCGTCGTGAGTGCGGAGGAGGAGAAAGCCGCCTCCGCCGAGATTGCCGGCTGCGGGATGGACGACGGCGAGGGCAAAGCCCGTGGCTACAGCGGCGTCGATGGCGTTGCCGCCGGCGCGGAGCGTTTGAAGGCCGGCGTCCGAGGCGAGATGGTGGACGCTGACGACCATGCCGTGGCGGGCTCGGACGGGCTGCTCGTCCAGATAGGGAATCACGATCTTCGTGCCCTCCTTGATTTGGTTCTGGGCGGCAATGGAGACAGTGATGGAGAGGGCGGCTCCGGTGAGGGCGGCGAGGGCGGGAAAATAGGGCCGTCGAGTCATGGTGTGGTGACAGGATAACGCGAAAGGGGGCTGAGCTTGCCTTTGCAGGTACGCGAGTCCAGAATTCCACAACAAAAACTGAGCCCCCGTGTCCAAGGTAGTGGCATCCAAGGAAGAGGCAACTATTCCCGACTCAAAGCGACTCATCTGAATTCAACATGGGAGACCACGATGCGAACCAAATGGAGGCATAGGGATTTTCTACTGATTGGATTGGCCGGGCTCATGGGGCTCGCACTGCTGGGCTCCGCCGCGGCTAATGCGCAGACACCGGCTTCGGCAGCCCGAGCGCTTTCGCGGACGGATTTGGGGGTGAGCCTTTACGGAGCCTTCAGCGGGGCTACGAGCGGCAACAATGTTCTGGAGAGTCCGTCCAACTCCGCGGGTGGAATGATTGAGGTGCGCCACATAGTGAATCCGATCATTGGGTATGAAGGCACCTACTCCTTCAACCGCGGCAACCAGGCGTATTCCAGTTGCCCAAGCCTCTTTAACCCGCTGTGCCAGCAGATCCCGGTGTTGGCCAACGCGCACGAAGTGACAGGCGATTGGGTGGCTTCGTTGAAGATCGCGAATCTGCGGCCGTTTGCGCTGGCGGGCGTCGGGTTTCTGTTCGATGTGCCGGTGAGCGGGCAGACCAGCACCACCATCAACACCAAGCCGGTGTTTGTTTATGGAGCCGGACTGGATTGGGGTTTGCTTCCGCACATGGGGCTGCGCTTCCAATACCGCGGCAACCTGTACAAGGCGCCCAACCTGACCACCGTGTTTGCTTCTACCGGCGCGTTCACGCACGCGTCGGAGCCGATGATCGGTGCATATTTCAGATTCTGAAGCGGAGTCGGGATTGGTCCGCGTCGCCCAAAATTGGGGTTGCTGAAACTTGTACCGATGACCGAAGCGGAAATCCCGGTTTCCTGGAAGTGGTATTCACGCTGTATCATATAGCTCATGCCCTTTCAACGATTCAGATGCCTGTGTTTGGCGGTAGCGCTGGCAGGTACGGCGGTGGTGGTCTGGGCTGAGAACCCTGGCGCGGGTGCGGGTTCACCGACCGGGTTGAGCACGGTTGAGGTGGTGGAGCAGATGCATCACCGCACCGAGGCGCGGATTCAGGACCTGAAACACTACAAGGCGCTGCGCCATTACCAGGTCGAGTACAAAGGCTTTGCCACGACGATCGGGGCCAAGATGGACGTAGAGGCCAACTACGACGCTGCGCAGGGGATGAGCTTTCGGATTGTGTCGCAGAGCGGCTCGAAGTTTCTTTGCGACAAAGTTCTGAAGCGGGCTGTGGACAGCGAGCAGGAAGCGTCGCGGGACAAGGGTTCGACGGCGCTGACGCCGGCCAACTACCGGTTTCAGATGGTCGGCAGCGAGAGCATTGGGGGGCGGCCAGCCTACATACTGGATGTGGAACCGCTGACGGAGAGCAAGTTTCTATATAGAGGCAAGGTCTGGGTGGATGCGGCGGACTTTGAGGTGGTGAAGATGGAGTCGGAGCCGGCGAAGAATCCGTCGTTCCTGATTTCGCGGACGCTGATCCACTATACGAGCGTGCTGGCACACGGGTTCTGGCTGCCGCAGGGGATTCGAAGCGAGACCAAGGTGCGGATTGGCGGCACGGCGGTGCTCACGATCGATTATGGCAATTATCAGGTTGAGTCGAATACTTCGTATATTGCGAGGAATTAGACGGACGCATCCTGAGCGCCTTACTCCCAAAAGCGCCGCTCAGGGGCTCAACAGGCTGCGAAAAAAGGCCTGTTCTGGATCAAAGGCGGCAAAAAGCATACCTCGGGGGCTAAAGCCCGCGTCGATTCTGTTGATCTTGTGAGCCTCTTGCAAAATTGCC
>PLFY01000009.1:0-2079 GCA_003138365.1 Acidobacteriaceae bacterium
CTCGACGTAGCTCGTACGAAATGCGAGTATCGGGAGCAGACACTCGCACCGAGTCCCACTGCACAACCTCCAGAAGCGCATTGGTTCCGCTGAATCGTGGAAGGGGTTACGTGCCCAATTGGCGGAAATAGACGCCAGCCGGTACGCACCAATGGCGTCCGCAACATTGAGTAGCAAATGAAGCACCAAACCAAGCGCTTGTAGTTTCAGTAACTTACGGGATTCTCGATTGAGAATACGCAAACTCTTGCATATCCATTGCCCAACAAATTTCTCTTCTGGGTCAATACTGTTCCGCTTGGGGGAATGAAAATCCGGCCGGACGCAGGCATGGTTGGCCATGAAATGTTCCCTTTTTGTGACCGGATCGATAAGGAAGGCTACAGAAACCACGGTAGCCTTCTCCCCGACCCGAGCAGAATCGCTTATCTTGCAAATCCCGGCCGAACCAGCAGCGACAAAAAGGTATCCATCGGCCCAGCGATCGGCTTCGGCAGAGCCCCGGTGAGGATCTTGAAGCGGTCCTGGTCTTCCGGCTCCAGCACGCGCATCAGATAGAAGAGCCCGAAAAGAACGATCAGTGAAGCGCTTCCACCCAACAAAATGGCCCACAGCGGAGCCAACCGCACAGCTATAACATGCGCGGTCAGCGATGCCAGCACGCTAATGAAGGCAATCTTTGCAACCTGCATCCAGGGAAGTTTCACCTTGTAGAGGTGACTGCCTATGGCCCACATCATTCCAACAGCCGTCACCTGTGCCGCTCCACTGCCGATGCACGCGCCCACCGCACCGTGCGCTGGAATGAGGGTCCAGGCAACGCCTATATCGACGATGCCTGCAAGTACTGTCGCCAGGATGACATAACTCTGCCGCTCCGCGCTCTGCAAAAGGCTCTGCACGGGACCGATAAAGGCTTTGGGCATGCACAGCAGCGGAGCCAGCGTCGCCACCGTGACCGCTCCCTTGTACTGGCTACCGAAAAGAAAAAGCAATGCCGGCGCCGCGAGAGCGGCGGAGATGACATGCAGCGGAATCGACGTCAGCGCGAGGTAGCGAAATGTGGAAGCAGCAATGGCAGAAAGCCTCGACTTGTCGCGCCCGTACTGAGCAAAGATCGTCACACCGGCCGCAATCTTTCCGACACCTTTTCATACATGTCCTTTGAGATCGGTTAAAATTTAGCTGAAGGGGATCGTCCATGGGAGCTTACGTTTCTCGATATCTACAAGAGGTTGCTGAGATTGCAGGAAAGATCGATCAACAGCAGGTGGAACGGATTATCGATGTGCTGGTCGAAACCAGACAATCAAATGGACGCCTGTTCATTCTGGGTGTTGGCGGTGGCGCCGGCAACGCTACCCACGCTGTCAACGATTTCCGCAAGATTGCCAACATCGAGAGCTACGCGCCAACCGACAATGTGAGCGAACTGACGGCGCGGGTCAACGACGACGGCTGGGATTCGAGCTATTCGCGCTGGCTGCAGGGCAGCCGCTTGCGCAAGGGAGATACGCTGCTGGTGTTTTCAGTTGGCGGCGGCAATCTTGAGAAGAACATTAGCGCAAACATCGTGAAGGCTCTTCAACTGGCGCAGGAGGTTGGCGCCAAGATCACAGGCATCGTGGGACGCGACGGCGGCTACACGGCGAAGGTTGCAACGGCAGTGGTGGTGGTCCCTACGATCTCGGACGACACGGTCACGCCACATGCCGAGGCTTTCCAGGCTGTGGTGTGGCATATGATTGTCTCCGACCCGCGGCTGAAAGCGAACGAGATGAAGTGGGAGTCGACCAAGTAGCCAGCCGCCAGGAATCGGGCTGGTTAAAAGTTGATCGTGAATTTGCTCGCCTTGGCGTCGTTATAGAACATCTTCACCGTGTCGAGCGAGAACTCTTCGAGACCGTATCCAACATTCGCAAGTTTCTTCAGCAGGTCGTGCGAAACAGTGATGATGTGCGCTCCGATCTTGTCTGCCTGGAAGATATTGAGCAATTCACGCGGGCTAGCCCAAAGCAGTTCGGCCTTGGGGCGCGACTTCAGGATGCTGAGCGCCTCCGCCATCAACGGTTCCGGATC
>PLFY01000009.1:2190-7652 GCA_003138365.1 Acidobacteriaceae bacterium
GCGGCCAGGATTCTTCTGCCGAACGCCTCGTAATCGTCAATGCCGGCTTTTCTCATCAATGTTGGGTTGGTGGTGAAGCCCTTGATGTAAGGCTCGGCGTACAACTTCATCATGCTGTCGTAGTCGGCGCCGTCGGCAAAAATCTTGATTTTCAAATCGGCAGTGTTTGGCATACCCCTCCCTATTCGTGATTCTGCGTTAAATTGCAAAGTCGGCAGAGCTCTCATGGCTGACTCTGTTCCGGGAACCAGTGGTATTGATCAGGCTGAATCCACAAAGATGCGCTTCTTGAGGCTGGAGAGAAACGAATTCAATCCTCGCCTAAGACTGATGGGAAGAAATGTATATGTCAAGTACGCTCTTGCAAAGCAGATAGCCTTCCCATAACCAGGGTAATCTTTTCTGTACCGCCTTACGATTTTCACCGCGCAACTCGCGTTTGCGCGCTGCTGGACAAACGAACCGCCTCCACTCCACATCTTGTAGGCCAGAAAAAGATCGTGAAAGTTGTAGAGGCTCCCTCTACGGCCCAATTTCAACCAAAAATCCCAGTCGGCGAATCCCTGCAGCGAGACATCGTACTTCTCCTTGAGCGAACCGCGGAACATTGCTGTCGAGTTGGCGATGGGATTGGCCAGCAAGGCCACTTTGCGCATAGCTTCATCGGACTCTGGCTTGTAGATGTCGGCGATTCTTTCATCGTTTCGGTTTACAATTCTGAAACCGCCTGCACAGGCAACATACTCTGGATTCTCGTCGAGAAATGCAACCTGCTTTTTCAGCTTTTCCGGATCGATCCAGCGGTCATCGTCATCCAAAACTGCAATATACTTGCCGCGCGCAGCCTCCAGCGCCGCATTCGAAACCACCGCTATGCGGCCTGCGTGGGGCAGCTGCAGATAACGGATGCGCGGCTCCTTTGCCTCCCACTGTCCGAGCACCTCCGCGGTGTTGTCTGTGGATCCATCATCCGCGATAATCAACTCCCAGTCGATCAGGGACTGGCCGATCACGCTTTCTATTGCCTGGCCGATCAGCGAGGCCCGGTTATAAGTCGCCATGATGATGCTTACAACTGGATTGCCGGATGTGTGCATGTCTCTCATGTTCCTGAACTCTTTTCCACATTGACGCCGCCGGCGCTGAGGCCGGATTCGCGCAGATAAGCTTCCACTTCCTTCCACTTATCCAGAGTATCGATTCCCTTGGAGTAGTCGCGGCTAACATATCCGTAAAAAGACTTACCCTCGGCAATTACGGAAGGCAGAAGATCCTTGCCGATTTCATAGTATTGTCCTGCCGGAATGCCAGCAAGTATCTCGCGCCGCAGGATGAACACACCGCGCATGCGGTATGCATTCGTGTAGGCTGTGGCGTGGGGCTTGGGATGAACCGCCACGATACGCCCGTCCCCGCCTAACTCCACAACATCGGCATCGGAATACTCCATGGCCTGTACCATGCGCTGCATGCCCACGGCGCCGGACTTCTTCCGCCAGGCCTGCTCCATTACGCCGTAATCCACGTGGCTGAAGATGTCACCGTAGATAAGGAAGAACTCCTCGTCGAGTTGATCCTCGAAGCTCTTGATGCCACCTGCCGTGCCCAGCAATTCCGGTTCAAAATGATAGTGAATGTGAACGCCTAGCCGGCGCCCGTCCCCCAAGTAGTTGCGCAGCACGTCTGGAAGGTGGTGCAAATTGATATAAAACTCCGTAACTCCGTGCTCCCGAAAGCGCCTAATGTTCCACTCGACCATGGGCACACCCAGAAGCGGCAGCATGGGCTTGGGAGCACGATCCGTGAAGGGGCGCAGCCGTGTGCCGTGACCGGCGCAGAGAATCCCAGCCTGGCGAATCATAGGCTGTTCGCCTCCATCCACAGATTTGCCGCTTCCAGCAGATTTCTGGCGGTCCAATCGGGCGAGCATGGGTATTGCCAGGGATCGCGCCCGCCATGCCCGGTCCGCACCAGAATCGTACGGACGCCTGCACGGTTGCCTGCGACTATATCTTGCGTCGTGTCGCCTATCATCACGCTCCGGCTCAGATCGACGCCGCGCTCCTGGGCCGCGCGCAGAATCATGCCAGGTTCCGGTTTGCGGCACGTACATGTGGTGCGATATTGGTCCAGAGTTGCCTTGGGGTGATGCGGACAAAAATAGAAGGCATCAATATGAGCCCCTCTCGCTTGCAAACGCCTATTCAGCTCTTCGTGGACCAGCTCAATTTCTTGCTCACTGGCAACGCCCCTTGCCACGACCGGCTGGTTGGTCACCACCACCACCAGCAAGTCCTTCTCGTTGAAATGGCGAATGGCAGCGGCTGCACCCGGCAGAAGCCTCAGTTGACTAACTCCGTGCATCAATTCGACCTGGCGCACGATGGTGCCGTCGCGATCCAGAAACGCAGCACCTTTAGCCCCCGACAATGCCATAGCTTCCATGAACCTCACTGCGGATGGCGCAGCAATTGAATCGCCACTTCGCGACGCGAAGCCGAAGAATTGCACACTGCTTCTACCACTTATTAGGGATAAGCGGCATGCAACTTATGCCGTTCGGCTACCACCTGACCGATTGCACGCGATCCAAAGGTTGCCAGGATCGCTTTTCCTGCAAGTATCTTACCCGCCATCGTCGAGATCTCTCAAAAGTCCGTGAGGACTTTAGAGCCCTCGAAGTCAAAGCGATAACGCATCTCGCGCAATCCTAACTCACGCATCTTCTCTCGGAAAGCCCTCTGTTGATCCGGTACATAGAAAGTAAAGAATCCACCGCCGCCGGCGCCGGATATCTTGCCGCCCAACGCGCCACTTTCTCGCGCTGCATCGTAAATTCGGTCGAATTGAGGGTTGGACATCTTGGAAGATATCTTTTTCTTGTACTCCCAGTGCTCGTGAAACTTTCGCCCCACCACGTCGATATTGCCGCTCTCCACAGCCTCAAGAATCTCGTACCCGATGTCTTTGATGTAATGCATACTGTCAACGACGCCGACCTTCTCCTCTTTGGCGCCCTTCTCCTGCTCGCGTAGAATCTCGTCGGCGCTACGGGTCTTGCCGGTGAAGAAGATCAGAGTGTTCTTGTTCAACTCATCGGCGACCTCATAGGAGACATTCGCCTTGCGGACCTTGACCGTTCCGTCCTTGGCGATCTCCAATACCGTGAGGCCGCCAAAAGCGCCCATATAGGGATCCTGCTTGCCGATCGGCCGTTTCAGGATGTGAGCCTCGATTTCAAAGTCCAACTCCGCCAACTGCGCCAAAGGCACGTAGTCGCGCTTCATGGTGTGAATGGCGTGCAACAAGCCGACGGCATAGCAACTGGACGAACCAAGCCCAGTGCCGGCCGGAATATCGGCGAGGGAGCTGATCTCGATGTTTTTCTCAATTCCGGTCCGGTGCAGTATTTCGCGCGCTATATCATGCTGTAACTCATCCACATGCTCGACCGTCTCGGACTTCGAGTACTTGACGCGGATCAGATCGTCTGCCACTGAACGATTCAAATCGATATACATGTACTTATCCAGGCCTGCCGAGAATATGAAGCCGCCGTACTTTTCGTAATAGGAAGGCAGGTCCGTGCCACCGCCTCCGAGAGTAATGCGAAAAGGAGTTCTTGTGATGATCATTTCGTTCCAACCTTAACCTTTCCAGCCGCAAATTCGTTGGTCATATACTCATACTGCGCGCGAACTCCATCGATAAACGCCGTTTTCGGCCTCCAGCCCACAGCCGCCGCCGCCGAGATATCAGCTAGTCCTACGGTTGGCGTGTCCGCGGCCCCGCGAGGCAGCACCACGGGATCGAGGTCGGATCCTGCCACCGCCTTGACCGTAGTCCACACCTCATCCATAGACAGGCTTTGACCGCTGCCCAAACGGTAAAGGTTGCCAGTCAGGCGATCGTCGGTGATGCACTGCAAGTGGAAATCGTTGATGTCATCGACATAGATGAAATCGCGCTTATTATTTTGATATCCATCGAACAACACGGGGGCCTCGCCGGCCAGAACCTTCAGGATGAAAGCGCTGATCACGGGAGGATGAGCTCGGCGATAATCCTGACGCGGACCGTAGACGTTGAAGTAACGGACTGCTACAAACGGGAGACCGAATGCCTGGTGGTAGCCAGCGGCAATGCGTTCGTTGGCCACCTTGCTGATGGCATAGAATCCATTGAGCCTCGCTTCGCCTTCCTCTAGCGCTGAGGAGGTTGCAAAGACCACCTTGCGTACTCCTTCACGCCGCGCCGCCTCAAAGACATTTGCCGACCCCGCGACATTCACCTGCATCGTCTCGACAGGATCCTCCTGACATGCGATCAGGTCGTTCTTTGCCGCCAAGTGAAATACAACGTCCACGCCGCGAAATAACTTCTGAATATCCCGGTCGCGAATGTCGGCCGCATGAAAAGCCACCCCCGCGGGAATTTGCTCGCGAAGACCATAGACCAGGTTATCGATCCCGACGACATCATATCCGGAAGAAAGAAGACGTTCTGCCAGGTTACTGCCGACAAAACCAGCAACACCTGTTACGAGCACCTTTAGGTTCATCGCTGTTCCTCGTATCCTTGAGATCTTATCGTAAAGCTGCATTTCATCGCGACTGAATCGAGTTTGCTTCTCTGTGAAATCAAGCGACTCTCCGCACTCGACACTTCGGCATTTCTTTTGGCCCGCGATCTAACGCAAAAAGGCCGTTAATGGAACGTAATGATGACGACGGAGCCGGAATAGATTCGAAGCGACAAGTCCATTGACACGCTCGCATAACTTTCTCCTTTCAAAGGTTGACGGGACTTGCTGCGGCAGATTCTGGGCGGACCAACATCAAAAGAATTGTATTCACGGGCCTGGCGATTGGCTTTGGCAGCATACCGGTCAGGATCTTGAAGCGGTCTTGATCCTCCGGCTCCAACACGCGCATCAGGTAAAACAGACCAAATAGAACGATCAGAGAAGCGCTTCCACCCCACAAAATGGCCCACAGCGGAGCGAATCGCACAGCTATGACATGCGCGGTCAGCGCCGCCAACACGCTAATGAACGCGATCTTTGCGACCTGCAGCCAGGGTAGTTTTACCTTGTAGAGATGAATCCCCATGACCCACATCATTCCTACAGCCGTCACCTGTGCCGCTCCACTGCCGATGCACGCGCCCACCGCGCCGTGCGCTGGAATGAGGTACCAGGCAACGCCCATATCGACGATGCCCGCGAGGGCAGTTGCCCAAATAACATAGCTCTGCCGCTCCGCGCTCTGCAAAAGGCTCTGAATAGGACCGATGAAGGCTTTGGGCATGCACAGCAGAGGAGCCAGCATCACAACCATCACCGCGCCCTTGTATTGGTTACCGTAGAAAAGAAGCAACGCCGGCACAGCGAGAGCCGAAGCAATGACGTGGAGCGGGATCGAAGTCAGCGCAAGGTAGCGAAACGAGGAAGCCGTCAGGGC
>PLFY01000094.1 GCA_003138365.1 Acidobacteriaceae bacterium
CGCTACATTTCCAAAAGGAACATTTTCATACGGCCAAAGAACTAGCCACAAACACAAGTACGTGGCGAGGGTGGGGCACGCAGCATTTGGCGGGCTTCGGCGACAAACGTGTGCATGTGGATGGAGGTTGCGGCGCGGGGCGCAGGCCCGGCATCGGCCTATATACTGAAGGCGCATGAACGAAAAGATTATTGCCATCCTGGTGCAGTTCGTAACCCATGTGATCGATGTTGGCGGATACGCCGGGATTGCCGCGCTGATGGGAATCGAATCGGCCTGTATTCCGCTGCCCTCAGAGATCATCATGCCGTTTGCCGGCTATCTGGTCTATCTGGGCAATTTTGGTGGCGGAGCCACTTGGTTTGGCATGCCCGTTGGCTTGGTGTGGGCAGCGACAGCGGGGGCTGTGGGTTGCAACGTGGGTTCGCTGGTGGCCTATTGGATCGGCGCCAAGGGCGGGCGGCCGCTGGTGGAGCGTTACGGCAAATGGGTTCTGATGAACCACCACGACCTGGACCGGATGACGCTGTTCTTCAACCGGTACGGGGCGATTACGGTGTTGGTTGCGCGGCTGCTGCCGGTGGTGCGGACATTCATCGCATTTCCGGCGGGAATTGCAAAGATGCCGCAGTTGCGATTTCACATCTACACATTTCTGGGTTCCTGGCCATGGTGTTTCGGGTTGGCCTACGTGGGCATGAAGCTGGGGGAGAGATGGCACACGGACCCCCGTTTTTATGAGGCTTTTCACCGTTTCCATTTGGTTGTTGAACTGGCGCTGGTGGCGGGGATTGCCTGGTTTGTGTGGTCGCATCTGAATCGCGGAAGACAGGCGAATGCAGTGTGAAGCACGAACCTGGGATGAAAGCATTGTGCAAGGCGTATACGGCGCCGTTGGCCGGAACAAGATCTGGAACAGCTCGAGTATTGCGGGCAATCAAATTGAGGTAAGGAGAATCAATGTCAACTGAAGAGCAAGGCGGCCAGAAGACCGCCGCTGCATCGAATGTCGAGCCCGCCAAGGGCAAACTCGGAGTGATGGTCGTTGGCCTGGGCGCCGTGGCCACAACGATGATTGCCGGAGTGGAGGCCATCCGCCGCGGACTGGCCAAGCCCATCGGGTCGCTTACACAGATGGGCACCATCCGCCTGGGCAAGCGCACGGACAACAAATCTCCGCTGATCAAGGACTTTGTGCCGCTGGCCGATCTGAACGACGTTGTGTTCACCGGATGGGACATCTTCGAGGACAATGTCTACGAGTCCGCCGCGCACGCCAAAGTGCTGGACAAGGAGACGCTGGAGCAGTTGAAGCCGTATCTGGAGACGATCAAGCCGCTGCCTGCGGTCTTCGACCAGTACTACGTGAAGCGCCTGCACGGCACACACGTAAAGACGGGCAAGAACAAGCGCGACCTGGCCGACCAGGTGATTGCCGACATCCAGGCATTCAAGAAGACCGTTGACCGCGTGGTGATGATCTGGTGCGGGTCTACGGAGATATTCTTGCAGCCTACGGCGGTGCATGAGAGCATCGAGGCCTTCGAAAAGGGCCTGGAAAGCAACGACATCGGCATTTCGCCGTCGCAGATTTATGCGTACGCGGCGCTGAGCGAGGGCGTGCCCTTTGCCAACGGGGCGCCGAACCTGACGGTGGACACAGCGGCGCTGATCGAGCTGTCGAAGAAGAATGCGGCTCCCATCTGCGGCAAGGACTTCAAGACCGGTCAAACGCTTATGAAGACGATTCTTGCGCCGGGCTTCAAGGCGCGCATGCTGGGCGTTTCCGGCTGGTTCTCGACCAACATCCTGGGCAACCGCGATGGCGAGGTGCTGGACGATCCGCAGTCGTTCAAGACCAAGGAAGAGTCGAAGCTGGGCTCGCTGGATTACATCTTTCAGCCGGAGCTTTACCCCGATCTCTACAAGGACGTTTACCACAAGATTCGCATCAACTACTATCCGCCGCGCGGTGACGACAAAGAGGCCTGGGACAACATCGACATCTTCGGGTGGCTGGGTTACCCGATGCAGATCAAGGTGAACTTCCTTTGCCGCGACTCGATCCTTGCGGCTCCGATTGCGCTGGACCTGGTGCTGTTCCTCGACCTGGCGAAGCGCACTCCGGAATTGCGGTCGCGCGGCATTCAGGAGTGGCTGAGTTTCTATCTCAAGTCGCCGCAGACGGCTGCTGGGCTGTATCCGGAGCACGACTTGTTCATCCAGTCGATGAAGCTGAAGAACACGCTGCGGCACATCATGGGGGCCGACCTGATCACGCACCTCGGCCTCGAGTACTACGACTAACCACGTGCGGTGGGGCGAAGGCTCCCGTTGGAGGGCAAGAGCAAAAGCTCCATCCGAAAGGGTGGGGCTTTTGAGTTGGGTCGGGGAGTTTTCTTAGCGAACGGATTTACGCTCCGCATAAAATCCTGCGCGATGAGCCTCGGTTCAAAGCGTTCCTTGCAGCGGATGAACTTGTTATGCGGCGTGACACTTGGACGCTGCGCGGTGGGAGAGCTATCGAGAAGCAACTGCTGTTCCAGCCCTGTGGTAGAGTTGCAATACACCCATCACCTGTTTCTGACGCAGATGGCTTCATGCGGCGAGAAGCCGGTACCCAATGACACAAGCCGATCCGAATACAACCAATTCATGGATGTCTGGCCGGCAACGCGTCCGCCTGGAGATTGCAGGTGTGGCGCTGCTTGCCGCGGCAGCATTTGTGGTGCGTTTTTGGGGACTGTCGAAGATGCACTTCTGGGACGAAAACGTCTATCTTCTGAACGCTGAATACATCTTTTGCGGCAAAGCGGGATATCTGGAGATCGATAGCCGCCCTCCTCTGCTTTCGATTTTGTTTGCCGGAGCTTTTCGATTCTGGCACAGTGACTACGCCGCCGCGGCTGTTACTGCCTTGCTGAATGCGCTCGGCCCCGTCTTTCTCTACCTCGCCGGACGCAAGGTTACAGGCAAGACGCCAGCGGCGCTCGCGGCGCTTCTGCTTGCGTTTTGTCCATTTTTTGCAGGTGTGTTTCCCGATGGTTCAGGCGGTTTTGTTTCAAACTACACCGGCCATAGCCTGCTGACAGACTGTCCCGCTCTTTCCCTCATTCTGTTTTCGTTCTGGCTCCTTGTCCGCGCTATCGAGAAGCAAACGGACCTGCGATTTGCATGCGCCGGATTCAGCCTTGCGATGGCTGTACTCATGCGGTTCGGTTCACTGTCGAGCATTGCCATGCTCTCGCTCCTGGTTCTCGTTGCAAATCGACGAGTGAGGGCCGCCCTCGCCTGCGCGGCCGGCTTTGCTCTGGGAATGGGACCGTACCTATGCTGGTCCCGTCTTCGTTACGGAGGGTTCCTTGAAACCTTCCGCAATGGATGGTCGAACCTGGGTGGCCCCACGGAATCATTTTTCTATTATTTGAAAAACTCCGCCGCGATGCTTTCATGGCTTACGATCGCGGGATTGGCCGCCTGGGTCATCCGAAGAGCCTGGGACAGTTGGGGAGCAGGGAAACAGCGGGATCGAGCTACCGCTGCCGAGCGCCTGTTGAGGGAGCACCGGCGACGGTGGGAAGGCTTCCTGTGGCTGTGGGCATTGGCTGTCATGCTCTTCTTCAGTAGCTTGAGCCATAAGGAGCTACGGTACGCCATTCCCGTTGCACCTCCGCTCTTTCTGCTGGCGGGTGTGGGCCTGGCTACGCTGGTGGAAAGCAGGAGAGCAGCCATCCGGACCGCGGGAGGCATTGTCCTCGCCAGTGCCATGGTTTATACCTTTTGGCCGGTGCATCACCGCTTCGATACTGGATTCATCGATCCTTCGGTGTCGGAGGAGATGACGGTGTCGGATTTCCTCAAGCACAACTTGCCGCCGACTACCATCCTCTACGCAAACCAAAACTACCCGGACTTTGCCTACTACACGGGCATGACGGTGGAGGCGTTGCCGGAAAGTGGCGACCCATTATATGACTCATTGAAACAGCTGCCGGATGACGGTATCTTGATCGCATACAAGGTGAGCGACGATGGGGACAACAGTGTCCCCGTGGAACCTCCCCTGGACTGGCTGGACTCAAACTCGCACTTTCGCCGCTTTCGGGAGTTCCCGTCCCTGGTGCTGTACAAGTACCATGCCTTCTGAGCAAAGGATTCGATGCCTGTGGCAGCATCGCGGCTATCTCGAAAGTGGGTCAAAGGCGGGGGAAAAGCATATCTCTGGGGCTAAACAGGCTGCGGAAAAAGGCCCGAATTCAACCGAAATACCCGAAAAGCATACCGCAGGGGCTAAAGCCCGCATTGATTCTGCTGCCTTTGTGCCGGGGATAAATCCCCGGCCTACCTCCCGAGCGAGTTTTTCCGCAGCCTGTAAAGCCCGCGTCGATTTTGTTGATCTTATACCAGGGATAAATCCCTGTCCTAGCGCTCGAACGAGTTTTTCCGCAACCTGTGAAGCCCTCTTCTCGTCCCCAAGAAAGAAACAAGATTCCGATTGTGCTGCAAGTTGAACAATACAAGCGGAAACAGCGTGTTCGGGCAAGAGCAGCGAGTTGGCCCCCGCTGATGCGGGGATGGCAAGTTAGCAGGTTAGCGGCGGCATCGCTAGACGCAGTTTCATCCCCCCGTGGGTCGGCAACGCCGGTGGGAGACTCATAAGCGGCTGAAGCGCTCTCATGCCGCCAGGGCCTGCGCCAGCCGGCGGACGGTCGGGGCAGGCCGTTCAGGCGGACTCCTCCCGTTAGTCGCGAAGAGCAAAAGCAGAAGCCTCATCCGCGTGGGTGGGGTTTTTCTGTGCAGAGGCTATTTCCCCAGCAGCGGAACGCCTTCCTGCTGAGCGGCTATGCGCAGGTCTTCGTCGAGCGTGGCAAGCGGCAGGGAAAGGCGCAGTGCAAGTTCCAGATACGTGGCGTCGTAGATGGTCAGGCGATGGAGATCGGCCAATTCCAGCGTTCTGCCCCAGACATGATCATTGGTCTCCTGGTGGCAGTAGATCGGCAATAGTTTCAAATCAACAAGTGATTCCCGGCGTTGCAGGGGCGTGATTCTCCCTCGGCGGAGTTTGACGGAAAGGCTATTTGCAACCTCGATTCGCCACAAGCCGGGGACCCAGGCACAATCGTCCGCGATCAGGTCGAAGGCTGCGGTGATTGCGCCGGTAAGCTCCTCCGGTAAGAGCCACGCCAAGGTCGCCGAGGCGTCAAGGACCAGGCTCATCGGCGCCCCTCATCGCGATAAGCCTTCCATTCTTCCCAGTCAAAGGGACCAAGCTTCATTTCTTTGGCCCGCTGCCGGATGCGCTGCATTGCCGCGCGCGCAATCTTTCTTTGTTCTTCCGTGATGGCAGGACGGGGCACGATGTGGGCCACGGGGCGGCCATGGCGGGTAATCTCAATTTGCTCTCCGGCTTCCACGCGGTCGAGCAGAGAACCAAAGGTATTCTTAGCCTCAAAGGCGCCAATTTGTTGCATCGTCCCTCCGTTGTTCCGTCTAGACTGATCCAGCTTAACATATTCACAATATATTCGCCTGCTAAGGTAGCCGGCACTCTTGATAATCCGCGCCTCCGATACGGAAGCTACGCCGCCAGGGCCTGGGCCAGGCGGCGGACCGTCAGCACGGTGATGTCGTCTTCCTGGCCGAAGGCTTTGGCGGCGTCGGCGATGTAGAAGGCGGACTGGTTGCTCAGGTTGTGGACGCGATCGAAGCCGAAGAGTTCGCCGGATGGCTTGCGGGCCTCGACGACTCCATCGGAGAGCAGGAGCATGCGGTCGCCGGGGTGCAGGTAGAGGCGGACTTCTTCGTAGCTGACTTCCGGCAGGACTCCGAGCGGCAAACCGCCGGGAAGGGCAACGTCCTGGGTGTTGAGATAGGGCGGCAAGTGGCCGGCGTTGGCCAGCACCAGCTCTCCGTCGGCTTTGAACAAGGCAGCCTGACAGGTGGTGAAGCTCTCGCTGCCAGTGAGTACGCGGTTGAGGAATTCGAGAATTTTTGCGGGGCTTAATTCAGGGGTACTACGCAGGGCTCCCATCAGCATGGAGACGTTCATTGCGGCTTTGAGTCCCTTGCCGGCGACGTCGCCAACGACCACCAGCAGTCCGCCATCGGGGGTGGGTTGTATGTGGAAGAAGTCCCCACCGACCTCATTGGCCGGGTCGTAGATCGAGTCCACCTCAAAGCCTGGAGTTTCGATCTTTTCGCGGGGGATCATCAGTTCCTGCACGCTGCGCGCCGCGGCTAGCTCACTGGAAGCGCGCTCCTGGTCGCGCTGAATGCGCAGGAAGCGGACAAAGATGATGAGCACAATCACAAAGAGTCCGGTGAAGTCGGCGATGGAGGCAAAGTGAATGGGGACGGGTCCGGCGTGGAAGGTGAGGAGGGAGTGGAACGGGTGGCCACCCCAGTCGCTCATGCCAGTGGTAAGAATGGGCTCGATGATGCCAACCAAGGTCAGCAAGAGGGGAATCAGGAGCAGGCCGGCCTCAAAGTTGCGGCGGAACGTGGCCACGATGAGGGTGAGGAAGATAAAGAGGATCCAACCGAGTAGCCAGAAGATGCCTATGCCACAGACGACGACCAGGACGATCGGGGCAGCTGAAGTATGACCAACCAAGAGGACGGAGGGACCTACCAAAGCGAGAATGGGAGCCGTATAACGAAGCAGGACGATATACCAGCGTCTGCGCAAGGAGAGGAAGGCTATGAGGAATTCGAAGTAGAGGTAGGCTGAAACCGCCAGCAACTGGGCGAAGATGGCGATGTACCACAGATTGTCCAATCGGGCAGAACTGCCGGCCAGCTCCACAAACCCGATGGGCGCCTGAAGCAACTCATACAGGGCGAGCCACAGATACTCGATATGGCCTTTCTGAGTGAAAAACAGGGCGAGAAGAAACATGGAGAGCACGGTCAGCATGATGTTGTTGACCAGGCGCGGCAAGCGTTCGAAGAGGCTGTGAACGGACCATATTTCGAGATCGCGGTTCAGGTCGTCGGGATATCCCAAGCGCAACTTGTGGTTGGCAAAGAAGCCGGTATAGGCCTGGGGCCCAAATGGCTCGTAGAAGCTCCGGACGACCAAGGTAAGGGAGGTTTCGGAGGGCGGGATGTCGAGTTTGTAGAGGCGGGTAATCGCTTGAAAACGCTCGGGGGCATTGCTGTTTGGTCCCTCGGGTGGGATCTCTTTGCCGTTTGCAAAGACATCCAAGGCAAACGAGCTGGCTCCCATCTGGACATTTTGCGACACTGGCAGCTCAACGAGAAGTGCGACCGGCATGTGGTTAGGAGCCAGCTTGAGATGGAGACGGAACCAAACAAAGGGGCGATGGTGAGTTTTGGGAGAGCCGGGATTTCCGTTTTGGCCTGGTTTGCCAGTCGGATCGAAATCGCCTTCCATGTGATCTTCGCCGGGAACGTCGGCGAAGAATTCACGGGCATCGCGGATTGCCCAGGCTGAGTCGTCGAAGTCGGGATTTGCTGCCGCAGGGTCAGCGGTAATGCCGACGCGCCAGCCTTTGTCGAGGGTTAGCGGGGAGCCCAGATTGCTTGCGTCGAAGACTACCTGAGGACTGGGCGGGGTATTGATCTGAACTGGCCGGGCATGGTGATTTTGGGTCAGCAGGTCCGCGAGCGAGGGATTGCGATGTGGGGGCGGCTGTTGGGCAACGAGTCCCATGGCCCCCAATACGGCGATCCCGGCAAGCGCAAGAATGGTTCGGTGCAAGATTCCTCCCAACTTCCGCGTGCATTCCACTCTAATGCAGACGAATGCCAGTTCCAAGCAGAACGCGATGGGTACCTGCGGGTGAGATCCGCCCGCATCCTGGACAAAAGGGTCAGGAATCGGCTTTGCGGTGGAATTATTCTTCCCTTTTGCTGTCAAACAAGCGGATACTAACGTCTAAATAGTGGAGCGAAGCGGGCGGACGAGGGCCTCAACGACAGGTCTGCACAGTTGGATGGTTGACAGGCGAGTCGGTCTTCGCGGTGAGGTGAGGTCATGAGGGCAGATTTCAAGAGCTCGAGAGCAGTGGCGCTGGCTGGGTTGGCGTTGGGGCTGGCCACCACACTGTGGGCGCAATCGACTCCGTCGAGTACGGGGCCATCGAGCACCGGGACATCGAGCACGACTTCAGCCAGTACGCCGACGGCTCAACCAACTCCCGGGACGGCTCCTGTCGGTGGCGATACGGCAGCCACGCCTTCCGCAAAGCAGCCAGCTGCCGGAGTGGCGCCTGCTGGGAGCGGCACCGCAGCCACTGGCGCCGCGCATCAGCCGACACCCGGAACGACGCCTGTGGGGGGCGATACGCCAGCGACCCCATCCGCAAAGCAGCCGGCGCCTGGAACGACTCCTGTGGGGGGGGATACCGCAGCTACCGCGGTGAATCCTGAAAAGGTGATTGAGCCGGGCAGCCAAAAGATCAACGTGAAGCCGGGCAGCATCGACGATGTGAGCGCAGTGGGCAACCGCGATATCGGCGCCCGTGGCGTAGGCAACTGGTACTCCGTGGACTCCGAAATCAAAATGGGCAAGATGTACGCTTCGGAGATCGAGAAGAGCACAAAGTTCATCACCGACCCGGTGGTGGTTGAGTACGTGAATCGGGTGGGCCAGAACATCGTAAAGAATTCCGATTGCAAGGTTCCGTTTACGATCAAGATCATCGATTCAGACGTGATCAACGCCATGGCGCTGCCGGGCGGCTTCTTCTACGTGAACTCGGGGTTGATTTTGAACGCGGATGAAGAGGCGGAACTGGCCGGGGTGATGGCGCATGAGACCGCCCACGTGTGCGCACATCATGCGGTGCGTGAGCAGACCCGCATGAACTATGCCCAGTTGAGCACGATTCCGCTTATCTTTATCGGCGGCTGGACGGGGTATGGAATTTACGAGGCAGCTTCGCTAGCCGTACCAATGACCTTCCTGCACTTCTCGCGCGAGTTCGAGGCCCAGGCCGACTACCTTGGCGTGCAATACATGTACCGGGCGGGCTACGATCCACAGGCCTTCATCAGCTTCTTTGAGAAGGTTCAGGCGCTGGAGAAGCGGAAGCCCGGGATGGTGGAAAAGGCCTTTGCGGACCACCCGCAGACCCCGGATCGCATTTTGCACTCCCAGGAAGAGATTGCCCGCATCCTGCCTCCCAGGGACGAGTACACGGTGACCACCTCGGAGTTCGACGATATCAAGGCCCGGCTTGCGCGGATTGAAAACAAGCGCCGCCTGACCGACTCGAAGGCTGGGCAGAAGCCGTCGTTGCGGCGTGCGAGCACGGGGTCTAGCGACCCAACCAGTCCGTCGAGTCCATCAACTACTGGGAGTGGCAATAGCACATCGAGTACGACCGACGATGGCCCACCGACGCTGCACCGTCGCGACGACCAGAACTAGGGCGTTGTCCCACTACCAGGGTCTTCTTTGATCATGAAGAAAATTGCCGTCTTTGCAGCCTTATTCCTTCTCATCTTGCTGCTGACGAAGATCGCGAACCAAGTGCCTCCGAAGCCGCCTCCGGGGACGGCGTTCTCGCTCAAGGCCCAGCAGGTGGTGCAGTGTTCTCCCGAAGAGATCACGTTCGTGGATAACCATCAGAAAGCAACCCATCTTGAGAAGGACTCTTCCTGGCCGGAGTGCTCCGTCTTTCACAAGGACGATGTTCTGGATTTCTACCTGTCGCGCGGCGAAAGGACCAAATTCCTGAGCTACGAACCGACAGTATGGTGGCGCAAGGCGATGTAAGGCCACGCAGAAAAGCCGGTTTGAAGTGAAGGGGACGGGATTCAGTCCTTAGTGGAATCGGTTTGGGGCTGTTTGCATCCACTCGGCGGCTTAACAGGCTGCGGGAAAAGGGCTGATTCTGGGCAAGGGGCCCGAAAAGCGTACCTCAGTGGCTAAACAGGCTGCGGAAAAAGGCCTGTTCCGGGTCAAAAGCGGCAAAAAGCATACCTCAGGGGCTAAAGCCCGTATTGATTCTGTTGATCTTATACCAGGGATAAATCCCTGGCCTACCGCCCGAACGAGTTTTTCCGCAGCCTGTAAAGCCCGCGTTGATTCTGCTGCATCTATACCGGGACTAAAGTCCCGGCCTACCGCCCGAACGAGTTTTTCCGCAGCCTGTAAAGCCCGCGTTGATTCTGCTGCACCTATACCGGGACTAAAGTCCCGGCTTACCGCCCGAACGAGTTTTTCCGCAGCATGTGAAGCCGCGTCCTGACAAAGCCGGGGGTTTCCGCAGCCTGTGAGGCAGTGCGCTTTTAAGCAACTGGCATTTCCGTTGTTCCGCAACCCGATCATCCCCATCTGACCGCACCATCCGTTCCAACAGCCCAATGGATTGGGCCTGGAGTATGCTGAGACCCTACCGGCTGGGTTTGCTGGCCGAATACCGACCGGTGGGCTTTCTGACAGGGAAGCGGAAAGTCTATGAATTTCCTTTAACTCCCTGAAAATCCTTGAAATTGTGGGTGAAACCGCGTTATATACAAGATTACCGGCAGCGTAGCCGGAATATCCCTTAGGCAGTTCTATTTCGAGGAGGCAACCATGCGCAATGCTGCGGCTCGTTCCAACCTGCTGGTCCCCGAGGTGCGCGAGGTGATGGACATTCGCCAGGCCTCCGACTATTTGGGCATCTCCCCCGATACTCTTTACAAATATGCATCGGAGGGCTTTGTGCCTGCTTTCAAGCTGGGCAATCGCTGGCGCTTCAAGCGGTCGCGTCTGGACGAGTGGATGGATCGGCAGTCTGACCTCCACGCGGCGGAGGCGGAGATCGATCCGGGGATGAAGAAGCCGGTGCGGCCGGCGTTGTAAGGCAGGGAACAGGGAATAGGGAACAGGGAGTAGGGAACAGGGAACAAAAGACCGAGGGCATCGCCAACAAATTTGATAAAATGAACAATGAAAGGGGACGGCGTGACTGTTGGAATTGCTCCCGTCATTACACCTAATTCAGCAGAGCTGGATGATCGTCGCCTTGCAGTTGAAAACGCAATCGGCACCTTGCGGATCGAGAACATGAAAATCGATGCGGTTCCCAATCGGATACTGGAGCAATACGCTCAGGGCGAAATTCGTCTTGACGAAATGAGTCGCCTGATGCACGAGTACACCGCCGCGATCATCTGAAATCCAATGTCCAGTGGCTCCCCAGGTATTGACCCGCATTTCGATTACCTACATGGGATTCTGAGGAATGTGCCCGGCTTTACAACGCAAGCTAAATTAGACAGGTTCGAGGCCGCCGAGGCTGCGGAAGCGCTCGTCAAAATGTCGGCCGATCCCGTAGAGGGCAACTTTGACAGCGCCCATCTCAAAGAGATTCATCGCCGCATATTCCAGAACATCTATCCATGGGCTGGGCAGTTCCGCCAAGTCAATATGAACCGTCTAGCGTCATATCCGTTTGCGGTGGTTCAATTCATGGAACAGAACCTCGATAGCACCTTTTCGGAATTGGCTGCGGAAAAACATCTGAGAGGCTTGGATGTCGATGCCTTCGCCAGCCGCGCGGGGTACTATCTCGGCGAATTGAACTCGATCCATCCGTTTAGAGAAGGTAACGGACGCACGCAACGCGAGTTCATCCGGCAGCTGGCTGCTAAGGCCAGCTACCGCATCAACTGGATTCGCGTTTCTCGCGGGCAGATGTATGAAGCATCTATTGAAAGTCACAGTTTTGGGAAAAATGCTGCATTTGCTGCGCTCATCGGCAAAGCCATTGAGCCGCCGCGCCCTTCTGATCTCTGACCCCTGTTATCCTTTCCCAGTGGACCACTTCCGCCGCATCGGGCAATTGCGCCGCCGCTTGACTGGAGCCGGGCTTTCGGGGCTCGTGGTTACGCACCTGCCCGATCTGCGCTATCTGTGTGGATTTACAGGGTCGAGCGCCGCGCTGGCGGTGACCAGGCGGGCAGCTAGCCTGTTTACCGATGGCCGGTATACTTCGCAGGCCGCTGATGAGGTTCAGGCCGCGAAGGTCAGGATCATCTCTGGCGCGCCGGCGGTGGCTGCCGTGGAGTGGCTGGCCGCGCAACCGGGCGTGGATTGTGCTGGATTTGACCCCGCACGGACCAGTGTGGCCGACCTGACCCGCTGGAGGGCCGCGTTGCCTTCCCGGCTACGGCGAGGCTTTCTGACCGCATTGGCGGCGCCCCTGATTGAGCCGCTGCGCCAAGTGAAGGACGAAGACGAACTGGCGCTGATGAGCGAGGCTGCGCTGGTGGGCTGCAAGCTGTTTGAACACATCCTGGGGTTCATCCGGCCGGGGATGGCGGAGATTGAAGTGGCCGCGGAACTTGAATACAGGGCCCGGCTTCTGGGCGCCGAGGGGATGTCGTTTGAGACCATCGTCGCCTCGGGTGTGCGTTCGGCGTTGCCGCATGGACGCGCCACGAGTGCCCCGCTGCCTCGGAGAGGCTTCCTGACGCTCGACTTCGGTGTTATCCTCAATGGTTACTGCTCGGATATGACGCGAACCGTGTACCTGGGAAAGCCCAGGGCCAAGGAGCGGAATGCATACCACGCAGTGCTTTGGGCTCAAGAGGCTGGGGTGTCCGCGGTGGGTCCGGGGGCAAGTTGCGGGGAAGTGGATGAGGCCGCACGCGGGGTGTTGCGCAGGGCGGGTTTAGCACAGGCTTTCACCCACTCCACCGGCCATGGCGTGGGCCTGGAGATTCATGAGTCGCCGCGTATTGGCGCCGGGCAGACAACCAGGCTGCTGGCCGGCATGGTTGTGACGATCGAGCCTGGTATCTATCTGGCGGGACAGTATGGAATCCGTATCGAGGATATGGTGGCTGTAACAAGAACCGGAGGGCGGGTACTGACTCCCGCACCCAAGGCCCTGATTGAACTTTGAAACCGCTCGTCCCGGCAAGATGAGGGAGAGTTAAGGAACGAATGAATCCACTGAATCCAGAAGATATTCAGGAACTGCAACAACTGATCGACTTCCTGAAGGAAAACAAGGTTGCTGAATTCGAGTTGAACCGGGGCGAATCAAGTGTCCGGCTCAAGTTCGATCAGGCCCAGGGCTCGCAAACCGGATTGTCGGAACTGGCGAACTTATTGGCCAGCACCCGGGCAGGCTCGTCTCAGGCAACAGCCCCGATCCCCGCCGCATCTCCGGTGGCCGAAGAAGCTCCGGTGGATCCGGATGCGGGGCTGCACCTGGTCAAGTCGCCCATTGTCGGCACTTACTACGGCTCGCCTTCGCCGGGCGCCTCGCCCTTCGTCTCCCCCGGCGAGCATGTGGACAAGGGGCAGGTGATCTGCATTGTCGAAGCCATGAAGCTGATGAACGAGATCGAATCCGACGCCACTGGCGAGATCGTCAAGTGCTTTTGTTCCAACGGCCAGCCCATCGAGTTTGGGCAGCCCCTGTTTTCTGTCCGGCTGGGGTAGGGGAGACGAGCTGAGTTAGCTTGGTGAGCGGAGTTAGATTGGCCAACCGACTTATCTTTGCTTCTGTATCTCAAACGCCGGAGGAGGTGGGCGATGTATTCGATTTCTACGATCTTGCCCATTCTCCGAATGCCTTTAACTCCGCTAACCGCGCTATCTCCGCTAACTTCGCTCAAAGGGTCCTGAATGTTTCGTAAGGTACTGATTGCAAATCGTGGCGAGATCGCGCTGCGGATTCTGAACGCCTGCCGGGAACTCGGCATCCGCACGGTCGCCGTCTACAGCGAGGCCGACCGCAACTCGTTGCACGTCCGATTTGCCGATGAAGCCATCTGCATCGGCCCCCCACGCCTGGCGGACAGCTATCTGAACGTACCCGCGGTGATTTCCGCGGCGGAGATCGCGGATGTGGACGCGATCCATCCGGGCTATGGCTTGCTGAGCGAGAACGCGAACTTTGCCGAAGTCTGCCGCGCCTCCAACATCAAGTTCATCGGTCCTCCGCCTGAGGTAACGCGGTTGATGGGGGAAAAGGAAAAGGCGCGCCAGGCGATGAAGAAGGCGAAGGTGCCCATTCTGCCCGGCTCCGATGGCGTGATTGGCACGACCGAGGAAGCGCAGGACTGGGCAAAGAAAGTGGGCTACCCGGTCATCCTCAAGGCCAAGGCCGGCGGTGGCGGGCGGGGCATGAGAATCGTGCGCAACGCCGAGGAACTGCCCAATCTTTTTCACGCGGCAACCGCCGAGGCGGCCAATGCGTTCGGCAATGGCGAATTGTACATGGAGAAGTTCATTGAGCAGCCGCGCCATATCGAGTTCCAGGTGCTGGCAGATGAGCACGGCAATGTGGCAAGTCTCTTTGAGCGAGAGTGTTCCATCCAGCGGCGCCATCAGAAGCTCATCGAAGAAGCTCCATCGCTGCAGGTGACGCCCCGGCTGCGCGAAGAACTGGGGCGCACTTTGTGCCGCTGCTTGACAGATATCGGCTATCAGAACGCCGGGACCGTCGAGTTCTTGATGGATGAGGACAGGCAACTCTACTTCATCGAGATGAATACCCGCATTCAGGTAGAGCACCCCATCACCGAGGCGATCACCGGCGTCGACCTGGTGAAGGCGCAGTTGCGCATCGCCGATGGGGAACGGCTGGACGCTATTCTGCCGCGCAAGCTTGAGATCCGCGGCCACGCCATCGAGTGCCGGATCAACGCCGAGCACCCCGAGAAGTTTACCCCTTCGGCGGGCAAGATCACTGCGTTTAACGTGCCAGGCGGCAATGGTGTGCGCGTGGATACGGCACAGTACGCTGAGGGCGTGGTCCCTCCCTACTACGATTCTTTGATTGCCAAGCTCATCGTTCACGGGGTAGACCGCGCCGAGGCCATCGCCAAGATGGAGCGCGCGCTGAGCCAGTTTGTGGTGCAGGGAATCGAGACCTCTGTTTCAATGCATCAGGGGATCTTTGCGGATCCTGGCTTTCGCGCCGGAGAGTTCGACACCAAGTTCATGGAGCGATTCCTGGCCGAGAAGGCGGAATCAGCCAAAACCACTGATTCATGAGACCGTTCAAACGCAGGGAATCGCAACGAGGGACAATCTTGAACCCACGGCATCGTTTCGTCGCAGTTCAATCCCTTCTGGCGTTGTTGCTATGCGGGTTTTGCGCGGGGCAGAGCTCGACGGGCTGGCCTGTCTACAATGGCGGCGCAGATGGCGACCACTACTCCAGGCTGACCCAAATCAATCGAACCAACGTCAACCTTCTCAAGGCGGCCTGGACCTTCGATACCGGCGAAAAGGGCGGCCTCGAGGACAATCCGCTGATCGTGGGCCGGACGCTTTACGCGTACACGCCGACGCAGAAAGTGGTTGCATTGGACGCAGCCACCGGCAAGCTGAAGTGGAAGTTCGACTCCGGCATTCGCGGCACCCAGCCGACGCGCGGCATGGCGTATTGGACCGACGGCAAGCAGGGCCGCATCCTTGCCGGAGTGATGAACTTTCTCTATTGCCTGGACGCGGCAACGGGGAAACCGGTGGCTCAATTTGGCGAGTCGGGGCGGATTGACTTGCGCAAGCAACTGCGCGGGGACTTTGAACAGCAGTCGATCGCGCTGACCACGCCGGGGATCGTCTACAAGGACCTGATTATTGTGGGTGGACGCAACCCGGAGACCCATCCGGCTCCGCCGGGGGATGTGCGTGCATTTGACCTGCGCACCGGCAAGATGCGTTGGAGCTTCCATACCATTCCGCGCCCAGGCGAGCCGGGCTATGAGACATGGCCGGCGGAGGCGTGGAAGACCGCGGGCGCAGCCAACAACTGGGCGGGGATGGCGCTGGACGTGAAGCGGGGCATTGTTTATGTGCCTACAGGCTCGGCGGTCTTCGACTTCTATGGTGGAGACCGCGTGGGAAACGATCTCTATGCGAATACGCTGCTTGCGCTTGACGCGGAGACGGGGAAGCTTTTGTGGCATTTTCAGGGTGTGCATCACGACATCTGGGACCGGGATTTCCCTTCGCCTCCCGCGCTGTTCACCCTCAAGCGCGACGGAGCTATCGTGGAGGCTTTGGCGCAGACCACCAAGCAGGGCTACCTCTATCTCTTTGACCGGGTCACAGGGCAGCCGCTCTTTCCCATTCATGAGCACCCGTATCCGGCAAGCACCGTGCCTGGTGAGGTAGCCTCGCTCACCCAGCCCGCACCGGATTTGCCTGAGCCTTTTGCGCGGCAGCGATTGACTGAAGAGATGCTCACTGCGCGCACCCCCGAGGCGCACGCCTGGGCCGTGAAGGAGTTTCGCACCTTCACGAGCGACGGGCAGTTTGTTCCCTTTGCCGTGGGCAAACAGACTGTGATTTTCCCAGGCTTCGACGGCGGGGCAGAGTGGGGCGGACCGGCAATCGACCTTGCGACGAACATCCTGTATGTGAACGCTACGGAAATGGCCTGGACCGGCGGCCTGGCGGTTGCCACACAAGGCGCAAGCAAGGGGGCTCGGATTTACCAGGACGAGTGCGCACTCTGTCATGGCTTGAACCGTGCCGGAGCGCCGCCTGCGTTTCCGTCCCTCATTGATGTGGGGAAGCGCTTGACCGCGGAGAAGATCACGGAGGCGATCAGGCAGGGTACGGGCCGAATGCCTTCTTTTCCCAACATTGAAGAGACGAGGCTTGCCGCGTTACTGGATTACTTGCGCACGGACGGTCAGACGGAAGCTCTAAATGGAGCAGGGAAAGAATTGGGAACAGTGCCAGCGCCGGCATCGGCAGGGCCGTCATCCACGAACCCCGGCGGGGCGGCTGTTTACCGGAACCAGTGCGCCGCCTGCCATGGGGAACATCTGGAGGGAGTCCCACCGTCGTTCCCCATGCTTATCGGATTGGATAGGCGGCTCTCGGCGGCCCAGGTCACCGAGATCATCCACAAAGGCAGAGGCAACATGGCGGCCACGCCGGAGCTGCAAGGACCGGAGCTTGAGGCGCTGCTGCTGTATTTGGGAGTGGATCCTCGCGCTCAATCCGCTGCACATGCGATGGGGAGAGAATCCGAGGATTACACCTTCACCGGCTATCGCAAGTTTCTCGACCCCGACGGCTATCCCGCCATCGCGCCGCCCTGGGGAACGCTCAACGCCATCGACCTGAAAACAGGCAAGTACCTGTGGAAGATACCGCTGGGCGAATACCCCGACCTGGCTCGCGATGGGCTGAAGAACACGGGTTCGGAGAGCTACGGAGGCCCGATTGTCACGGCTGGCGGTGTGGTGTTCATTGGAGCCACGGTCTATGACCGCAAATTCCGCGCCTTCAACAGCCGGAGCGGGGAGTTGCTTTGGGAGACGGAACTTCCGTATGCGGGAGTCGCTACGCCCTCGACCTACATGATCGATGGACGGCAGTACGTGGTGATCGCGGCCAGTGGCGGGCGCGACCCGAAGGGTCCGGTTGGCGGAGCGTATGTTGCGTTTGCGCTGCCGCGCTGAGTGTGGCATTGAAGTCGTTTGGTCGCTCAGGCTTGGCCTCGTATATGGCCGGAGATTAATTCTCGTAAATATTATCGCTTGTTGTTCGCCTTTTGTGCGGAGTTGAGTTATGCTTAGGTCGCAACATAGGAGGTTGCACGATGGACTTTCAAAAGGAACTGATTGCCGAATACGACCGCGAGACCGCCAATACGCGCAAGATGCTTGAGGCGATTCCGGCCGATGCTGATTTCACCTATAAACCGCACCCCAAATCCATGAGCCTGGGCCGGTTGGCCGGGCATGTGTCCGATACAACCGGGGAGTGGGCGATCTCCACGCTGACGACCGACAAGCTGGAGTTTCCCCCGGATCACAAGTTCGAGCCTTACATTCCCGCTTCCAAGGAAGCTCTGCTGGAAAAGTATGACCAGGGGGTCGCCGAGGCTAAGAAGGCGCTGGCCATCTTTCCGGCGGAGAAGTGGGACGACAATTGGAAGTTTGTGGCTGGCGGCCAGGCCTGGATTGACGAATCCAAGTATGAGGTCTGGCGCAACTGGGTTCTCAACCACCTGATTCACCACCGGGCTCAGTTGGGTGTTTACCTGCGCCTGCTCGACAAGCCGATTCCCGGGATGTATGGGCCGTCAGCGGACACGATGTAGAAAGCAGTGGTCAGTGGTCAGTGAACAGTGAACAGTGAACAGTGAACAGTGAACAGTGAACAGTGGTCAGTTTGCAGCATGCACGTTTAGTGGGTCTTGGCGGGAGAATTCAGGGCTGGTTGGGCGCCTCGGGGTTTTGACCACTGACCACTGATCACTGACCACTGCTTTGGTCACTGACAACTGACAGCCCATTCCACTACCCTTGTTCCATGTCCAATTCATTTCCGAAGATTTACCCGATTCTGGATGCTTCGATGATTCCGCCGACTGGACGCGAGGAGTTTCTGCGCAGGTTGGGAGGGTCGCTGGCTGAGGCTGGTGTGACGCTACTGGAGTACCGCAACAAGACAGGGGCCGACGACGAGCTGAAGGCCGATGCGGAGGTTCTGCGTGCCGCGCTTCCCGCAGGTCAGGTGAAGCTGATTATCGATGATCGGGCGGATCTGGTTGAACAATTTGGATTTGACGGAGTGCATGTGGATGCCGGCGACCTGACGCCAGCCGCAGCCAGGCGTCTGCTGGGGCCGGACCGGATCGTGGGCACCTTCGGGGGCAGCGAGGCGCTGGTTCCAGGGATTCTGCAAACTTCGGCAGACTACTTTTCCATTGGCCCGGTTTTTCCGACCCGGACGAAGCAGACATCGAAGCAGCCGATTGGTATCGAGGGCGTACGGCGGTTGCGCACACAGGCAGGACCGGGGCCGGTGCTGGTGGCCGTGGGCGGGATCACGCTGGCCACGGCGGTTGAGGCACGGGTCGCCGGAGCCACGATTCTGGCCGTCGCCGGGGCGATCTTTCGCCAGCCGGACCCGGCGGGCGAGTATCGCAGATGGGTAGCCGAACTGGGCTGAGTGCGGCCCAGGGCGGGGAATGGTCTCCCATGCTTGTGGTGTCCGCCGCAAATGGCATCATTTACCGATGTCCGTAAATGGGTTGAATTCATACAAGAAGCTTCCCTCAGGGGCTAAAGCCCAGCTCGTTTTAGGCCGTTTACGGCACGACTGAAGTCGTGCCCTTTCAAAACATAAACGACCATCTGTGGGGCGGACACCACTAGCGACAAAGAAAGACGTGGCGCGGGTGGGGCACCCAGATCGTGGGGCCTGGCAATTCGATGGAACCTTCCGGCAGTTGGAGCCCAAACAGAGGCAAACTCATGAAATTCAAGAAAACTAAAGACATCCGCACGAAAATCGGCTAAAACTTTGTTTAGGTGACGACTCCAGGAAATATCCCCGATTCCGAGGCCGCAGATTCCTCCAACGCTCCCCGGTTGGTGCAGAGCCTTGGCCTTTTCAGCTCAACCGCGCTGGTGATCGGATCCATGATCGGGTCCGGCATCTTCATCGTGGATGCGGATATCGCCAGGGGCACGAACTCTCCCGCTCTTTACCTTGGGGCCTGGGTGGTTACGGCCATTCTCACCATCATCGCCGCGCTGAGCTATGGCGAGCTGGCGGCCATGATGCCCAAGGCAGGCGGTCAGTATGTTTACCTGCGTGAGTCGCTGGGGCCATTGTGGGGCTTTCTTTACGGATGGACGCTCTTCCTGGTCATCCAGACGGGGACCATCGCCGCGGTGTGCGTTGCCTTCGGCAAGTTTCTCGGCGTCTTTTTCCCCGCCATCTCGACGACCCACTGGCTGTGGCACATCGCCCATGTTCCCGCGCTCAAGGTTGGACCCATGGTGCTGGGCAACATGGAGATCGGGGTCAGCACAGCCAACCTCACGGCGATTTTCATCGTCGTGTTTCTGGCCGTGGTAAATATCTTTGGCGTGAGGCTGGGCGCGCTGATCCAGAATGTCTTCACCACGGCGAAGGCGCTTTCTCTGGCGGCGCTGATACTGCTTGCGTTCACAATCGGGCGCAATGCCACGGCTTGGAATGCGAACTTTGGGCCGGGTTGGAGCCAGTTCTGGAAGAATGCCGGCTGGAGCTCGCTGCATCCCGTGCAGGTGGGCATCGGCGGTCCTATCGTGCTGGTGAATCTGCTGGTGATTCTGGCTGTGGTGCAGGTTGGGTCGCTGTTCTCCGCCGACGCGTGGAACAACATTACGTTTACCGCCGGCGAGGTGAAGAATCCCAAGCGCAATATCCCGCTCTCGCTGGTGCTGGGCACCGGGTTTGTGCTCACGGTGTACTTTCTGGTGTCGCTGGGTTACATCCTGGTGTTGCCCATGCATGGGGACGCAAACGGGGCTACGGTGCTGACGCGGGGGGTGCAATATGCAGCCGAGGACCGCGTGGGCACGGCAGTTCTGGAACAGATATTTCACTCCGGAGGCGCGTGGCTGATGGCGGCGGCCATCCTGGTGTCGACGTTTGGATGTGCCAACGGAATGACGCTGGCCGGGGCGCGCGTCTACTATTCCATGAGCCGCGACGGGCTGTTCTTCAAATCTGTGGGCAAGCTGCACCCGCGCTTCAAGACTCCGGCCGCGGGACTGCTGGTGCAGGCAGCCTGGGCTACCGTTCTGTGTATCTCAGGGTCTTATAGCCAGTTGCTGGATTACATCATCTTCGCGGTGCTGGTGTTTTACATCCTCACCATCGTTGGCCTGTTTGTTCTGCGCTTCAAGCGGCCGGACGCGCCGCGGCCCTACAAAGCGTTTGGGTATCCGGTGCTGCCGGCAGTCTATGTTGTATTGGCGTCATGGATCTGTGTCGTATTATTGCGATACAAGCCCCAGTACACGTGGCCTGGCCTGGTTTTGGTGCTGCTGGGCATTCCCGTTTATCTCTTCTGGTCCTCAAGAAACAAACAGCCGATTCCCCATCCGCGCACAAAGGAGTAGCCCACACGCATGGCAAATCTTTTAAAGAGGAAACCGCTGAGCCAGATTGTCTCGGAAGCCAAGGAAGAAGGGGAAGAACATCTGGAGCGCGCTCTGGGGCCGGTCTCGCTGACTGCGCTGGGCGTGGGCGCTGTGATCGGGGCAGGCATCTTTGTGATGGCGGGATTGGGCGCGCACTATGCCGGGCCTGGACTGATGTTGTCCTTTGTCTTGTCGGGACTGGGATGTGCATTCGCGGGGCTCTGCTACGCCGAGTTTGCCGCCATGATTCCGCTGGCGGGTTCAGCTTACACCTATGCTTACGCCACCCTGGGCGAGATCTTTGCCTGGATCATCGGATGGGATCTGACGCTGGAGTATGCAATGGGAGCCAGCACGGTCAGTTCCGGATGGTCTTCCTATTTCGCTGAGTTCCTCAAGATGTTCGGCATCAAATTGCCGCTCTGGATAAGCTACGACCATTGGACAGGAATGGAAGTGGCAAAAGATACCGCTGCCCACGAATTCCTGGCCAAGACACATCCTGAACTCGTCTCCGGCACGCAGGGATTTCTCAATGCGTTGCAGGCGATCATGGCTTCTCCCCCGGCGTCTCTACTCGACCGTGCCCACCAGCTACTGAGCCCGCCGCATCTGTTCGGTGCAGAGATTGGCTTCAACCTGCCGGCCTTTCTGATTGCCCTGGCCATCACCACAATTCTTGTCATAGGGATCAAGGAAAGCGCCAAGTTCAATGCCGGGATTGTGATGGTCAAGGTCTCCGTCGTGCTGTTCGTCCTGGTCCTCGGTTCACACTACGTGCATCCCAGTAACTGGGGACATGACTGGCATAGCTTCGCTCCCTTCGGGTTCGCCGGCATTGGTAGCGCGGCAGGCTATATCTTCTTCGCTTACATTGGCTTTGACGCCGTTTCGACCACCGCGCAGGAGGCCAAAAATCCGCAGCGGGATCTGCCAATCGGCATCATCGTCTCACTGTTCATCTGCACCGTGCTCTATGTGGGCGTGGCTGCCGTGCTGACTGGCATGGAGCCCTGGCAGTTGGTCAATATTGGAGCGCCCATCACTTACGCGTTTCTCGATCACAATATCCATTGGGCTTCGAACATCATCACCTGCGGCGCGCTGGCGGGGCTCACTTCAGTGATGCTGGTGATGCTCATCGGCCAGACCCGCGTCCTCTACGCGATGGCCTCGGACGGCCTCTTGCCCAGGAAGTTTTTCGCAGCGATCCATCACAAGTTCCACACCCCCTGGAAGAACACAATTCTTGTCGGGCTACTCGCTGCCTGCGTGGGATCGGTGACTCCCATCGACAAGATTGGCAAGATGGTCAACATTGGCACACTGCTGGCTTTTGTTATGGTCTGCACATCGATCATCGTGCTTCGCATTACCGCGCCGGACCAGCCAAGGCCATTCCGCACTCCGGGGATTTTCTTCGGGGGGCGGTTGCCGATTGTCCCCGGCCTGGGCATCATCGCCAACGGGTACTTGATGTACTCTCTAGGCTGGCAAAACTGGGCTCGTCTGTTTATCTGGCTGGGCATCGGCCTGGTCGTGTATTTCACTTATTCCGTCAAGCACAGCAAGGTGCAGAAGCTGCCCAAGGCGCAAGAAGGCGACTGATTGCTGGACGCATTGAGCAAACCTGGCAATAAAACGGCCTTCCGCACGGGAGGCCGTTCGGGGGAACTCTTTACCGTCGAGATGGACATCATAGCCCGCCCACCCATTGTGCAAAGGACGTACAATGGATGGGGCACGGCCGACGTGTTAACACTTGAGTTGAAAATGCTCTAAAGCCCTGACCTGCCAGT
>PLFY01000161.1 GCA_003138365.1 Acidobacteriaceae bacterium
TAACCCGAATGCGCCCTAATCTTTAGATTTTTTATTCAGGCTGCAAAGGCTGCGCGCCCCACCCTCGCGGCGTCTTTGTATTTGCCGCCAGGTGGGCAATCATGAAATCTACTTCCCGGCCAACGCCGCCTGTGCCTGCCCCGCGGACAGCCGCCGCACCAGCACCGGAACCCCAAACGCAACGCCAACAACGATCGCCGTCGAAACCAGGTCGTTGCGATAGAAGGGCAACGCTGCCACGAAACAGGTGCTCAGTCCGCCCAGCGTCCGAGGATACATCCAGCCGCTCGCCCACACCGCATAGTTCGACACCAGAAAGAACGACGTTGGCCCCAGCAGCGTTGCCGCGCCCGCGCGCACAAATGTGGTCCTGCTGCGCAGCAGAATCTGCCCCAGCGCCATCGCCGCTACATACCACGCCCAGGTGGGCAGGTACGCCAGCCAGTGGAAGCCGTAGTGGTAAACATAGACGGTCAGGAAGTAATCGGTGGCCATCAGCACGGCCAGCGGAGCAAGCATCTCCCGCCATGAGCGCCGCGCGCCAAAATAAAGCAGAGCGCCGCCCACCGCGGTAAAGTTCATCCAACCCGCATGGGGCAGCAAACGGCTCAACACGGCTACGAGCAAAAGCAGATAAGCGGGCATGAAAACCTCAATCTCTTCGATTTCCGGGACTCGGTCCCAGAGTGGGGGATAGCATTTCGGCGATGAACCGGGGTTCCGGCGACAGGTCTTCGTCGACGGGGTGGTGGTAACAACGGCTCTCTTCATTCTGGGGTCCACGCCCCGCCCGGTCAACCTGAAACGATTCACGCGGTAAACAAATCTTTCCACCCGAAGCAAAACAGCCCTAATGCTGTTCCCGGCCGCCCATCGCCTCGCCCGCATCCTCGCGCCCGTCCACGATATAAACCCATCCGTTGAGCGGTGAACGGCCACTGGCCTTTCCCGTGCCCAAATAGGAGTAGTCAAACCGCAGATCTGTGAACTCGACCGTCGTCCAATCCGAGGCCCTGTTGGGCGGCAATTGTGGCGCATCCATCCCGGCAACCGGCGCCTGACCCACATCGCGCACCACCGCCCACGTTCCCCAGTCCAGGTACACCTGGCCCAGCGGCGTCCGCTTCGCGGCCTCTGTGGCCGCGGTCACCGCCGGCTTGAACAGCACATCCTGCTGCGGGTCGCTGTCGATTGTTCCGGTCCGGGTGTCGATTTCGGCAGTCTGGTAAAACTCAGCCGTCTCCAGAATCGCGTGCCAGCGAAACGGGCTGATCGGATACGGCTCGATCGCCATGCGCGTCACCGGCGCCGTTGCAACCTGGGTGTTTTCCACCAGCGACTGAGCCCGTCCGTGCTCCGACCACCGCCAGCCCCACAACACCATCGTGCCGGCGAGTGCAAAAATCGCCCACCCCCGCCCGCGAAACTCCTTCCGCCGCGCGCCAATCTCCCCAGCCACCAGCCCCAGCAGCCCTGGCACAATCAGCGCCAGCAGCAGCAACGCCCAAAGCACCGGCTCGGCGATAAACATGAAGCTGCCCGCATACCAGCGTGGGTTGAAGGGAAAAAACGGCCGCAGCCCATAGTTGTTCGTCCAATCCAGCAGCAAGTGGCTCAGCGCCGCAATCAGCGCCGTCCCGTAGAGCCAGCCCCAATGCACCCGCTGCGGAAGCCTTGGAATGGGAGCGCCTGGGTCTTGCATTTGGGCAGGTCGCGCCGGCCCCGAAGCCAGCCTGCGCCGCCTTCGCCTCTTCACCCAGCGATCCAGCAGCCACACCAGCCCCACCGCGGCCCCAGCCACCACCGGCACGGCAATGAAAGTATGCGTAATTCCCCGATGGTGCTTCAGCTCCTCCACCGGCCCGGCAAGGCCCCACAGCACGTCCAGGTCCGCCGCCTCAGCCGCCAGCACCGCGGCCAGCGTCGCGTAGGCCGTCTTGCGGTTCAGCCCCGCGCGGCCAATGCATGCTCCAGTAAGAAAATGCGTAATCGGTTCCATGAGCGACCTGCCAACCATACTATCCTGCCCTGCGGCCCCCTATAATTCACCCCATGGGCGAACCCACCAACCCAGACTCGGCTCCGGCCCACCGCGCCGCAGAGTTGCGCTCCCAACTTCGCCGCCACGACCACTTTTATTACGTTTTGGACGCGCCGGAGATTACCGACGCCGCCTACGACGCGCTGATGAACGAGCTGAAGCGCATCGAGGCCGAGCACCCTGAGCTACTCACGCCCGACTCGCCCACGCAGCGTGTCGGCGGCAAGCCTGCCGAGGGCTTCCAGAAGGTGCGCCACTCCCGCCCCATGCTCAGCCTGGACAACGCCTATTCCAGCGAAGAACTGGCCGACTGGGACCGTCGTGTGCGCGAACTCGCAGGGCTGCTCCCGGTCGAGTACATGGCCGAACTCAAGCTCGACGGTCTGAGCGTGGCCCTGCACTATCAAGCAACCGAAACCGGCGGCGCACGCCTCGTCCGTGGCATCACCCGCGGCGACGGCCAGACCGGCGAGGACGTCACCTCCAACATCCGCACCATCCGCAGCGTCCCGCTCACCATTTCGGCCGAGACGCTCAACAAGGTCCGACTCCCGCAGGGATTCGAAGTCCGTGGCGAGGTAGTCATGCCCGAAGCTGCGTTCCAGCGCCTGAATGAGGAGCGCGAGCAGCAGGGATTGCCCCTCGCCGTCAACCCCCGCAACGCAGCGGCCGGAACCCTGCGCACACTTGAACCGAGTATCGTTGCCAATCGCCGGCTCGTCTTCTTTGCATACTTCCTGCTGGTCGAGGGCGAGTACTGGCCGCAGCGTCAGCGCGCCACTCTCGATGCGCTTGCCGCCCTTGGCTTCCGCGTCAACCCCCATCGCAAACTCGTTTCTTCCGTCGAAGAGATGTCCCGCTTCATCGATCAAGCCGAATCTGAGCGCGCCGCGCTCGGCTACGAGATCGACGGAGTGGTCCTCAAGGTCGACTCCCACGCCACGCAACTTCGCCTCGGCTACACCGGCCGCGCCCCCCGCTGGGCCATTGCATACAAGTTCACAGCCAAATCGGGCATCACTCAAATCAACGCCATCACCGTGCAGGTGGGCCGCACCGGCAAGCTCACGCCCGTCGCCGAGCTGACGCCCGTCTTCATCGGCGGCACCACCGTCAGCCGCGCCACCCTGCACAATGCCGACTTCATCGAGCGCCTCGGCCTGCTGATCGGCGACTGGGTCCGCGTCGAGCGCGGCGGCGACGTGATTCCGAAAGTGGTCGAGGTCGTCGAAGACGCCGATCATCCTCGCGGCAATCTCCCATTCGTTTTTCCTGTGCTTTGCCCCGAGTGCCACAGCGAGGTCGTCCGCGTCGAGGGCGAGGTGGACTATCGCTGCGTCAACGCCAACTGCCCCGCCAAGCTGCGCGAGAGCCTGCTCCACTTTGGCCGCCGCAGCGTCATGAACATCGAAGGGCTCGGCGAAGCGGTCGTGCAACAGTTGCTCGATCGTGGCCTGGTGCACAGCGTCGCCGATCTCTACAGCTTGAAAAAAGAGGACCTGATCGCTCTCGACCGATTTGCAGAAAAATCGGCGGTGGCGCTGCTTGTGGAAATAGATCGCTCCAAAAGAGCCGGACTGGCCCGCGTATTGATGGGCCTCGGCATTCGCTTTGTTGGCGAACGCACCGCCGCGCTGCTGGCCCTGGAGTTCGGCTCCATCGACGCGCTACGGTCGGCAACAACCGAAGAACTGGAGCGAGTCGAGGAAGTCGGTCCGCGCATCTCCCAGGCCATTCTGGAGTTCTTCGTGCAGCCCGCCAATCTCGCACTCATCCAGACCCTGAAGGACGCCGGGGTGGATATGACCGCGGAGCGAAAAACGCGGACAGACCGGTTGAGTGGGCAGCTTGCGGGATTGACCTTTGTGCTCACCGGCACTCTGCCCACGCTCACCCGCGATGAGGCCAAGCGAAGAATCGAGGACGCCGGCGGCAAGACCGCTGGATCCGTCAGCAAGAAGACCAACTACGTCGTAGCTGGAGAAGAAGCCGGCTCCAAGCTCGACAAAGCTCTTGAACTCAAGGTTCCAGTTCTCGACGAGGCCGGACTGCTCGCGTTGTTTAACGCCAAATCGGCGGCTGACTAGTTCTTTGGCCGTATGAANNCTTCATCCGGTCACGGACCTAGAAGCCGTCTGCGGAAACCAACGCCAAATCCGCCTAAGAATCTGTCAAAAAACGAGTGAAGGAAGCTTCGCAAGGATTTGCAGTCAATTAAGTGCCTGCGGCGCATAATGTCAATTGAGTTCGGCGTAGATAACCCGATAGCAGGGTGGAAGCTCCATGAGTGGAAAAATATGGCCGGAAGCCGCGCACCGGCAGGCGCGGGAGCATAGGGCATTTCCTGCCAAACGTGGTGAGCAAAAGGATCTCACGCACTCCGAAAGCGGCCTAACTCCTTTAATGTCTAGATTCTGCAAATAACTTCTGTGGAATCAAGAATTTGGAGCGATACCCATGTCCTAACTCATTGAAAAAAAGGAATTTGTTCCCAGAGACTGGGTGGGGGTGGGGGGGTACTCATGCGTTAACAGGGGCGGCTGCCCACACACTGCCTGGCGCTTTTCTGGCGATGCCGTCCCGCTGTTTCCGTGCGGGCGCGGCCCCTCCATTTCTTAGACAGGTTCTAAGAACCGGAGCGGCGCCGGGCGATGATACCCGGACGCCGCTCGACGGCGCGTAGCGTCCGCTCCCGCTCCCGGTCCCAGGCTTCGGCACGCCAGTTGCGCGACGCGTACCGGGGCGGCTCGTCTGGCGCAGGCGCGGACTCCCCGGCTTGCACTCTTCTCGGCAGCGCGATCAGTTCAGCCTGTGGCCTGAACGGAGGCTGCTCGGGCAAAACTGGATCGGGCGGCGTAATCAACCGCGCGGAGGACTCGGAATCCAAATATGCCGCATCCGAGATTAGGCTGGCATCGGTGCCCGCAATGGACGCCTCCACCTCTGCCTCCTCCGCGGCGCACGGCTGTGGGCGAACCGCCAAGGCCCTGGCCATGAATTCGTCCACCAGCTTGTGCAGGCAGGTCTGCCCGCAAAGATGCTTTGACCCCGGCCGCAAACGGTTCCTCGAGTTCCACCCGCTTACCCGCAGTTCCCCGCTCTGGTCATAGGCCACAAACCAGTGGTTCGTCTGCTTCTTTTCCGTTCCGCAGATGTCGCACGAGATCGCCTGCCGGATCACCGCATCTCCCCCAGGCCGCATAGTCCTTCCGCGGCTTCACCGATTCCCATCTCTCCGTCCCGTATTTGCTCAGCGGCCAACCACGGACCGCATACACGGACCCCGCCGGCAATCCGATGGGTGAACTCTCGGAATCGCTCTCTTCTATTTCATCGCGCATGGGGTGGGATGTGTGAGACAAGACGAAAGGTAATCTTGAGGCAGGTCAAATCGGGATTGAAGGCCGCGGAACCGTCTTGAAACGGGACACACGGCCAACCCGGATTACTAATGCACTCCACGACCCGCTGCGTCATTCCCTGAGAACTCTAACATTACTGCCGTGGCGCGAAGTACCCCTTCTTGGCTCGTACCTGGTAACGCCGGTCGTTGCAATAAAGATAAATGGGCCGAAATGCCCCGTCATTTTTGAAGTCGGCCGGCGTATAGTTCAAGTCGTACTGGCTGCGCAGCTCTTCTTCGATCGATTGAAAGCTGTTGGAAACTTCCTCGACCGACGGCGGAAAGAACACCTGGCCTCCCGTGGCCTCGGCCATCTGCGTCAGCACCTCATCGCCCTTGCCCCGGCTCGGCGTCCAGTTGGTGCTGATGGCGTAAATGATCGTCTCCGCCCGCTCGCACTCCTTGATCGCCTCGTCCGGGTGAACGCGGCTCTGGTTGTCATCGCCGTCGGAAAGCAGCACCATCGCCTTGCGCACCGGCTCCTGCCCGCGCGAAACGTCCAACAGCTTGTCGCGGCAGGCCGTGTAGATGGCATCGAACAGCGCCGTACCGCCGCCGGGGCGCAGCCGGTCGATCCCCCGCTCCAACGCATCCACATTGTTGGTCCAGTCCTGCATCACAGTGGGCGTTACATCGAACCCCATCACGAAGGCGCGGTCGCTCTTGGCCTTGAGTACCTGGATCAGAAACTCCGACGCCGACTGTTGCTCAAATTGAAACCTGGTGCGAATCGATGTGCTCGCGTCGATGACGATCCCCACGCGCAGGGGCAGATTGATCTGCTGGTGGAACGAGTTCACCTTCGCCGGGGCCTTCTGGTCGTCGAGCAGGGCAAAATCGCTCTGCTGCAAGTTGGGAATGTAGTGCCCATGCCGATCCGTGACGGTGAAGATCAGGCTGACCTCGTTGGCATTGATTCTGACCGTGGGCACGCCCGCATCCGGCGCCTGGTCGGCCGCCGGAGCCGGCGTCTGCTGGGCAGCCGGAGCCTGTGCCGGCTGCGAAGCAGGTGTTTGTGCAGACTGCCCAGCCTGCGGTGTGGCGGCAGCGGCGGCTGGTTGCTGTGCTGGCAGTGCGGCCGCCGAAAACGCAGCCGCAAGCACGAGACCGATCATATTTCTCATCATGGCTTCACCATTTTAGCAATCGAACCCGCGACCTCGCATCCGCCCCAATAGGCCCCCGAATCCTTCCAGGTACGTCAGCCCCGGACGGGCGAACTCGCGACCGCTTCCAACTGGCCCAGAAAGCGCTCCAACTCCTCCGGCAGCGGCGCCTCCAGTTTCAGGAGCTTTCCCGTCGCAGGGTGGGCAAACTCAAGGCTCGCCGCGTGAAGAAAATTCCGCCCCAGCCGCAGCCTTTCCGGCTCCGCCTTGCGCCGCGCCGCCTTGGACTGCGCCGCCTGCGAGGCCACCTGGTCCGTCAGTTGCCCGGAGCCGCCGTAGAGCGTGTCCCCAACCACCGGGTGCCCAATCGACGCCATGTGNNGAGCGCGCGTTGTCCTGGGGCTTGGCGGTCATGCGCGTCCGCCGCGTTGGATCGCGGCCCACGCCTGCGTTGATGGTCCCCCTCTGCCGCTCCACCGCCCCCTGGACTAAAGCAATATACGTCTTCTTGATCTGGCGGTTCGCAAACATCTCGCCCAGCGCCGCGTGCGCCCGGTCGTTCTTGGCCACCACAATCAGCCCGCTGGTGTCCTTGTCCAGCCGGTGCACAATGCCGGGCCTCAGCTCCCCGCCTGTCGATGAGAGAGCCTTGAACCGGTAAAGCAGTGCGTTCACCAGCGTGCCCCGGCTGCGCGCGTCTTCAGTCTGCCCCGACCCGGCGTGAACCATCATGCCGGCCGGTTTGTTCACCACAGCCAGGTCGGCGTCCTCGTAAATCAAGTCCAGCGGAATGTCTTCCGCCGTTGCCTTCAGAGGAGCAGGATGCGGCTCGCCCGTGATTGCGATTCGCTCCCCGCCCCGCAACTTTTGAGAAGCCTTCTCCCGCTCGCCGTTGACCAGCACATCGCCCTGGGTCATGAGGAGTTGCACGCGCGAGCGGCTCACGCCCTCGAGGTGGGCAGCCAGAAACTGATCGAGCCGCTGCCCTGCTGCTTCCGCGGGCACATCGATGGTGCGCCGTTCAAATTCTCCGGCCTCAAGTTTTCCGGCTTCAACCATTCTGCGCCTCGTTCTTCCTGCTCCTGCCTTTGCGCTCAAGCAGCATCAACCCACCTGCAATCACCAGCACCACAGCCGCCGCCTGCGGCCCGTTCACCACTCCGCCCAACAGCGCGCCGCGCCCTTCGGGATCGCGCCACAACTCGGTCATGAATACCACCACGCCGGCTCCCAGCAAACCTGTCCCCGACCCATCGCCTTGTTGACGCCTCGCCGGCAAACCCACTTGCAGCAAAATCGAGAGGGTCAAAAACCCGAGCGCCGCGTAAGCCTGCACCGGATGCAGCGGAATCCCCAGCGGCGTCCCACTCCACCGCGCGGCCAGCGGACTGGCGTAGATCACGGCCCAACGCACGCCGGTTTCAGTCCCGTACCCCGACCCGGCCAGCAACGCGCCCACCTGCTCGAAGGCCAATCCCAAAGCCAGCGGCGCGGCCAGCGCATCGGCCGTACTCCACAGCGGCAGCCGCACCCAGCGCGCATATAGCACAGCGGTCCCCACTCCCGCCATCGCGCCCGCGACTCCCAGCAGCGGATGATGGATCATCGCCAGCCCCAGCAGCCACGAGGGATGGCGGCGCACGTCGTTCCAGTTCACGAGCACCAGCAGCAGCCTCTGGCCCGCAAGGGCCGCGAACAATCCCACCACGCAGAGATTCCAAACGTGCCCGGCATTTACGCCCGCAATGCGTGCCGTTCGCTGCGCCAGAAACAGCCCCAGCAACACGCCCAGCGCCGCCATCGCGCCGTAAGACGGAATGAGAATTGCTCCGATGTGGAAGAGAACTGGATGCACAAAGGACAGCCTAGCAGAGCGCCGTGGACAACGCCGCACGGAGAATACGCGTGCATGGCGTCGGGGCGACTGCCTCCGAAAGCGTCCCTATCTTGACAGCGCAGCAGCCGGTTGGGCAGGTGTCGGCTGGGGTTGTGGAGCTCGCGCCGGGACAGCTGCGCCTGCGGGCATGGGAAGAGGATTGACCACGCGCGGCATAATCAGACTTTCCCCAAAGGTTCCAGAATTTGAAGTTTGCTTTTCAACCAGCATCGTTTTTCCCGCCATAGAACTCCACCCCATCCTTAGTTTACACCACACCATACGTTACCCCAAGATACTCAGCGGCGTCCTTTTTGGCGCGATCAAGCAGAACATGCCGCTCCGCCAACCCATCGGGAAAGTTGTGTTCTCCGCGTCGAGTTGCAATTTCCTTAGCTGATGCAGCCGCTTCATGATCTCATCGTCTGTATATCGGCCGGAGAAAACATTCTCCCACTCCAATTGAACGTCGATAAAGAGGTTGGCCAACGTCACGGCGTGTTCGCAGGCAGCTTTATGCTTCTTGGCAAAGGGAAAAACATCCTTCAGAGCGTCCGCAACCTGAGAAGCGGCAATGATCGCGCCCCAAACAAACGCATACTCTTTCCAAATCACCCAAGCTGCAATCCCTGCGCAGGACGCGATTGCCTTTAGCGCCGCAAGCCCTGTCACCCATCTGCCGACCGAGTCTCTGTAGAGGCGAATATATGAAAGTGCCACCTTCAACTCAAACATCTCGTCCCAATAGAGCTTCTGCTGACGATGAAGGTCTTGAACGTTCTCGCTCATCTTTTCGATCTACCCTCCAAGAAACACGTAGCCGGTCAAAACCGCGCCGCGGCAAGTGTACTCCCAAGAGGGTAGAATCCGGCCCACTGGGCCGTGAGTGATGCGCTGGTGAACCCTTCCTAGGAAGGTGGAGCTCTCCGCGGTTCATT